>NZ_NWSW01000003.1:0-376429 GCF_002531805.1 Rhizobium sp. M1 | reverse complement strand
AGAGATCCGGACATTCCAACTTCACCGCCACACTACAATTTAAAGTTGTCAATCTCAACTCAAAGTGCGACATGCCAAGGAAAAACAATGGCGGCCGGCAAGGCGCATGGCTACTTCTCGACGGTTGCCAACGATCTCCGCCAGCCCTAGCTGACTTTTCTGCCCTCGGCGCGCCTTTCTGCGATATGGCTGGCGATCGCACCAACGATTCGACAGCGTCAGCTTAGTCAAACTTATTGGCGCGCAGGCCCTCCAAAAAGGTTCGAAAGCTCTCCACAGCCCGCTTCGCGATGGCATCCGGATTTTCGGCATTAGCGATCCATTGCGCCGCACTGCTGCTGGCGGCGTTGATCAGGCGAGCACCGGCTTCAGGGTCGATATCGACGATGACACCTTCTTGTTTCAAGGTCTCGAGACTTTGGGCCACCGCGGCGATGCAGCCGTTTGCATTCGGCCACTGCGATGGATCGCCGAGGACGGCCGGCCCATCACGAAACATGATGCGCTGAAGTTCCGGCTCCAGCGCCATTAGGACGTAACCAATATTCTCATCCACGAATCCCTGCCAGCGCGTCGATGCCATAGAAGAGATCTCGCAGAGTCGGGCCGTCATCTCGCTGTCGATCTCGGCTACAACGGCCGCGAACAGTCCTTTCTTGTCGCCGAAGTGATGATAAAGAGCGCCGCGCGTGAGTCCGGCTTCACCTGTAAAGTCGTCCATGGAAGATTCGGCGTAACCAGAGGCACCAAATGCTCTTCGGCCTGCAGCCAAGAGCTTAGCCCGAGTCTCAGCAATCATTTCATTACGTGACCTGCGCATAGGTCCTCCATCATCCATTCTCATACGCTCCGTATGTTAATTGACATACGCCGTGTATTTGATTACACATTTGCATACGTTACGTATGTACGTGGCGTTAGCTCTCTAACACGGAACACGCCGATGCATAATCCATATGTAGAAATTTTCCGCGCGCCCGGTACTAAAAGCTTTTCCGCTGCAGGTTTCTTCGCCCGCCTTCCAATAGCGATGGCGCCGATCGGTATCGTCGCCATGCTTTCTCAGACTCATGGAGAATATTGGCTCGCCGGCGCTGTCTCCGCGACCTTTGCGCTGACCAACGCCGTGATCTCCCCGCAGATTTCGCGGCAGGTGGATCAGCTGGGCCAACGGGCCGTCCTGATCCCCACCACCGTCGTCTCGGTGATCGCATTCGGGACGCTGATCGCGGCCGCAAACCAGGGTTGGCCTTCGTGGACGCTGTTCCTCTCGGCACTCTTTGCTGCAACAATGCCCAGTATTCCAGCAATGCTGCGTGCCCGCTGGACAGAGATCTTTCGCGACAGACCTGAGCTTAATACAGCCTTCGCCTTTGAATCCGCTGCGGACGAACTTGTCTATATCGCTGGCGCATCGCTTTCTGTCGGCCTGGCTGTCTCGCTGTTCCCGGAGGCGGGCATGATCGTGAGTACTCTCTTTATGGCGCTCGGCAGTTTTGCCTTTCTCGTGCAGCGGTCGACAGAACCGAAAGTGCGCCGGGTCGACATGGGCGCCAACCATCGGTCGGCAATCTGGTTGCGCCCGGTCCAGATTATCACGCTCGCGTTGGTCTTTGTCGGCTCTACCTTCGCCACGGCTGAGGTCAGCGCTGTTGCAATTACCAAAGAGCTCGGGCGGCCTGAAGCTGCCAGCCTCGTCATCGGCGTTTATGCCATTGGCTCTTTCATGGTTGGCCTCATAATCGGAGCGATAAACCCCAAGCTGGCCCTCCAGCGCCAACTGCTAATCGCTGTCGGCGTGCTTGCGCTCACCGCTCTACCACTTCTCATCGCCAGCAGTTCTGTCTGGCTGCTTGCCTTCGCAGTCTTCGTGAGCGGCATCGCCATCTCACCCGTCTTCATCACCGCCTTCGGGCTCATCGAGCGCCGCGTGCCGGAATCGATGCTGACGGAAGGTGTGACCTGGGTTATGACCGGCATTGGTATCGGTATGGCGCTCGGCGCCTTCGTCTCCGGCTGGGTGGTCGACACTTACGGCCCGAGCAATGGTTTTTGGGTTTCGGTCGCAGCCAGCTTGTCTGCAGTACTGATCGTAGGCATGGGTCAGCAGAGTCTCACTGGAGACCGAACAGTGGCGCCGCTCCCGCTCAGGCAACCTGCAGAGTGATACAACCGCGTTCCCCATCCTCGCTTTCGCTCGCCGCTGGTAGAAGTACGCCTTGCGGCGAGCAGTCGCACGCCTTGATGCGAATCGTCCGTTGTTTCCTATCGCACCTCGAATTCCGGATCGGGCGGAACCTGCATGGCGAGAGCGAGATGGTTTGTCTGCGCGGCGAGCCCGATGATCGTCAGGAGTTCGCCATGTTGGGCATCGGTCATGCCGCGCGCCCGGGCGGCTGCAGTGTGGGATTGAACGCAGTACTGGCAGGCATTGGCCGTCGACACCGCTATGTAGATCATCTCCCGCGTCAGCGGATCGATGGCGCCTTCGACCGTCATGACCGATTTGAGCGTCTCCCATACTCGCTTGAGGTTTGCGGGGTCGTTTGCAAGAGCACGCCAGAAGTTGTTGATGAAATCGGTCTTGCGTGTCGCCCTGATGTCATCGAACACGGCTCGCACGGCCGGAACGGCTGCGGCCTCTTGATCCGACAGAAGTTTGACTGTTGCCATCGAAAGTTCCTTTCCGGGCGGCGATCTACGGCCTCAAGCATGATGTTGTTCGGCGATCCCGCGCCGTCGGCGGAAGATACGAAGAAACGGCAGCGGCCGCCAGCCTCCCGCCTGGCGAGGAAATCGAAGCGGCTGTTTCACGAAAACAGGCAAAATTAGAAATTATTGTCTACAGATTTTGTAGATTATGCGGTTCCATAGCCCTGTCGACTTCAGCGCTGAGATTTCGAACGCCCAAAGGATACATCCTTGGGCGCATGTGACCCACCGTTTTCTTCCAAATCAAACAGGAGATTTCCATGAGCAATCCGGTTCTCGTCAATCAGATCATTCCCGAGTCCGATATCGTCCCGCTGACCGGCCGTGTCGGCGCCGAAATCAGAGGCATCCGCCTTGGCGGAGAGCTTTCGGATGCAACGGTGGCCGCCATCAACCAGCTTCTCCTGAAGCACAAGGTGATCTTCTTCCGCGATCAGGGACATCTTGACGATCCAGAACAGGAAGCCTTCGCACGCCGCCTCGGCGATCTCGTGCCGCATCCAACCCAGGGACCGGTCGCCGGCACGGCGTCCATCCTCAATCTCGATTCCAGCCGCGGCGGCGGCAGGGCGGACCAGTGGCACACCGACGTCACCTTCGTCGACGCCTACCCCAAATTCTCCGTGCTTCGCGGCGTCGTCATTCCGGCGGCCGGCGGCGACACGATCTGGTCCAACACCCATGCCGCATATGAAAGCCTGCCGGCGCCGCTGAAACTGTTGGCGGACAATCTATGGGCCATTCACAGCAACGCCTACGACTATGCTGCCGTGCGCCCTCGCGCCACCGCCGAAGAGAAGAAGCATTTCGAGGAAGTTTTCACCTCGACCATCTACGAGACCGAGCATCCGGTCGTGCGTGTCCATCCGGAAACCGGCGAAAGATCGCTGTTGCTCGGCAACTTCGTTCAGCGCCTTGTCGGCCTGTCGAAGAGCGACTCCGTAAAACTCTACGAGGTGTTCCAGTCTTACGTCACCGCTCCGGAAAATACCGTGCGCTGGCGCTGGAGAGCCGGCGACGTGGCGATCTGGGACAATCGCGCCACGCAGCACTATGCCGTCAACGATTATGGCGACCAGCACCGCGTCGTGCGCCGCGCCACCGTCGATGGTGACGTTCCCGTCAGCATCGACGGCCGCCGCAGCGTAACCCACGTCAAGGCTGCCAAGCCGCAAGCAAAGGCGGCGTGATCGCGCACATATGAGTGTCGCCCGGAAGCAAAATGCGCCGCATGCCTTACGAGAAGGACAGCTTCTCGCTCGGCCGGGTCAGCGTTTCCGGGCGCAGCACCGCATCGAGATGCTCCTTCTGCATCAACCCGCGTTCGAGAAGGATTTCATAGACCCCCCGTCCCGAATGATGCGCTTCCAGCGCAACCTCGGTGGCATTGCGGTAGCCGATATAGGGGTTGAGCGCCGTCACGATGCCGATCGATTGCTCGACCATCTGCCGCAGCCTTTCGCGGTTGGCGGTGATACCTTGAATGCAATTCGCCTCGAGCGTCAGGCAGGCATTGGTCAGGTGGCTCAGGCTGCGATAGAGGCTGTAGAAGATCACCGGCTCGAAGGCGTTCAGCTGCAGCTGGCCGGCCTCGGCGGCCATGGTGATCGTCACGTCGTTGCCGATCACTTCGAAGGCGACCTGGTTGACCACTTCAGGGATAACAGGGTTGACCTTGCCGGGCATGATCGAGGAGCCGGCCTGGCGTGCCGGCAGATTGATCTCGTTGAAGCCGGCGCGCGGCCCCGAGGACAGAAGCCGCAGGTCGTTGCAGGTCTTGGAAAGCTTGACCGCCACCCGCTTGAGGACGCCCGAAAGCTGCACGAACGAGCCGCAATCCTGCGTCGCCTCCACCAGGTCAGGTGACGTCACCAGATCGACGCCGACGATCGCAGACAGGCGCTCGCGCACCAGCGCCGCATAGCGAGGATGGGCGGTGATGCCAGTGCCGATCGCCGTCGCGCCGAGATTGATCTCGCGGATCAACGAGACCGCTTCGGAAAGGCGCGCCTCGTCCTCCGCCAGCATCAGCGCGTAGGTTCCGAATTCCTGCCCGAGCGTCATCGGCACGGCGTCCTGCAATTGGGTACGGCCCATCTTGAGGACGTCGGCGAACTCGACCGCCTTGGCCTCGAATGCCCGGCGCAGGATCGCCATGGCGTCGACCAGACGGTGAACGCCGATCCATGCGGCAAGCTTCAACGCCGTCGGATAGACGTCGTTGGTGGATTGCGAGAGATTGACGTGCTCGTTCGGATGCAGGTGCTGGTAGTCGCCGCGGCGATGGCCGAGGATTTCGAGCGCCCGGTTGGCAATCACCTCGTTGGCGTTCATGTTGGTCGAGGTTCCCGCCCCGCCCTGGATCAGATCGACGACGAACTGGTCGTGCAGCGCTCCGTCGCGGATTTCGATACAGGCCGCAATGATGGCGTCGGCCCGCTCCCGATCCAGAAGGCCGAGGCTAACATTGGCCTCAGCCGCCGCCTGCTTGATCGCCGCCAGCGATGCGATCAGATCCGCCGATTCCTTCAGGGTCTGACCGGTAATCGGAAAATTCTCGACCGCGCGCAGCGTATGCACGCCGTAATAGGCCGAGGCCGGTACGTCGCGATCGCCGATCAGGTCGTGCTCAACGCGGATAGCAGTCATATCGGATGTCGTCATGGCAGGAACTTTCGAAAGGGGCGCTGCAAGCACGCATTGCGGCGACGGGATGAAGAAGAGGATGGGCGCAGACGCGGCGGAATGGCCGCGTCCGGAGGTGTCATCGGGCCAGAGCGGCAGGACGAGGATCGTCCCCGTCCGGCTTCGATCCGCGCAGCTTGAACGGAAAGGACACGCCGCCTGTTGTGACACCCATCGTGTTCACGCGCGGGGGATGATGGAACGGCGCGAGCCGGCTTCGGATCTCAGGCGAACCGATGCCGAGCCGCTCGAGGAGCTCCGTCACGACGGCGTAAAGGATTTCAAGATTGCCGTCCTCGATCTTGACCGAGATGCCGAGCGCCCCGTCCGTTCCCAATCGCCGGGTTTCATCCGAGGCCCGCACACCGATCGCGTAGCTGGCATCGGCTCCAAGCTTGCCGATGAGGGCACCGTTGAATGCGCGCATCAGCAGCGTGCAGTAGCGTCCCTCGCCCGCAACCATGTCAGGGTGGCGCGCCATTGCATGGAAGATGCGGGCGAGTGCCGGCCCCCGCGTCGATGGAGCCTCGCCCGCCCCTTCCCCGTCGGCTGCCGCGGCAAGCTTGGCATAGATGCGGGCCAGGCGGTCCAGCGGAAAGGCGGGGGTCGGGAGATTGCATCCGTCGATCCCCCATTCGACCTCCCGGGTGTCCAGATCGCAGAGTTCGGCGAGCGTGTGCTTGACCCGCCCCTGCATCGGATGATCCGGCAGGTGGTAGTCCTCCATGCCTGCCCCGATCGCCCGGGCGCCGGCAAGCATGCCGACGTGCTTGCCCGAACAATTGCTGCAGACTGCCGTCGGGATAAAGTCCTGCTTGATCCATACGCGGTTGACCGTTTCCGACAGCGAAGGATGGCCGCCGCAGCGAAGGTCGGCCTCCTCGGCCTTGATCTTCGACAGCATGGTTCGCGTGCGCGCGATATGCCGCTCTTCGCTGCTGTGGGACGCGCACATCAGCGCAATATCCGCATCATCGAAGCCGAAACGCTCGACACCCTCCGTCTCCAGGATGGCAAGCGCCTGGGCCGGCTTGGCGGCGGAGCGGGCAAGCGTCAGGCGCGCCGGATTTCCGAGCGTGTAGAGCAGCCTGCCCTTGGCATCGACGACCGCCGCGTGGACGCGGTGCCTGTTCTCGACGATCCCGCCACGATCGGTGACGACGAAATCCTCACTCATGTCTCTCTCCATTCATGCCGCACCCCGGCGGCGACTGCGCCGCCGGAGAAAGCTTGGGTGTATCAGGCGAGATCGAAACCGCCGCGATCCTCGCCCTGTTCGGCGGCGAGCATGTGGATGCGCTCACGCATCAAGAGCCAGCCGACCACCAGCGCCGGAATGATCAGGGCCAGAGAAGCGACCGTGTAGGTTCCAACCGGATAGTCGAGAGCCATCAGGATCACGACGACGGCAAGGAAGCCCAGGGTCAGCACGCCGGTATAGGGCGCGCCGAACATCCGGAATTCAGGCCGCGCCAGCTTGCCCTGCCGCGACAGCTGCCACAGCTTGAGCTGGCAGAGCACGATCACCCCCCATGCGGCGATGATGCCGAGGGCGGCGACATTCAGGCCGATCTCGAAGGCTTCTGCCGGAACGACGGCGTTCAGCACGACGCCGAAGGCGGTCACGACAGCCGTCACCGCAATGCCGACATAGGGCACGCCGGAGCGGTTCATTTTCGCCAGTGCGGCCGGCGCCGAGCCTGATATCGCCATGGAATGCAGGATGCGGCCGGTCGAATAGAGGCCGGCATTGAGCGACGACAGGACGGCGGTCAGCACCACGAGGTTCATGACGACGTCGGCGCCCTGGATGCCGATCTTGCCGAAGAAGGTCACGAACGGGCTCTCGCCGCCCTTATAGGCGGTATAAGGCAGCAGCAGCGACAGCAGCAGGACCGAGCCGACATAGAAGACCACGAGGCGCAGCACGACCGTGCGGATCGCCCGCGGCATGACCTTGCGGGCATTTTCGGTTTCACCGGCGGCGGTGCCGATCAGCTCGATCGAGGCATAGGCGAAGACCACGCCCTGAATCACCACCAGGGCCGGCAGGATGCTGTTCGGGAACATGCCACCGAAATCGGTGATCGTGCTGATGCCCGGAACATGGCCGTCGATCGGCGTGCCGGTGACGACGAAGTAGACGCCGACGATCAGGAAGACGAGGAGGGCGAGGACCTTGACGAGGCTGAACCAGAATTCCAGTTCACCGAAGACCTTCACCGACAGGAGGTTCATCGAGAGGACGAGGACCAGCGCCACCAGCGCAAACACCCACTGATCGATCATGGCGATCCAGGGGACATAGGCCTTGAAGAAATTCATGTAGAGGGCGACCGCGGTGACGTCGGCCACCGCCGTCATCGCCCAGGTCAGCCAATACATCCAGCCGACCGCGAAGGCGAGCTTTTCGCCGTAAAATTCGCGGGCATAGGAGACGAACGAGCCCGAGGTCGGGCGATGGACGATCAGTTCGCCGAGGGCTCTGAGAACGAGGAAGGCGAAGAAGCCGCACAGGGCATAGACCAGCACAAGTGCCGGACCGGCAGCGGCAAGCCGGCCGCCGGCGCCGAGAAACAGCCCCGTGCCGATGGCGCCGCCAATGGCGATCATCTGGATCTGCCGCGGCTTCAGCGCCTTGTGGTAGCCGAGATCCTCCTCGGCAAAGACCTGGCCCTCGGCCTCGCTTCTGTTGGATTGCATCACTGTCATTTCTCCTCCCTATCCCATGGGTTCGGCAACCTCCCGGCCGCCCCTCCGCGCAGATGCCATAAAGATGTTAATCTGCTATGCGGTCTGACAGGTTTGTCGATTAAAGGAAAAACTACCCTGCAGTCAAGGATTTTCACTCTGCTATTTGTGGATGCGTAACCGGCGGCCTGTGGAAAGGCAGTCTTTGGCGGCTGAACAACGTCGCTTCCCTACGCTGCGCGACGGACTTTAGCGCGGCTCGGCGCCGATGATGCGGCTGACAGCCGCCTCGACCTTCTTGAGATGAATTTCCATCGCCGCCTGGGCTTCGGCCTCCGCCCCTTTGCGGATGGCTTCGACGATGGCGCGATGCTCTTCATTCGATTCCTGACGCCTCGGCCCCAAGGCGGTCAGCAGCCCGGATTGCTGCGCCATCGCCTCGCGGACGTCATCGACGATGTCGCGGAAGACGGCATTCTTCGATGCCTCGGCGATCAGCCCGTGAAAATCCGAATCCAGCCGCACCCAGGCCTCGGTATCCTCTTCCTGTTCCATCCGGTCGCAAAGCGCCAGCAGCCGGGACAGCTCATCGTCGCTCCGGCGCAGCGCCGCCCAGCCGGCCGCGGAGACCTCGACGAAGGGACGCGCCTCCACCAGATCACGCGCCGAATAATTGCCGTAGCGAATATCTCCGTCGCCTGCGGCGGTAAGCACATAGGTCCCGCTCCCGGTCCGCGTCTCCGTCAGCCCCAAAATCTGCAGCGAGCGCAGCGCTTCCCGCACGATCGGGCGGCTGACACCGTATTTTGCCGCGAGTTTCGCTTCCGACGGCAGCTTCGAACCGGCGGCAAAGCGGCCGGACAGAATGAGATTGCGCAACTCCTCGAAAACCAGTTCCGAGGCGCTTTTTCGACTGAGGATCGCGGAGTTGGAAAGCCAGTTTTCTAGATCATTCATCGTCTTGCGTTTGATCGGCAGCGCACCCGGATTTGAGGTGCAATTTAAAATCATACCTTCGGCGCAGTCCCTCTTTCATCGGCAATGCCGATGATGGACCGCTTGACCTCCAGCAGATGCTCCGCCATGGCGGCGCGCGCATCCCGCTGGCTGCCTGCGGCAATGGCCTGCAGAATGCGGCGGTGCTCGGCGTTGGAGGCTTTGCGCCGGCCGCGAACATGCTCCACCAGTTCCGATTGCGTCGAAAGAGCGCCGCGGACATCGGCGACGACTTTCCGGAAGATCGCATTGCCCGAGGCTCCGGCGATCTCGCCATGAAACTCAGCGTCCATCCGCACCCATGTCTGAACGTCCTCCTCGTCGTCCATCCGGTCGCACAAGGATGAGAGCGACGCCAGCTGCTCCTTCGAGCGCCGCAATGCCGCCCAGCCCGCAGCCGGGATCTCGATGCAGGGGCGCGCCTCCATGAGATCGCGGGCGGAATAGGCGCCGCCGCCGAGCTGCCGCGCCGGGCTCTCCGAGACGACGAAGGTGCCCCGCCCCGTCCTGGTTTGCGTGAACCCCAGCGTCTGCAGCGAGCGAAGCGCCTCACGCACGATCGCCCGGCTGATGCCGTAACGTTCGGCAAGCTGCACCTCCGCGGGAAGACGGGTGCCGAGCGCCAGTTTCCGACTAACAATAGCCGTGCGAAGATCTTCGAAGACCGCTTCGGCAGCGTTTCTCCGGCCTATCTCTTTCTTCTCCGACAGCCATGAATCCATATCCTGCATCGAAGGACGATGCGGGCATTCGAAAGAGCTGTCAAGCAACCGGACAGGTGCGTGCAGACGCGCCGGCGGGATGCCGACGCGGGGCCTACCAGAGCTTCATGTGACGGTTGACGTCCTTGTAGAGCAGGTAGCGGAAGCGGCCGGGGCCGCCGGCGTAGCAGGCCTGCGGGCAGAAGGCGCGCAGCCACATGAAATCGCCGGCCTCGACCTCGACCCAGTCCTGGTTGAGGCGATAGACCGCCTTGCCCTCAAGCACATAGAGCCCGTGTTCCATCACATGGGTTTCCATGAAGGGGATCACCGCGCCCGGCTCCAGCGTGACGATATTGACGTGCATGTCGTAGCGCACATCGGCAGGGTCGATGAAACGGGTCGTGCCCCAGCGGCCGTCGGTGTCGGGCATGGCCCGGATCGGATGGTCGTCCTCATGGGTGACGATCGCCGGCGGCGGGTCCAGCCCCTCGACCTCCTGAAAGGCCTTTCTGACCCAGTGGAAGATTGCTGCGGCCGAGCCATCATTCTTCAGACGCCAAGCCGAACCGGCGGGAATATAGACGAAGGAGCCGGCGCGCAGCGTATGGCCGACACCTTCGAGCTCCACCGTCATGCCGCCTTCGACGACGAAGAGCACTGCCTCGGCGCGGCTGTCCGGCTCCGGCCGGTCGCTTCCGCCGCCCGGCTGAACCTCCATCACATATTGCGAGAAGGTTTCGGAGAAGCCGGAGAGCGGACGGGAGAGAACCCATGCCCGCGTTCCCGTCCAATGCGGCAGGAGGCTGGTGACGATGTCGCTCATGACGCCGCGCGGGATGACCGCGTAAGCCGTGGTGAAAACGGCCCTGCCGGAAAGCAGCTGGGTCTGCGGCGGCAAACCGCCGAGCTTCGAAAAATACTCTGTCTTGTCCATTGATGCGGCTTTCCAGGCAGGTGTCTCTGCATCTGCTTTATGCGCCGCCGGCCCGTTAGGCAACTCCCAACGCCTTTCGCTACCGGTCGGCCATCACCAGATGGCCCGGCCCGACTTCACGATAGAAGGTGGCCGGAGGCTGGTAGTCCACGGCACGCATCGGGCTCTTGATCTCGTCATTCGCCACCATGCGTTTTTCGTGGCGGCGGTCGGGATCGGGCACCGGCACGGCGGCGATGAGTTTCCGGGTATAGGGGTGCTGCGGATTTTCGAAGACGGCGGCGCGCGGGCCGATCTCCACGATTTCGCCGAGATACATCACCGCCACGCGGTGGCTGACGCGCTCGACCACCGCCATGTCGTGCGAAATGAACAGGAAGGCGAGGTTGAGGCTCTGCTGCAGGTCGAGCATCAGGTTGATGACCTGCGCCTTGATCGAAACATCGAGCGCCGACACGCTTTCGTCGGCGACGATGACCTTCGGCTGCAAGGCGAGCGCCCGGGCGATGCAGATGCGCTGGCGCTGGCCGCCGGAAAATTCATGCGGGTAGCGCGAAGCCATGTCCGGGGAAAGGCCGACCTTGACCAGCAGGTCGACAACGACCTCCCTCGCCTGTTTCGAATTGCCCATCCGGTGTTCAAGATAGGGCTCGGCGATCGCCGCACCGACCGTCATGCGCGGATTGAGGCTGGCGAAGGGATCCTGGAAGATCATCTGCACGGATTTGCGCATCTCGCGCAGATCCTTCTTGTCGAGGCCGATCACCTCCCTGCCCTCGACGAGAACGGAACCGGCCTGCGGCTCGATGAGACGCATGATGGCGCGGCCCGTCGTCGATTTGCCGCAGCCGGATTCGCCGACAAGCGACAGCGTCTCGCCGGCGTGCAGATCGAAGGAGACGTTTTCAACCGCATGCACGCGGCTCGTCAGCCGGCCGAACAGGCCGGAGTGAATGTCGAAACGCTTCGTGAGGTTCTTCACCTGCAAGACCGGCGTTGCTGCGACGGTATCGGCGGCCTCGGCCGGAATGTCGGATTCCCCTGTCGCCGTATTGACCACGGGAAAACGCAGCGGCCGCTGACGGCCCTGCATCGAGCCGAGCACCGGCACGGCCGACAGCAGCGCCCTGGTGTAAGGATGTTTGCCGCGGTGAAAAATATCGGCGGTCGGGCCGCTCTCGACCTGCTCGCCGCGATACATCACCACCGTCCTGTCGGCGATCTCGGCGACGACGCCCATGTCGTGGGTAATGAAGAGAACCGAGGTCCCCTCCTCTTCCTGCAGCATCTTGATGAGATCGAGGATCTGGCCCTGGATCGTCACGTCGAGCGCCGTTGTCGGCTCGTCGGCGATCAGCAGTTTCGGCCGGCTGGCGAGCGCCATCGCGATCATCACCCGCTGCCGCATGCCGCCGGAAAAACGATGCGGATATTCGTCGAAGCGCGTGGCGGCCGAGGGGATGCGAACCTTTTCCAGGAGCCTGATCGTTTCGGCCCTGGCATCGGCCCTACTGATATCGGAATGGCAGAGCAGCGCTTCGGAAATCTGATCGCCGATGGTGAAGAGCGGATTGAGCGATGTCATCGGCTCCTGGAAGATCATCGCCACCTCATTGCCGCGCACCTGCCGCATGGCCTGTTCCGGCAAGGCCAGCAGATCGCGCCCGCCGAGTATGACGCGGCCCTCGATGCGGCTCACTTCCGCCTGCAGCAGCCGCATGATCGACAGCGAGGTGACGCTCTTGCCCGAGCCGGATTCGCCGACGATCGCCACGGTTTCGCCGGGCGCCACGGTGAAGGAAACGTCGCGCACGACAGGCTTCCAGGCGCCGTCGACCAGAAAGGACGTCGTCAGCCCCTCGACGGAAAGAACGGGGATGGCGGTCTCGATCGATTGTGCTTGGACGCTGCCCATGTCGGCTCCTCTTGCGGCGGATGAGAACGGCGGATCAATCCGGCCAGCGCAGCAAGCCGTCGAAGCGATGCCTGCTACGGTTTTCGATCGGGGTTGCGATGATCTCGTTGGAAGCGCGCGCCTTGTCGAGTTCCTCGGCCAGGCGGTTTGCGACGATGACCTCCTGGCCCGGATGCAGGTTGCACGGGTCGAGATAGAAGTAGCGGTGCTCCACTTCATGGTCGCGCACGATGATCGGCGGGTTGCCCCTTGCCAGCGCATCGGCGAGATCCCAGGCGGTGATATGCGCCTGTTCGGGATCGACGATCAGGCGCAGCCGGTCGAGCGGATTGTTGGTCGGGTCGGGTTCGATCAGCGCGGTGATGCCGGGGCGGCCGTCGAGCGTGCGTTTCCACAGATTGAGATAACCGGTCTCGCGTTCACGGATGCCGGCATGGTCGCGGCTTTCCCAGGCTTCGAGGGCCGCCATGACGCCGAAGATGCTTTCCTTGCCGACCTTCATGCCGCGGCCGATGCCCATATTCTGCAGGAAGGCATGGCGCACCAATTCCTTCCGGCCGGCGACGATACCCGAGGTCGGGCCGCCGAGGAACTTGTGACCGGAATAGAGCGCGATATCGGCCCCCTGCTCGAGGAAAATCCTCAGATCATATTCCGACGCCGCATCGACGATAACAGGCACGCCCCTGGCATGGGCGATCTCGACGAATTCCTTGAGGTTCAGCAGGCCGTAATCGACGACATGATGGGAGACGACATAGACGGCGGCGGCGGTCTTGTCGGTGATCGCCTTCTCCATGTGGAAACGGTGCGTCGAGGTCGCCTGCCCCACGAGCACGACCTTGCCCCCGGCAAGCCGGATCGCCTGATCGACCGGGGCGCCATAGCTCACCACATGGCCCATCTGCACCAGCACCTCGTTCTTCTCGGGCACGGCATCCGGCAGCTTCTCGATCGCCAGCAGATCATCGCCGGTGATGGCGCCGGCGACGGCGAGCGAAATGCCGGCCGAGCAGGAGGCGGTGACGAAGCCGGCTTCCCCGCCGGTCAGCCGGGCGATGACGCTGCTTGCCTTGCGCTGCAGGTCGTTGATCTCGACGAAGTGCGGCAGGATGGAGGTCATCGCGGCGATCGCCTCCGGAACGACGATCGAGGCGCCGAGGCTGGTCATCGTGCCGGACACGTTGATGACGGGGCGAAGGCCGAGCGAAGGTCTGATATCATCGGGCATGAAGATCTCCGGAAGTCTGGGGCGAAAAGCCGAACATGGCGCGATCATCCGGCAGTGTCGAGCAGCCGGAGCAAAAGCCTGGGTTAAAATAGAAAGAGCTCATCCGAAGACCACTCCAAACATCAAAGCGCCTCAGCCATGCAAGGCGACGATGGCCTCGATCTCGACGGTGATGTTGCCGGGCAGCGAGCCGAAGCCGACGGCCGAGCGGGCATGTTCGCCGGCCGCGCCGAAGACCGCGATCAGCAGATCCGAGCAGCCGTTGATGACACTCGGATGATCTTCGAACTCAGGCACGGCATTGACCATGCCGAGCAGCTTGACCACCCGCTTGACGCGGGAGAGATCGCCGAGCGCCTCCTGCATGACGGCAAGCAGGTTGATGCCCGTCAGCCGCGCATGCCGGTAGGCCTCCTCGACACCGACGCCGCCGCCGACCTTGCCCGCATGCAGGAAGCCGTCGGCCTCGCGCGGCCCCTGGCCGGAGAGGTAGAGCATATTGCCCTCCACCACATGCGTCACGAAATTGGCGATCGGCGGCGGCGGCGGCGGCAGCTTGATGCCGAGGGCGGCTAACCGTTGGTAAGGCGAGTTCTCAACCTTGCCGGCGGCGTTGGGAAATTGATTCACGCAAACTCCTGTCATGCGAATTTTGGATTGGCGAATTTGGTTTTGGATTGGCCGATTTAGGTCGGCGGATTAAAGGTCCTTGCGAAGTCTTGGATCGAGCATGTCCCTCAGGCCATCGCCGACCATCTGCAGCGACAGCACCGAGAGGATGATGGCGACACCGGGAAACAGCGTCATCCAGTCGGCCTGGCCGATATATTGCCGGCCGGCGGCGATCATCGTTCCCCAGGTCGGAATCTCCGGGCTGACGCCGAGGCCGAGGAAGGAGAGGCCGGCTTCGGCCAACATGGCGCTGGCGAAGAGGAACGTGGCCTGCACCAGGATCGGCGACAGCAGATTGCGCAGCACATGCCGGGTCATGATGTGGAAGGTGGAAATGCCGAGCGCCCTCGCCGCCTCGACATAGGGCAGTTCGCGAATGACCAGCGTCGAGGCGCGGACAATGCGGGCAAGGCGCGGGGAATAGACGATCGACAGCGCGATGATGACAGTGGTCAAGGACGGGCCGAGCGCAGCGACAAGGGCGATCGCCAGCAGAATATCCGGGAAGGCCATCATCGCGTCGATCAGCCGGGCGATCGGCGTGTCGAGCTTCTGGAAGAAGCCGGCAAGCAGGCCGAGCGTGACGCCGATCACCGCCGACAGGCTGACGACCGCCGCGCCGACGAGCAGCGACAGGCGGCCGGCAAAGATCGTCCGCGAGAAGACGTCGCGGCCGAACTCGTCGGTGCCGAAGAAAAAGGTGCCGCCTGGCGGCTTCAGCCGGTTGACGATCGAAAGCTTGGAGGGCGAATAGGGCGCGACCATAGGCGCGAAGACCGCCAGCAGCACGAAGATCGCCAGGATCAGCAGGCCGAAGGCCACCGTCTTGCGTTTCAGCAAGCGGCGGAGGAATTTGCTGCCGCCGCTCTCGGCGGGCTTGATTGCAATGTCGGCCATCAGTAGCGCACCCTCGGATCGACCAGCAGATAGAGCATGTCGATCGCAAAATTGATCAGCACGTAGAGCGCGGCGATGACGAGCAGCGCCCCCTGGATGACGGGATAGTCGCGGCGCAGCACCGCCGAGACGACGAGATTGCCGACGCCGGGCAGGCCGAAGACCGTTTCGGTGACGACGGCGCCCGAAATCAGCACCGCCGCCGTCAGGCCGAGCACCGTGAGGATAGGGATCAGCGCATTCTTCAGCGCGTGCTTGAGGATGACCTTGCGCTCGACCAGTCCCTTGGCGCGCGCCGTGCGGATATAATCGTCGCCGAGCACATCGAGCATCGAGGCGCGGGTGAAACGCAGGATCAGCGCCGAGGAGACGATGCCGAGCGCGAAGGCCGGCAGCGTCAGATGATACATCCGGTCAAAGAAGGTCGAGCCCGGACCGCCATAACCCGAGACCGGGAAGAGGTTGAGCCGGACGGCGAAGAATTGCATCAGGATGAGGCCGAGCCAGAAGCTTGGGATGCTGGCGGCAAACATCGCCAGCGTCGTTGCCGCCTGGTCGACGAAGGAGCCGCGCCGATAGGCGGCATAGATGCCGATCGGCAGCGCGATGATGCTGGCGATGGCAAGCGAAAACAGCGTCAGGAAAAAGGTCGGCTCGGCCCGGTCGAGCAGCGCCGACGTCACAGGCATGTTGAGGAAGATCGACTGGCCGAGATCGCCCCGCAGCAGTTGGCCGATATAATAGACATATTGCAGGCCGAGCGACTGATCGAGGCCGAGCCGGGTTCGGAGATCGGCAACATCCTGCGGCGTCGCATCCGGCCCGAGCATGACGGCGGCCGGATCACCCGGCGTCACCCGCACGATGACGAAGACGATGGTGACGACAAGAAACATCACGACGATCATGCCGAACAGGCGCTGGAGGATATAGCGGATCATCCGAACTGCTCCCGCCGTTGGTGCATGGAGTACCGTAGCGAATGCCCCCTCTCTCCCTCATTCCTGTGCTCGTCACAGGAATCCAGCGCGCCCAAGTCCTTGGGCGCAGAAGACTCTTCGACTGGAAAAGGGTCATTCACGGCGCAGACGCGCCGTGGCTGGATTCCTGTGACATCCCTCGGGTCAAGCCCGAGGACAGGAATGAGGGAGCAAGCGGTGGCCAAAGAACTCTCCATCACTTCTTGATCGAAGCGTTCCAGAAATACGGCCACGGAGCCGGATCGACGCCTTCGAGCGTGACCGATTTCGCCGAGACGGCGTTGAAATCCCCGATCTTCATGAACGGCGCGTCTGTATAGATGGCCTTCTGGACATCGGCCCAGAGCGCGACGCGCTTTTTCGGGTCGACTTCGGAGGTGAAGGCATCGACGGCGGCCTTGCGGGCCGGCGTATCCCACCAGCCGGGCGAGCTGGTCGAGAGCGAGCCGATCAGCGCCGGCTCCGGCAGGAAGGGGCTGTGGGTGATGTAGATATCCCAGAGCTTCGGATCGGTGCGGCGCTGCGTCAGCGTCGCCCAGTCCACCACCTGCATATCGACGGTGAAGCCGGCAAGCTTCAGATATTCGGCGGCGACCTGCGCCATCTTGTAATGGAATTCATACTGGCGGCTGGTCAGGATCCGGATCGGCTCGCCGTTATAACCGGCCTTCTTGGCGGCAGCCGCCGCCCCTTCCGGATCGGCGACGTTATAGGCGCCCTCGACACCGGCATCCGTCGACCAGGAGAATGTCTTCGGATAGATGGCACCGTCGACCGCATAAAAATCCTTGCTGCCGAAGGCTGCGGCCAGCATGTCTTCCATGCTGAGCGCCTGGCGGATCGCCTTACGGACTTCGACATTCCCAGCAACACCTTCCTTCGTGTTGAAGACGAAGACCGGATAACCGAAGGGTTTTAGCATGACCGGCTGCGAGGCTGTGGAGGCCTTCACCTTGTCGTAGGATTCGACGGCGATCGAATCGACATAGTCATACTGGCCGGAGATCGCGGCCTCGACGCGGGTGTTCGGGTCCGGCACCGGCACGAAGCGGATTTCATCGAGATATTGATGGCGGGCGCCGCCATAACCATCACCCTCGCCTTCGCGGGACTTGTAGCCGTCGAAGCGGACGAGCTGGATATACTGGTCGGCCTTGCGCTCCTTCAGCATATAGGGGCCGGTGCCGATGAACTCCTTCATCGGCTCGTCCTGTTTTTCGGCAGGGATGATGATCGCCGCCGAATTGTTGAAGGCGAGCAGCGAGGTCAGCGGCGCATAGGGCTGCTTCAACGTGATCGTCACGGTTGCGGGATCGGCAGCAGTGATCTTGTCGATGAAGCCCGCCACCTGCTTGCCGCGCGAGGCGATCTTCATCCAGCGGCCGAGCGAAGCGACGACATCCTCCGAGGTCATGTCGCTATTGTCGTGGAACTTGATGCCGGTCCTGAGCTTGATCGTATAGGTTTTGCCGTCGGCGCTGATTTCAGGCAGGCTTTCGGCCAGCAGCGGCGTGACGTTCCAGCTCTTGTCGAACGTATAGAGCGTTTCGAAAATATGCTGCGTGACGATGCCGACGAGATCGGCCGTAGACGACATCGGATCGAGCGTCGGCGGCTCGCCGATCGTCGCAACATTGATGACGCCGCCCTTTTCCTGGGCAAAGAGGGTCGAAGGCAGGGCGACGAGCGCGGTGCCCAGCAGGAATGCGACAAGCGTTTTCATATGAGGGCTCCCGGTTAAGTTCCACAATTATGTAATTCATCTTTTTACAACAGAATAAGAGATGACGTGGTGGTGTCAAGCGGAAGCCGTCGATTATATCGTGGGACGAGGATCAGGAGGTCGGGAAGCGTGCGCCCTACTGGCCGCCTGCGCCAGGGTTGCGCATTATATCAGGGTGGAGAATCGACGGCGCCGGGGCTTCAACAGAGGGAGGACGAATGAACATCGATTTCAACGACGGAAAATGGCTGAACGAACCGGCCAGCTGGCACACCGACGACACTGCCCTCACCCTAACGACCGATGGGAAAACCGATTTCTGGCGCGAGACTTATTACGGCTTCACCCGCGATAGCGGTCACTTCCTCGCCTTTCCCACGACCGAGAGCTTCACTGCCCAGATCCGCATCCAAGGCGAATTCCGCACCCTCTATGACCAGGCCGGACTGATGGTGCGCCTCGACGAAAACCGCTGGGTCAAAACCGGCGTCGAATTCACCGACGGCGAAGCCTTCCTCAGCACCGTCGTCACCGACGGGAAGTCCGACTGGTCCGTGTCACAGCCCTTCAGGGAACTGGAAGATTTCCACATCCGCGTCACCGTCGCGGGCGGCGCCATGCGCATCCAGGCCTCCCGCGACAGCAGCCGCTGGCCGCTACTGCGGCTGGCGCCGTTCCCAATCGCCGACCGATACGAGGTTGGGCCGACAGCGTGCACGCCGGAACGCAGTGGATTGACGGTGCGCTTTTCCGAGTTTTCGATTGGCCCGGCGATTACGACGGATCTGCATGATTTGAGTTAGCGGCAACGTCAGACAATGACGCTTGGGAAAGCCTTTCATACAAGGCGCTGCACCTAGACGTTGTCAGAATGCAGTATAAAGAGGCCTGCCTCTGCGATCTCCTCCTTAAGGGTGCTTAAACAAGCGGCGTCCTCGATGATAAATAAGTCGGTTCGATCATAGCGTCCTAGCACGCGAGCCCCGTGACTCATAAAGTAGACGTCCATTGACCCTTGCTCCCGTAAGCTGTTGAGGAATATCCGGTCTAGCTCTTCGTCCGCTATATCGAGCCGGCGTAAGGGCCTTGGTCGGTTACAAATCACACCCCGTTTTGATAGCGATCGATAAAGCTCCAGGAATTTTTTTTCACCTTCCATGTATTCATCAATTTTTCCGCTGCTTCTAGCGATAGAATAACTTATTATCCGGGAATCTTCTGCTTCCCCTTTAGTGAGCCAATGATCGAATATCGAAACGTTAAGATATGTAAATCCTCCGTCACTTAAATCATCTTCGCTTAGATCCAAATCTGGAAAATGAATTTGATACGAACTAATGTTCGATGAATTTCTCATTTATACTTCCAACCGACTGATTTCATACAACTCTTTTTCGGTCGAGAGAACGACCTCTCATATCACCATAAGGGGCGCAGCAGTTTTGAAAGCCGTAAGCAATCGCGGCACATCTGATTCATCAACAGGAATTGGTTGCGATTTCGCAGAATCAAAGTGCGCCATAAATTCCTCGGGCATTCGCACTTTATACTTTTCGACCCGATGCAGTATTATCCCGTCCCAGAAATAAATCCCGTCCGAGAATACGACGTTCCGAACCAAATCAGCAGGGCTATACGGATCTGGCGTAGGGCTGACAAATTCAATAAGAACCAGTCCGCGCCTCAAATAGGCCGAAACTTCCTTTGCGAGTGACGCGGGCATTGTATTTATATTGCCTTGGATACTTTGAGTTATCGGCATCAGCTCGGCATATTGCTTTTCTCTGTACAGTACCAAGCGTTTTAGGTTCTCGACGGCATCATTTCGTCGCGTCATATCTCGTCTCAGTTCCTCGGGAGCCGGCATCGTTCAACTTCTATGCAGCTGCGTGTAGCCCGACGCTCATGTCGATCGAGCCCGCCACGGTGCCACGACGACCAGGTTCATTCTTGAACGCCGAAAGGGGCACCTTCGGCGCGTCAGGGCAGGACGTGCCAAAGACTTGCGTTCTCATCGTAGACGTTCTTGATACAGCCAGGACCGTAGCAAATCCCCTGAGCTTCCAAAAAGGGGCCGAGGCTCATGAAGCTTCCCTTCTCCCCTTTCTCGCTGTAGCGGTCGGCTTTGAGTTCTTCAATGTCATCCCGCCAAATTGCATCGCATTCCAGGCAAAACTGAACGATTTGGCCGGTTTTCATTACCCGAACAGGTACAACCCAACCCTGATTACATCGCCGGCACCATTTCTTGTGTGACATCATCCCCTATAGTGGCCCCTTTCAAATTCAGCTGCGTCTTTTGCTTCGCCTGGAGACCTTGTCCTCCCACTCGGCTTGAGTGAAAACCTTGCCCGAATTTCCGACTTTCTTTCTTACGCCGCTTGGGGTCGTTCTGAAATGGATATCAAAACGCAGCCCGCATAAACACAGGCACACGGCTCACAGGTCAGGGTCGTCCTTGCAAGCTCCAGTCATCAGGCATTTGGAGCCGATTGATGTTTTATGGGGCAATTGCCCGAGGGCCTCGCACGTCCACATGTGTTTTGCGAAATTGGAATCAACTTCTGTGCCGTCAATCATGACCGTTCCGCCTCTGACAATGGGCTGGAACCGCCCGTCTCCAATCGCAATGGCGATTGCTCTAATCAATACATTCGCGGTTTGGCATGGCCGCATAGCCAGCGTAATCTTTCGCTGTTCAGCCTCTCCAAGCTCCGCCACGTCCGCCAGCTCAGATAGCAGAGGCCCATCCTCGGCTTGGATTTGCTTGCTGAGCGCTTTCAGGCCAGGCTTATCGGCCTTCTCAACCAGCCCGGCCAGTTTCACGGCCAACTGCTGAGCGCCGCTGCCGTCATTGAACCGTTCGAGTGCAGATATCAGCTGCGTCGAATCCGTAGCAAAGACGGACGCCGGCAGCGCAACGACCGCACAGAAAGCGGCGACCAATTTATTTCGGGGCATCCGAGGTACCTGCGACCAAAACTTGAATCGGCAATATCGCCCTGATCGTGTATCGGCACTGAGCGGACGGCTCAGGCAATTCTCAGAGATCGGCACTGGCTTCCGAGGACATCATCGGGGCGCGACTAATCTATGATCGTATATTCACGATCTAGTAAAATTTGGCGCCACCCGACAGTGGAATTAAATATAGCAAAATCCAATATATCATATCTATCATTTGCCGCCGTACTAACGGTTATTCTTGCGTTTGAGTAGTGAGTATATGTACCTCCTACACTCGGCAGGGCGCGATTACAAATTTCCTGCAGATCCCAATCGCCTACTTTTCCATGAGCCGCGGGTAGTGGCTCAACAAAATCGATCTCAAACTCGCGCCCAATGCGGCATATGCACGGTATATCCTTCTGCTTCAAGAGCCACTGAGACGCCAAATTTTGCTCAATTCGAAATTCCACCCACATCATGGCCTCCTTGGAACAACCACTATTCCGTTTTTCGTGAAATATTGGCTGAATGTTGTTTTGGGACTGAAATATTGAACTCCATGAGGGTCTCGAATCGCGACAACCTCTACGCCATTTCTCGTTGTCACACCATCGACGACAATTGCATGCGAAAAACCGCTGCTCTCATCGTAAATTTGAACAATCACCGGCGTACCGTCAGATGTATAGCGCGCCAGATCGGCTACATTTCGCTTGGCAAAAACATTGGCTGCCACCCCTTGCTCTCTCAAAAGTCCAACTATCTGATCGATTTCTATTCCGTTCGCATTGGGGGGAACAGCTGCTATTAGATCTTCAACATCGACAGGTCTCCCCAATGTATCCAATACCATACCGCAGGAATTATGACCGCAGGTGGGCGCTTGACCCTGATCGAGTAGCAGGCGATTGCCGTTTCTGGGCATCGCATCTGCTCTCAGCGGATTGTTTGGCGCCGACACGCCCCCTGTGACAAATTCTCCTGTCTGGGGATTTAGCTCAATATTGTTGAGCGCGGAGCGGACACTGCTATCGGCCGCATCACTCACCTTGAAGCGTATCGCAAGCGCCTCACCGCCTGACGTTACGAGCGTGGCTGCGATAAGACCGAGATCGAGAGCAAGCTGAATCTTCTGCGCTTCTTCGTCCGAATAATTCTGCTTCTTGAGCAGGGAAACCAGCAGGCTATCGGCTTCCTTGCCGGTGATGAGCGTTTCCGTATAGCCAACCAAATGGTTGGCACTGTTCATCGCTGTAGCAATCGCAGCAATACACGCCGCCGTTCCAACGTTGCACAGCGCGGCAACACCGACCGTGCCTGCGACCTCAAGGATCGCCGACATGCCCGCATTGGTTCGAGCAATCTGGGCCATTGCTCCGTCGATCGCGTCCGGTATCGAGCCACCTTTGTTGACAGCGTCAGCTACGTATCTAGCAAGGATCACATCGAGATAGACTGCGCCCTTGCCCGGAGTGAATTGGGCCAGCGTATCTGCGTCGAAGTCCAGATTTAACGAGCTATCCCCGGGTTGCTGATCGGGGAAGACATCAATGCCTGCTCTATCCAATCTTGAGGCGAACTTCAGGAAATCCTTGATCATCGAACGGCAGGTGTCCGAGGCGGGATTCTGCTGGCAGACCGCCATCATCACGATGTCATTCTGTAGTGACTGCTGCTGGTAACCTCTGACTTTCGCCCATTCAGCATCGCAATCGGACTGGCATGCCTCAGCTTCCTTGAGGGCCTTTACCGCCTCAAACAGCTCCTTGTCCGCAAGATAATTGTACTGATAATTCGCCGCACCATATGCGGCACCTTCACCACCGCCGACCGCACCACCAATAGCGGCCGCCAAGCTGGCTCCGATCAACCTGGCAAGTGCTGCACCTTCTTTTGTCCCGTCATATTTGGTGCCTTTGAGCATGCCCTCGACCAGTTTGTCGATTGCAGAACCGAGCATAGTGGTAGCTGCACCACCAAGCGCACCCTTTAGAGCTCCTTCCCAGCCATTGACGCCGCCGAGAATTCCGCCGCCAATGGCATGCAGCAGAGCTCGCCCGGCTCCATCCTTACCCCAAAAGTCTTGTTCCGCCTGCGTCGTAGCTTTCAGCATCAGGTCGTTGGCGATATCGGCCACCAAGCCCGCCATCGTCGCCTGCGCTTCCTGCAGATCGGCTTGCGTCTTGTACTGATCGCGCAGGATGTTTTGCAGATCCGGCAGGCCGGGCAGCGAGGTGTTGGTGTTATCGGTGTCGCGGCGGATCGTACCGATGTCCTGCGTCTGATGCTCGGGATCGGTGATGGTGATGCCGATGTTGCCACCGATGGCTGAATAGGCCTTGCCGGTTTCGCTCTCCCCATCGTTGACCTTTGCAAGGCTCAGGCCGCCGGAGCCGATCGAGGCGCCGTAGGTGTCGGCTTTCCAGCGCGAATGGGTGTCGACATCGGAAACTTCGAGCGTGCCGGTTTCGAGATGGTTCAGTTCCGCCGGCGCCTGACTGGTAATCAGGCCGCCCACCAGCGTCGTCTTCTTGTCGACGGTCAAATCAAGACCGCCAATGCCGGCATGGATGCCGGATTGCTCGGAGACGATGGCGGCGTCACCCGTCGCCTTCTGCGTTGAGCCGGAGGCGCTGAAACCGTCGGTGCCGATCGAACCGGAGAGATTGAGCTGGCGGGCCTCGGCAGTCGCCGTATCCACCAGGCTTTCGACCGTCAGGTTACGCACGGCGGCGGTCACCGAGTTTCCGGTGACGGTAGCACCCCTCAAAGTGAGGTCGTTGGTAAGAATGGTGACGTCGCCGGTGCCGTTGACATGGGTGTTGTAATTCGTCAGCCCCGTCGTACCGTCGTTGCCCTTGCCGTAGGAACCGCTGACGCTGACCCCGGGCACGCACTTCGACTTCGTGCTGCACTCCCACTTGACGCCGACGCCGACACTATAAGACGAGTTCTGGCTTGCAGTATCGGATGTGCCGGTCGCGGCATTGAGGGTAATATTGCCCTTCTCGGCCGACAGGACGATGTCACCGGCAAGCGGATCGTCAGAGATTGTGGGCAGGCCGAACTTATCGTAGCCGGCGGCAATCTGAGCGCCGTCGCTTGTGATCGAGCCATTCTCAGCCTCCAGCGCGATCGAGCGGCTGGCACGGATATCGGTGACGACGGGCGTCGAGGATGATGAGGACGAACTGTTTTCCTGATGGTTAACGCCAGCTGATAGCGAGACCGAGAAGTTGAGGCCTTTCGCGTCAAGAGACGTATCCGTCAGTTGCTTATAGGCTTCCTTCAGGCCCTTGTAGCCTTGATAGAAGCCGAGACCGGCAATGGCGGTGTTGGTGACCGCGTTGACGCGGGTATCGCCGGCAAGGCGCTCGGCCGAGTTCATGATGCTGCTGGCGGCTTGGCTCACCTGACTGGAGACGCTGAGCGTCACGCCGGCAAAGGTCTTCTCGTGTATCTCCTCGTAATTGGTCTTATCCGCAGCCGACAGAAGATTGATGTCGTTGGCAGCAAACAAGTTGACGTCGCGTTCAGCCGAAGCCTGCGCAGCCTGCAGGTTGATATTGTTGCCGGCAGAGATGTTGAGATCGCGGCCAGCAGACAGCGTCGACGCCGCATTGGTGTCGGACTGCTGCGCTGAACTGTCCTTACTCGTTTGCGCGCCGATGCCTATGGAGATGCCGCCATTGCCGGCAGAGAAGGACAGGCCGAAGCCGGACTTCTTCTCCTGTTCGGACTGCGAGAAGCTTTCCGCGCCGGGCGTCACGTTGACGTCGCGGGCCGCCGACAGGTTGATGTCGCGCTCGGCATCGACAGAGGAACCCATAATGTTCAGGTCGGTCGCCTTCGCCGTAAGGTTTACGTCCTCGCCAGCGGAAAGCGCTGAGCCGACATTGAGGGTCGAAGCCTGGGCGCCCTTGTTCTGCTGACTGCCGTAGATCGAAATGAAGCCGCCACCGCCGCCGACGCCGAAGCCGGACTTCTTGCGCTGCTCTTCGAGCTCGTGCGTTTCCTGCGCCCCGACGATGGAGACACTGTCGCCGGAGATGTTGATGGAGCCGTCGGCATCCGCCTTCGAGCCGGCGATTACTGCCGCGCCGCCGGCGCTCAGATTGATGTTGCCGGATGCGCCGAGTTCGGAGGCGACGGTCGTTTCGTCATAGCTTTTGTGGCTGGAGGAGCCTTTGGATAGGAAGCCGCTGCGCGACCCCTTGTCATCCTTGGCTGTAGTGTCTTTGCCGGAGGCGATGACGAGGTTCCCGCCCGCGGTGATGTTCAGGTCGGCTGGAGTGGTGCCGTCTTCCTTGCCGGCTTCGATCTTCGAGGCGGAGATGACCGTATCCTTGCCGGATTCAATATCGACGCCGCCACCGCCTGTGATGGCGGAGCCGACGGCCGTCGTCGTTTCCAGATGCGTGGTCGTCTTCTCGCTCGTGCCGAGGAAACCGCCCTTGCTGCTGAGCTTGGTGTCGAGGGTGGCGGTGTCGGTGGCTTCGGCGATCGTCACGTCGCCATCGGCCTTGAGGCCGACCTTGCCATCGGCGGCAAGCTTGCTGCCGACGATGTTGAGATCGTGATCGCCGCTGCCGTTGCCCGCTTTCACCGAGAGATCGCCGCCAGCCGATATTTCCGAGCCGACATGGGTGATCGACGAGGCGGACTTCTTGCCGAAGGTGGATGCCGAGTGCTCCTGCGCGGCAGTGATATTGATATCGTCGCCGGCGCTCAGCGCGACATTGCCGCCGGCCTTGACGGAGGAGCCGGAGAGCAGGATGTCGTCGCCGGCCTTGATGGTCGCATTCGTGCCTGATGAAAGCTGCGATTGCTGCTGGTCGGTGGAAAGCGTCCTGGTGTAGCCGGACTGGTTGTTGCGGGCGACATCGGCCGAGACGACGGCCACCGAACCGTTGTCGGCGGTCACGTCAAGCGTCGTTCCCGCCTTGGCGGAACTGCCGATGACATTGACGTTGTCGGTTGCCTTGATCGTCAGGGCTCCGCCGCTGGCGATCTGGGTACCGGTGGCATTCTGCTGACCACCGTTATCGACCTTGGCGGCTCCGAGCGTGACATTGGTGCCGGAAAGCTGGGCGGAGCCGCCGGCGTTCACCTTGACGCCCTTCAGCGCCAGATCGCCGCTGCCGCCGGCAAGCTGCACGTTGCCCGATGCCGTCACGCCGGCATTGGTGTTGACCATGTTCTGGCCGCCGATCGTCATGGTCTGGGCGGCGAGCGTGATGCCGTTGGTGGCGTTGAGCACCGTGTCGCCGCGCGACAGGAACGTTCCGCTGCCCTGAATGGTCTTGCCGGCGATGGTAAGCCCGCCGGCGGAGGCGATCAGGCCGGAGTTGGCGAGATCGCCGACATTCATGTCGACCGAGCCGCCCGCCATGGCTGCGCCGGCTCCGGTGAGCTTCTGCCGATCGGCGGCCGCGACGTAGACGACGGGGGCGAGCACCTGGACGCCGTTGACGGTCTGCATCTGGTAGAGGACGATCGACTCGGTGAGGGCTGCCGCCTGCTCCGGCGTGAGACCTTGGCCGACGGCCAGGCCGTGATCCTTCGCATAGGTCACGCCGTTGTCGAGCAGGGTCTTCATCTGCTCGATCGCGCTGTTGCCGGCAATGAAGGTGCTTCTGCCGAGCCCTTCGCCGACGAGCTGCCGCAACTGCGTGTCGATCAGCTGGTTCTCGAAATAGGCGTCGCCCAGGAAGGGAACCGTGGTATCCGGTTGATAGCCGATGTGGTCCATGAAATAGGCGGAGCCGTAGAAGGTGCCGACATCAAGGAACTTGGCGCGGGTTTCGAACAGGAAGATCTGGCCGGGGATCTGCTTGCCGAAACCGCCCGATTGCGGATTGGTCGAGGCGATAAGGGTGGTGCCGAGGCCCGAGTTGACGTTGAAGAGGGCGCCGCCGGCCGTCAGGCCGGAGAGCGCCGACAGCGGATCGCCGGGGTTGCTTGCGGCGGCGACGCTGGCGCCGCCGGCCATCGAGCCGGCTGCCGAGGTGTTGTTGACGCTGCCGAAATCGACGGAGAGCGCTCCGCCGGCCTTGATATTGGCCGAGACGCCGCCGATCGCCTGGACGGAGCTGACGATCGTTGTGCCGTTGGCGATGTTCTTCGAAGGATTGGCGTGGCCGTTGGCATCATAGGCAGTGCAGGCGCCCTGGGCGCTGCAGGTCGTCGTCGTCGTGCGGAAGAGGGTGACACCGGTGTTGGTCAGCGTCGAGCCCTTCAGCGTCGCGTCGCCGCCGGCCTCGATCGAGCTGTAGGAATTGGTGAGATTGGTGGCATCGATGGTGAGGTTGCGGCTCGCCCGGATCGTCGCTTCGGGGCTGAGCGTGCCGGTCAGGCGGTCCTCGTAGACCGACTGGCTGAGATGGGACGACCAGTCCCATGAATAGGTGGTGCTTTCGTCCGAGCCGCTGAAATTCACCTCGTCGACGATGAAATAGCGCGACGGATTGTTGGGATCGGCAACCGGGTTGCCGTTCGCATCCCTCGGCACCCTTGCCCTGATCCAGTCGATGATCGGCGTGACCTTTTCCGGTCCGTCGGCCGAGATCCAGGTCCACGCGCGGTAGGTCGTGCCGTCGGCAAGCGTCGCCTTCGACCAGAGCAGCGGCTCATAATCCTGCCACAGCCCCGGATCGACGCCGGCATAGAGCTGGAACATGTTCTGGTCTGCGGTCTCGAGATACCCGAAAGGCAGGCCGGCGGCGGCGGGATTGAGCGTGAAGCCGGTGACGACGCCGGAGGAAATCAGCGTCCCGGTCGTCCATTGCGGCGTGGCGGTCCGCTTGTTGATCAGGTTGCCGGTCAGGATCGACATGTCGTTTCCGGCCTGGATGAGGCCGGAAATATTGGTGACCTCAGTGTTTCTCAGCCCCGATGCCGTTCCGGCGATCTCAAGGTCGTTGCCGGCGAGGATGGCACCCTGATTGTTGGTGAGCACCCCGCCGATGAACAGGCGGGCGTCGTTGCCGGCATAGGCAAGGCCCGTGGCTGTGTTGGTGAAGTTGCCGGAAATGTTGAGGGTCAGATCGTCGCCGGCCGCCAATTGTCCGGCATTGGTGAGCGATAGCAGCGTCAGCGTCAGGTCGTCGTCGGCAAGCAGCGCCGTGCCGGCGGAGGTGGAGAGGCCGTCGGCATTGATGACGATGTCGCCCGAACCACCGGCATCGGTGATGGCATTGATCTTGGCGCCGCTCAGATCGGCCGTGCCGGTGAGATTGAGGGCGAGCCCCCCGAGCGTGAGGCTGTTGTTGCTGAGATTGGCGCTATCGGCGTTGAATGTCAGCGTGCCGCCGACGGCGATGTTGCCGGCGGCGCCATTGGCGAGATCGACGTTGGTGGTGGTGAAGGCCAGGTTGCCGGTGGTGCTGGTGGGATTGCCGTAACTGATCTGGCCCGAGGCCGTCAGCGCAGCGTTGCCGAGGCTCTGGAGTTGGCCATAGGCGATGTTCTGGCTCGCGGCGGCCGAAAGATTGCCGCTGCTCAGCATCGCGTCGCCGATGACGATCGAACCGTTTGCGGCGGCAAGGCTCATGTCGCCCGCCTGCTGCAGCACCAATGTGCCGTTGGCGGATTGGGCGGTGGCGGCGAAATCGACGCCGGAGGCGACGGTCGCCGCCGCAATCGAGCGGCCGGTTGCCGTCACGTTGCCCTGCGCCAGGACATCGCCCGATATGCCGATGTCGGCGCCGGCGGAAAGGGTGAGATCGCTGCCGCTGACAAGCGACGCTGCGGAGATCGAGCCTGACGTCGCAGCGATCGTCAGCGTATCGCTGCTCTTGACCGCCCCTGCAATCTGGATGCCGCCGGATGTGGCGGAGAGGTCGAGCGTATTGCCGGCGACGACGCTGCCGGCGGCAATGCCGGCCGCCGAGGAGATCTCGACGTTGACGGCGCTGTTGACCTCGCCGCCGACGCTCAACAGGCCGCTGCCGCTCGACAGCACGATGTCGCCATCGGCAGCGATCGTATCGAGGGTGATCCCATTGTCGGCCTCGATGGCGGCTTTCGCTTTCGAGGTGACCTTGGCGGCCGTCACTTTCGCCTTCGAGGAGATCGAAACGCCCTGCTCACCGGAGACGTTGCCGAGCGAGATTTTGCCGTCGGCCGACAACGACAACTCGTTGGTGTTGGCGGCAAGATTGCCGCTCATGCGCACGCCGGCGCCCTGTTCGGTGACGACGATCTTGATGCGGTCGGCCTGCATGGCGCCAAGTGCGGTGCCGTCGATCGCATATTCCGGCGTGCCGGAGATCGGCGCGAGCGCCTGGGAATCGCCCGTCGCATAGTCGAAATTGGACGCACCCGCCGTCACGCGCAGCGACTTGCCGTAGACCGGGCCGTTGACATGGACGGTGCGCGAGACGATGTCGAACAGATCAACCGCGCCGGAGCCGGCGGCGAAATTGCCGCCGTTCGGTCCGATGGTGACGTCGCCGCCATTGACGGTAAAGCCGTTGAGCTTGCCATCGGCACCGATATCGGGAACGCCCGTCGTCAATGTCGCATGCGGCGTGTTGATGAAGCCGCAGCCATCGCAGGTGATGCCGTTCGGGTTGGCGATGATCACGTCGGCCCGCCCGCCGAAGACTTCGGTCGCCCCATTCAAGGCCGAGCGGTTGCCGCTGGTGACTTCGTTGAGGATGACCGTTGCCGGCCCTGATGTGCTGAGATTGGCATTGCCCGGCGTGAGGCCACCGAGATTGGAGTTGCCGATCTCGCCCTGGAAGTTGTTGAGGATGAGACCCGGCGTGCCGACGTTGAAATTGTCGTATTTGTTGTGCGACAGACCTTTGCTGTTCGGCGTGACGATGTCGATGAGCGGCACGCCGTTCGGGGCCGTGCCGACGCCCGGCTGATTGGCGGCAGGCGCCGTGGTGCTTGCCGAGACCGACTGGGCGTTGGCCAGCATCGGCTGAAAGACCAGCAGCGCGCTGAGCACGATCGCAAGCGAGCGATGGGCAAGCCTGCCGAGCCGGTAGCCAAGACCCTTGCCATTCGAACCAAGTCCGGTTTTTTCACGCATCGTTTCGTCTTTCCAAACGCACAACTGGTTTTTGTCTCGACATCAATCACGGCCCGGCGCTGCCTTTCCGGCAGCGCCTCGCCTCGTCTCGTTATTTCTGGGTGAGCCAGGTCTTCACATTTCGGGTGAAGGACTTGGACAGGCGCTGTGCCATGACATCAGGCGCGCCGGACGTTGTCGCCGCATTGACCGCGACTGCGATGATTACGCCGTAACCGCTTCCGCGCATGGAGAGGTCTTCGCCATGGATGTTTTGCGCTTGGGCGATCAGTTGCCCGGTCTTGGCATCCTCCAGCCGAACGGTTCCGTCGATCATGCTGTCGTGACCACCGATAATGCGGGCCTGCTTTGTGGTGACGTCGAACACATGCAGCGTCACGACCAACCTGCCTCTGTTCGGGCCGCCCGGCACGCCGATCAGTTCCTTGGACATCGTGGCTTGGAGGGTACGAACCGCGTCGGAGACCTGCTGGTCGGGCTTATCGCCAAAACCGAATGTCTTGACGTCGGGAGCCAGCTCGATCCGGATCTCGCGCACAGACGTGCGCTGCAGGGCCGCAATCAGCCGAGGATCTGTCCTGGTGGTGACGCAGGACGCCAGTGTCGCCGCCAGCAGGAGAAGGGTTAGAAAACGCACGATACGCATACGGAACTCCGAATTCATGGATAAGATTCAAGGACCTACTGAACTCAGTCCCGGTTGTCCGACGACGAGGCAGGCTTTGGCTTGCTGTCGAGATGCTTGTAGAGCTCGGTCAACTGCGACTTCGGCGCCGGGCACCCCTTCGATTTGGCGATGCTGGTCAGGACATTGTTCCTGTTGCGCAACGCGTCGATCTCGACCTTCTCAGGCGATTTCGGGTCCATGAAAAACAGCGCCGGCAGAAACAGAAGCACACCGGTCGCCCCAAGCACGATGTTCTTACCTTGCGCATCGGTACGCTCCTTCACCGTCGAGGTGATCTGCCGTTCGTTCGCCTCGAATTCCCGGGTGATGCCGGCGCAGTCGAAGGCGCTGTCGGTCGGATTGGTCGAAGCGACCGGACGGGCCTCGCGTCCGGCGCAGCCGGCAAGAGCGATGGAAAGGGAAAGGATCAGCGCCGTCGGCCGCGAAAGGCTTTTGCCGCGCTTGATCGTCGAAGTGTCGTGGGTGGTCATTGTCTTGCTTTCGTTACCAATGCGCAGATGCGCTGAAATAAAAGAGCCCGCCGTCGACATGGTCGACGCTGCTGGCAAGGATGTCGGAATAGCCGAGGTCGGCGCTGATCGTGCCGCCGACGGCGCGGATCCCGGCCGTCCAGCCGGCAAGATCGCCGCCTGTCATGTCGAAGCGCTTTTGCGCGTAGACGTGGCCGTAGTCGAAGCCGAGATAGGGGCGCAGTTCGCCGAACGCCTTGGCGGCGCCGCCGCCGCTTTCGTTGGATTTCGTTCTCCAGACGATCTCGTTGTGGCTGAACACGCCATTATTGCCGAAGAGCACGCTTTCGCGGGTGCCGCGGACATTGCTGTAGCTGCCGAGGGACATCTGCTCGGCGCCGAGAAGATTATCCGGGGAATATTGGCCGCTGACGAGCGACGTCAGCTCGAACTGGCGGCCGATGGCCTGGAAGGGCTGCGTGACGGTGATGGTGGCGTTGAATTTCGAAAATCGCGGATCGGCATCGCCCGCGCCGGGCTCTCCTGCCTTGACGGCATCGAAAAGACCGAGCCCCCTGTCGTAGCTGGCATCAAAGACCCAGATACCGCCGAACATCCGCCGGGAATGGGAAATGCCGATCTCGCCGACCGTATAGCGGCGGCTGCCGACCTCGATCAGGTTGCCGAGCAGGAAGTTGTTCGTCTGCTTGTAGGTGAGGCTGCTGCGGACCGTCGTGATCGAATCCTTGTCGCGCATGACGACGCGATCGATGCCGACGCCGGCCTGCCCCGAATTGCCGGAGGTTTCGAGCGTGCTGAAGTTTCCTTCGACGGCGCTTTCATATTGGTACCAGGAGCCGTTCAGCGAAACGGTGGAATAACCGTAAGGGACGCTGACGCTGCCGGAATAGCTGTTGCCATAGCCGTTTCCGTCATTCTCCGAGGGATAGTCCGGACCGCTGTGCTCGTATGAGAAATTCCACTGGTCGTTGATGCCGAGCAGATCGTCGTAGCCGAGCGATGCCGAGCTGCGGGAAAGGCCGGTGCTCTCCTGCCCCATATTGTTGTTGCCGAGCGAGACATGCCATGGCCGGCCCGGACGGTTTTCGATATTGAGGATGGACGTTCCGTCCTTGGGGCCGGGCAGCATGGCCGACTTGGCGTCGTTGGCCTGCAGCCGGTTCATCTGGTCGAGCCCCTGCTCGATGTCGCGGATATTGACGACCCGGCCGATCAGGCCGGGAAAGGCGCTCGCCAGCGAAGCGTTGCCCGCCACTGTCTTGCCGTTGAGATAGATGTCCGACAGCGTGCCTTCGACGACCAGCAGGCGCAGTATCCTGGTCTTGCGGATATCCTGCTGCGGCACATAGGCCCGCGAGGTCACATAGCCGTGGTCGATATAGAGATGGGTGACATCCCTGAGCACCGCATTGATCTCGGCAAGCCCGACGCAGCGGTTGCCGTAAGGCGCCGTCACCTTGCCGATCTCTGCCGCCGACAGCAGGTTCGCCCCGTCGATTTCCACGTGGGTAATGTCGAAACAGGCGCCGGTCGCCTGGCTGGCGGGCAAGGCTCCGCTTTCTGCATCCGCGCCGCCGCTCGGTGTCGCGCGCCGCAGGGCATCCAGCCGCTGCGTCTGCGACTGTTGCTCCTGACGGCGGTTGAAATCATCGGCCGGCGATTGCGCATAAGCAGGTGCGACAGCCGTCACGAGGACGGCGCCGGCGAGCAGGCAGTATCGAATTTCTGTGGTCATGGTGAAATTCGGCTACTTCGCGGCAGTGGATTGGAGTTCGTCGAGGGCCGGGCTCAGCCCTTTGAGCGAAAAGCGGATATTGACGTCCTGGCCGTTCATCAGCCGCACCAGCCCTTCGGCGGTCGAGCCCTTGCGCAGCGCGGCCGTCGTCTTCGCATCCAGGGCCTGCTGCGCCCAGCATCCGGCCTCGTTGCAATTGCGATAATCGAGTTTTTCGAGGGGCTTGCCGTCCGCCTTGATCGCCAAGCCGGACGGCAGGAAGACGTTGAGCGGCAGAAGGGCGGTCAGCATCAGCCGCGGCTTGCCCTTGCTCTTGCCCTGAGAAGCGGCCGGCGCGGCGGCGATCGCCAAGGTCAGGACATTGACGTTCTTGCCGTCCTTGGCGACTTGCGCCACCTGCGCGACTTCGCAGGCTGCCGTGTCGCCGGAGCCCGTGCAGCGATAGTACCAGTCGTCGAATTTCTGCGATTTGATGGCCGGCGCCTGGCCTTGAACCACCGCATCAGGAGATTGCGAAAGGGACGGGCTGGAACAACCGAGGAATATCAGGAGGGAGGCGACGGTCCGGAGACCTCCCTTCATGTGGTTTATCGAAAACTTGCCCATCAAAAAATACAACTTCAGGAGGATTTTATTTGCGTGCAGTGCCATATCGCTACAATCGCGCTCACCGTCAACCTGAACGTGTCAGAACGGTAAAGTTTCGGTTAGATATTTACGGCGCGTTTCCATTAGCCAAGTCCTGCATTCGCCGGACTCTTGACAGAAATTTACCGGCAAATCCGAGACTCGACAGTACTGAAATAACGAAAACAATGAGACACCATTCAACTTACGCGGAGCTGTCCAAATGCGCGCCTGCATTGAAAATACGGATAGGCAAACGCGAAGGGCGAATAAAATAATACAATTTGAAATTAAGAAAACCTGCAATCAGAAGAGTGCCTCATCTTCCAAGAAGATTTGTTGGCCACCCGTCACACCCTTCCCCGAATAAACACTGAAACTGCGACAGATCACGCGGGTATTGCGTCACCATCAAATATAAAGGTGTATTTCATCTGAATTGCACCCATGGTTGCCGCTGTTATTCCTGACCAAAAGGGGAGGCAAAGGTCGGGCGTTCCGAGACGCCTTCGCGCAATGCTGCTGTCGCCACCCGAATCATTGGGCTCCCCGGCTGGCAAGATCCGCTGATCATCCGCCCCTAATCATGGCTCAGTCGCCCTCAGCCGCGAACGTCATTTTCGGGATGACAGCCGCGCCCTTCTCTGCGAAAAAGAGGGCGATGAGAGACAGGGGCGTTCGTCGACAGACGGGCTGAGAAGAACCCTTCGAACCTGAACCGGATAATGCCGGCGGAGGGAGTCGCTCGGGGCAACGAAGTAGACGCCGCCCCGCGCCCGCCCCGCCAGAAAGGGGCGCCATGCAGAGCAAGATCACCTCGGGAGCCATGCTGAAGGCGATGCGGGAGAAGCCGCCGCTCGTTCACTGCATCACCAATTACGTCGCCATGAACATCGCCGCCAATGTCCTGCTTGCGTCAGGCGCCTCACCGGCCATGGTGCATGCGCCTGAGGAAGCCGGGGAATTCGCCGGGATCGCGAGCGCGCTGACCGTCAATATCGGCACGCTGTCGACGCAGTGGATCGAAGGCATGCTGGCGGCGGCGAAGGCGACGGCGTCATCAGGCAAGCCCTGGGTGCTCGATCCGGTCGCCCATTATGCTACGGCTTTCCGCCGCAATGCGGTCGCCGATCTCCTAGCGCTCACGCCGACGATCATCCGCGGCAACGCTTCCGAGATCATCGCGCTTGCCGGCGGAGAGAGCCGCGGCCAGGGCGTCGACAGCCGCGATCCCGTCGAGCAGGCGGAGGGTTCGGCCCGTCGGCTTGCGGAGCGGCAACAGGCCATCGTCGCCGTCACCGGCGCGGTCGATTTCGTGACCGATGGCGCCCGGGCGGTGCGCATCAAAGGCGGATCTGTCCTGATGCCGCAGGTCACCGCGCTCGGCTGCTCGCTCACCTGCCTGGTCGGCGCCTTCGCCGCCGCAGTGCCCGAGGATACGTTCGGCGCGACGGTCGCAGCACTCGCAACCTTCGCGGTTGCCGGCGAGGATGCCGCACTCGGAGCGGCCGGCCCCGGTTCCTTTTCCTGGCGTTTCCTCGATGCGCTGGCCGCGCTCGACGGTGAAACGCTCGATGCCAGGGCAAGGATATCGGCTGCATGAAGACTTTCGACCTTTCGCTCTATCTCGTCCTCGACCCCGATCTCTGCGCCGGGACCGGCATGGTCGAGACCGCCCGCCTTGCCGTTGCCGGCGGCGCGACGATGGTGCAGCTGCGCGACAAACAGGCCGGCACGGCACGCATGATCGAGACCGGCCATGCCTTGAAGCAGGCGCTCGTTGGCACCGGCGCGCTCCTCGTCGTCAATGACGATGTCGAGGCTGCCATCGCCATCGGCGCAGACGGCCTGCATATCGGCCAGGAGGATATGAACGCGCTCACCGCGCGGAGCATGATCGGCCCCGAGATGATCCTCGGTCTCTCGGTCGAGACCGAGGCGCTCGCCGCCGCCGTCGATGCCGATCTCGTCGATTATGCCGGCGTCGGACCGGTGTTTGCGACGCCGACCAAGGCCGACCACAAGCAGCCGATCGGCTTTGACGGGCTTGCCAGGCTGGTGAAGGCTTCGCCGGTGCCATCCGTTGCCATCGGCGGCCTCAAGGCTGACCATGTCGCCGAAGTGTTTGCTGCCGGCGCCAGAGGGCTTGCCGTCGTCTCCGCCATCTGCGGCACGCCGGATCCGGAAGCCGCCACGCGCCGCATAGCCGCAGAAATCCGAAAGGTCCCCGCATGATCCGCAACGTCCTCTCCATCGCCGGTTCCGATCCTTCTGGCGGCGCCGGCATCCAGGCCGATCTCAAGGCCTTTTCCGCCCGCGGCGTCTACGGCATGGCGGTGCTGACCGCACTGACGGCGCAGAACACCCAGGGCGTCACCGGCGTGCATCTGGTCCCGCCTCCATTCGTCGCCGACCAGGTCGATGCCGTCTTTGCCGATGTGCGCGTCGATGCCGTCAAGATCGGCATGATCGCCAATGCCGCCATCGCCGACGCCGTCGCCGCCGCACTTTCTAAAGCTCTGGCCGCAGCAACGGCCAACGGACGCGGCATTCCAGTCGTCCTCGATCCGGTCATGATCGCCAAAGGCGGGGCCGCCCTGCTCGCGCCCGAAGCGGTCGACGTGCTGACCCTCCGGCTACTACCGCTTGCCACGCTGCTGACCCCGAACCTGCCGGAGGCCGCCGCGCTGCTGCACCAGCCGGTCGCGACGAACCGGGCTGAGATGGCGGTGCAGGCCGAACGGCTGCGCGCCCTCGGCCCGGCCGCGGTGCTGGTCAAGGGCGGCCATCTCGACAGCGACGAGAGCCCCGACGTGCTGGCCGCCGCCGATGGCCTGCACTGGTTCGAAGCCCAGCGGGTGCCGACCAAGAACACGCACGGCACCGGCTGCACGCTGTCGAGCGCGCTGGCGGCCGAGCTTGCCAAGGGCGCCTCGGCGCGAGAAGCGGTCGCCATCGCCAAGGATTACCTTGCCGGCGCGGTCGCGGCGGCCGGACACCTTACCGTCGGCTCAGGCCACGGGCCGGTGCAGCATTTTCATGCGCTTTGGAAAGACGCCGAATAGGGTCCCTTCACAGAGACGGAGACATCGCGACCACGATGGAAAACGGCCCCGCCTCCCGGGCCGTTTTTGCATTGCGCCACCTTGCATTGAAACCGCGGCCGCGGGTCGACGGCCGCGAGGCGCGATTTGAAATAGCCTGTTGACAAGACGGGTGAGATGGCCAAGTCTATGACATTAAAAGGGGATATGTTCCGCAATAACGGAATAAGAGGAGGAATGACAGGTGCCAGACCTGCTTGTGAGCCTATATTCCGCGCGGCTCGCCGACCTGAAACAGAAAGCCGATGATGTCGGCGCCTCCATCCGCCCGGCCCTCCCCCCGGAGCTGCATCTCGTCGTCAACTGGGTTCGCGAACACTTCAGCGAGAACTGGGCAAGCGAGGTCTCGGTCGCCTTCTCCCGCCAGCCGGTCGCCTGCCTGATCGCGATCGAAGGCGGAACGCTTCAAGGCTTTGCCTGCTACGACACGACGGCGCGCGGCTTCTTCGGCCCGACCGGCGTTGACCCGCAAGCCCGCGGCAAGGGCATCGGGCTCGCGCTGTTTTCCGCCTGTCTTGAGACGATGAAGAGGCTCGGCCATGCCTATGCCTTCATCGGCGATGCCGGTCCGGTCGATTTTTACGCCAGGACCGCAGGCGCCATCACCATCCAGGCCCCCGACAAGGGCATTTACGAAGGCATGCTGAGAAGCATGCCGAAATGACCATCTGATACCGGAGCACTAGACTTGTCCTCGACCCCACTCGCCCTTTTCGTCGGCCTTCCCAATCCGGTTCTTTCGGATGAGGAATTCGCGCTGCTTCGCGAGACCAATCCGCTCGGCCTCTTCGTCGGCCGGCGCAATCAGCGCGAGCCGGAGCAGACGAAGCGGCTGATCGAACGCTTTCGCGAAGCCGTCGGCCGCGACGACGCCCCCGTCTTCACCGACCAGGAGGGCGGCCGCGTCCAGCACCTCGATGCTGGTCCCTGGCCGCTCTTCCGCAGCTCCGGCCAGTTCGCCGAGCTCGCGCGCCGCGATTTCGATCTCGGCAGAAAAGCATTGCGCCTTTCCTCCCAGGCCATGGGCGCGATGATGACGGAACTCGGCCTTTCGAGCGGCTGCTCGCCCGTTCTCGACCTCGTCTTCGAGACGACGAGCGCGGTCATCGGCGCCCGCTCCTTCGGCCCGGATCCCGATGTCATCGCCGCCCTCGGCCGCGAGGTGGTCGACGGCCTGCTCGAGACCGGCAACATGCCTGTGATGAAGCATATTCCCGGCCATGGCCGGGCGACGCTCGACTCCCACAAGGAGCGGCCGGTCGTCGACGCCAGCCGAGAAACGCTGACCACGACGGATTTCAAACCCTTCGTCGCATTGAAGGACACACCCTGGGCCATGGTCGCCCATGTCGTCTACTCCGCCTACGACAGGGAATTGCCGGCCTCCGTCTCACCGATCATGCACGACGTCATCCGCAAGGACTTGGGTTACGGGGGCGTGCTGATCTCCGACTGCATCTTCATGGAATCGCTCTCCGGTACCCTGCCGGAACGCGTCAAACAGGTGCTCGACGCCGGCTTCGACATCGCGCTCCACAGCCATGGCGATATCAGGGAAAGCGAAGCAGCCGCCAAGGCGGCGCGCCCGTTGACCGACGCCGCACTGCAGCGGATCGCCGCCGGCAAGGCCCGTCTCGGCAATCTCAAGATCGACTATCGGGCCGCCCATGCCGAGGTCGAAGACATATTTGCAAGCGCGCTGGTCTCCTGACTGGCGCGCCAACTCTCACCGTATAAAAGAAGGGGAATAAAACATGAAAAAATATCTTCTTGCCGCCGCCGGGCTGACGCTGCTTTCGGGATCTGCCATGGCGCAGACGATCCTGACGGCCAATATCGAACCGGCGACGACCTGGGTTCGCAACTTCAACCCGTTCAACCAGACCTCGGCGCGCCAGTCGACGCTCGATTTCATCTATGAGCCGCTTGTTATTTTCAATCGCTTCGACAGCAACAAGCCGGTCTACCGTCTGGCCGAAAGCTTCAAGCTTTCCGACGACCTGAAGAGCATCGAGTTCAAGCTGCGTCCGAACCTGAAATGGTCGGACGGCAAGCCGTTGACCTCAGCCGACGTCAAGTTCACCTATGACTACCTGAAGAAATTCCCGGCGCTCGATTTCGTCAGCATCTGGACCTTCGTTACCGACGTCCAGGCCGTCGATGCCCAGACCGTGCGCTTCACGCTCGCCAATCCGAGTTCGCTCGCCGCCGAGCAGATCTCGCAGCTGCCGATCGTCCCCGAACATGTCTGGAAGGATGTCGCCGACCCAGTCACCTTCGCCAACGAAAACCCGGTCGGCAGCGGCCCGTTGACCGAGGTCCCGCGTTTCACCGGCCAGACCTACGACCAGTGCCGCAACCCGCACTATTGGGACAACGCGCATCTGAAGGTCGATTGCATCCGTTTCCCGCAGCTTGCCGACAACAATCAGATGCTGACGGCAACGGCCGACGGCACGCTCGACTGGGGCGTCTCCTTCATTCCCGATATCGACAATGTCTATGTCTCCAAGGACCCGGCGCATTTCCACTACTGGTATTCGCCGAGCAGCATGGTCGCCTTCCTGTTCAACCTGGAAACCGCGAACGAGAACAACAAGAAGGCCTTCAACGACCTGAAATTCCGCCGTGCCGTGTCGATGGCGCTCGACCGCAAGACGATGATCGACGTCGCCGGCTATGGCTACCCGACGCTGAACGAAGATCCCGGCCTGATGGGCGAGCTTTACAAGAGCTGGGCGGATCCGTCGGTCAAGGCCGATTTCGGCAAGTTCGCCACCTATGACGCCGACGCCGCCAAGGCGCTGCTCGACGAGGCCGGCTACAAGGACAAGGACGGCGACGGCTTCCGCGACAATCCCGACGGCAGCAAGATCTCCTTCTCGATCATTGTCCCGAACTCCTGGACCGACTGGGTCGATACTGTCAACATCGCCGTCGAAGGCATGCAGGCGGTCGGCATCGATGCCAAGATCGAAACGCCCGAAGAAGCCGTCTGGACCGGCAACCTCATCAACGGCAGCTTCGATGCGGCGATCAACAGCCTGCCGGCTTCGGCCTCGCCCTACTACCCCTACAAGCGCGCCTTCAGCGCTTCGGACAAGGGCAAGACCCGCTTTACCGCGCAGCGCTGGTTCAATCCTGAGGTCGAGAAACTCGTCACCGAGTTCACCCATACCGCGGATCTCGCCAAGCAGAAGGAAACGATGAACAAGGCGCAACGCATCGTCGCCGAAAACATGCCGATGATTCCGGTGTTCAACAATCCGAACTGGTATCAGTACAACACCAAGCGCTTCACCGGCTGGTCGACCAAGGAAAATCCCTTCGTCAATCCGTCGATCTCGCGGACGAACCCGGCACGCCTCTTGAACCTGCTCGCGCTCGAGCCAGCCAAGTAAAGGCATTGATCCCGGGAGCGGTGGCGTTCAACGCCGCTCCCGCCACGACGGAGTTCCCATGGCTTTCCTGCTTCGCCGCCTCGTCTTCTACATGGCAGCCTTCATCGCGGCAGCGACGATCAATTTCTTCCTGCCGCGGCTGATGCCGGGCGATCCCGTGCAGATCATGTTTTCGAGCGCCGGCACCGAATTGCCGCCGGAAAGCCTGCAGGCGCTGAAGCTCACCTTCGGCTTCGTCGATGGGCCGCTCTGGCAGCAATATCTCACCTATCTCGGCAGCATCTTCACGGGCGATCTCGGCCGCTCGATCAAGTATTTCCCGCTGCCGGTCACCTCGGTGCTCGGCCATGCCCTGGTCTGGACCGTCGCCCTGATGGGGACGGCGACGATCGTCAGCTTTGCGCTCGGCACCTTGCTCGGCATCCTTGCCGCCTGGCGCCGCGGCAGCAGGTTCGATGTCGTCGTCTCCGTCGGTGCGATCTTCGCCACCTCGGTGCCGGCCGTCGTCACCTCGCTGATCGTGCTTTTCATCTTCGGTTTCACCCTCGGCTGGTTCCCGAACGGCTATGCCGCCGATCCCTCGCTCGATCCGGCCTTCAGCCTGCAGTATCTCGGCAGCGTCGCCTATCACGGCATCCTGCCGATGGTGACCCTCTGCACCGTGCTGATCGGCGGCTTCACCGTCACCATGCGCAACAACATGATCAACCTGCTCGGTGAGGATTATATCGTCATGGCCCGCGCCAAGGGCCTGTCCGACCGGCATGTGATGCTCTGGTATGCGGCGCGCAACGCCCTGCTGCCGACCGTTTCCAGCCTTGCCATCGCCATCGGCACCATCCTCGGCGGCTCGCTGGTGACCGAGGTCGTCTACAACTATCCCGGCCTCGGCAACATTCTCTACCAGGCGATCCTCGCCCGCGATTATCCGGTCATCCAGGGCCAGCTGCTGATCATGACCGCCACCATGCTGATCGCCAATTTCATCGTCGACGTCAGCTATGTCATGCTCGACCCGCGGCTGAAGGGAGCGTGAGATGAAGACCCTGCTTCGAAACCGCAAGGCGCTCACCGGCCTCGTCATCATCGCTTTCATCGTCATCGTCGCGATCGCAGCGCCGCTGCTGACCCAATACGACCCCGCCGCCCGCACCGGGCGGCCGCACCAGCCGCCGTCGCTCGACCATATCCTCGGCACGACCCGCATCGGCCAGGACGTCTTTGCCCGGCTGATCTACGGCGCCCGCACCTCGCTGGCCGTCGGCTTCGGCGCCGGCCTGCTGATCACCCTTGTCGGCACCGCGCTCGGCATCATTTCCGGCTATCGCGGCGGCAAGACCGACGAGGTCATCAGCTTCTTCACCAATATGGTGCTGGTCGTTCCCAACCTGCCGCTGCTGCTGGTGCTCGCCGCCTTCATCGGCCAGGCAAGCCCCGTCGTCATCGCCCTGATCCTCGGTGCCACCTCCTGGGCCTGGGGCGCCCGCGTCACCCGCGCCGAGACGCTCTCGGTCAAGCAGAAGGATTTCGTCAAATCCGCCGAGATGATGGGCGAGCCGCAATGGCGGATCATGACATTCGAGATCTTCCCCAATGTGATCTCCATCGTCGGCATCAATTTCATCGGCAGCGTCATCTTCGCGATCATCACCGAGGCGACGCTGGAATTCCTCGGCCTCGGCGATCCCCGGGCGATCTCCTGGGGCACCATGCTCTACAACGCGCAGAAGGCTTCGGCCCTTTCGGTCGGCGCCTGGTGGGATATTCTCACCCCCTGCTTCGCGCTCGCCCTCCTCGGCATCGGCATGTCGCTCCTGAATTTCGCCGTCGACGAGATCGCCAATCCGCGGCTGCGCACCGGCAATCATCTGAAGCGCTGGTCGCTGCTCGTCCGTTCCGGGGAGGGCCGCCTGTGACGCAACCGCTGCTTTCGGTGAGGAACCTCACCATCGATTATATCGGCGAAGAGAAGGATTTCCGCGCCGTCGACGACGTCAATTTCGACGTCGCGCCCGGCGAGGTCTTCGGCCTTGCAGGCGAATCCGGTTGCGGCAAGAGCACCATCGCCTTCGCCATCAGCCGCCTGCACAAGCCGCCGGCGCTGATCCGCAAGGAGAGCCGCATCCTGCTCGACGGCCGCGACGTACTCGATCTCGACCAGCGGGCGCTTGCCGCCTTCCGCTGGGGCGAGGTCGCCATGGTTTTCCAGAGCGCCATGAATTCGCTGAACCCGGTGCTGCGCATCGAGGCGCAATTCTACGACCTGCTGCGCACCCATAAAGGCATGAGCCGCACGCAAGCCCGCGAGCGGACCGCCGAGATGCTGACGCTCGTCGACATCGCGCCGGATCGCATGCGCGATTATCCGCATCAGTTTTCCGGCGGCATGCGCCAGCGCATCGTCATCGCCATCTGCATGGCGCTCGATCCGAAACTCGTCGTCATGGACGAGCCGACGACCGCGCTCGACGTCGTCGTCCAGCGCGAAATCCTGCAGCGGATCAACGAATTGCGCCGCCGCTTCGGCTTCTCCGTGCTGTTCATCACCCACGATCTCGGGCTGATGGTGCAGTTCTGCGACCGCATCGGCATTATGCTGTCCGGTAGGCTGGTGGAGCAGAACAGCGCCGAGGCGATCTACCGGACGCCGGCGCACGACTATACGAAGAAGCTCTGGGCCTCCTTCCCCTCGCTTCATGGAGGCGTACGGCTATGAGCGAGGCCATCCTTGCGCTCGACACGGTGACAAAGACCTTCGGCCACGGCGCGTCCGCCGTTCATGCTGCCCGCTCGATCTCCTTTTCGCTGCGCGCTGGCCGGGCGCTGGCGCTCGTCGGCGAATCCGGCAGCGGCAAGACCACTTGTGCCCGCATGGCGATGCGCGAATATCTGCCGACATCTGGCCGCGTCCTCTACAAAGGCCGGCCGGTCGAAACGGCGAATTCCGCCGAAATCGCCCGCTACCGCCGCTCGGTGCAGATGATCTTCCAGGATCCGTTCGCCTCGCTGAATCCCGCCCACACCATCGCTCACCATCTTCGACGCCCGCTGAAGCTGCATCGCCCTGATATCAAGGGGACTGATATCGACGCCACCATCCGCGAACTGTTGGAGCGCGTCAGGCTCGATCCCGATCTCGTCGCGCCGAAATATCCGCATGAACTCTCCGGCGGCCAGCGCCAGCGCGTCAACATCGCCCGCGCCCTTGCCGTCAAGCCGGAGGTGATCGTCGCGGACGAACCGACCTCGATGCTCGACGTCTCGGTGCGCCTCGGCGTGCTCAACCTTTTGAACGAGATGAAGCGGGAGATGAATCTCGGCCTGCTCTACATCACCCATGATATCGCCACCGCCCGTTATGTCGCCGAGGACATCGCCGTGATGTATGCCGGCCAGATCGTCGAATGGGGCAGCACCGCCCGAGTGATCGACAATCCGCTGCATCCCTATACCAGGCTGCTGCTCTCGGCCGTGCCCGATCCAGACGTCCGTTTCGAAGATCCGAAGGCGCGGCTGAGGCCCGACGAGGTCGAGGATATCCGCCGCCGTTCGGCCGCCCCGCAGGACGATGTCGTCGAAGCGGAGCCGGGTCATTTCATGCGAATGATCTGACGCCGGTTTGCTGGTTTCGCTCGTCTCCCTGTGCTAGGGGAGCCTTTCTTCATTTGAGGCGAAACTGTCATGCTGCCCTGGATTCAACTCGATTCCGCGACCATTCCCGGCGAAGGCGGCGAGTTGCGCCTGAAGCAGCGCGGCAGCGAGTTCTCGATCATGCTCGGCGCCAACGAGCTGATGAACAGCCGCCTCAGCGGCTCGGAAGAGGCGCTGGCGACCCTCTCCTGGGAGCGGATCAAAACGCATGCGAAGCCGAGGGTGCTGATCGGCGGGCTCGGCATGGGTTTCACCCTGCGCGCCGCTCTTACCGTCCTTCCCGATGATGCCGGCGTCACCGTCGCCGAACTGGTGCCGGCCGTCGTCACCTGGGCGCGCGGGCCGATGGCCGAGGTGTTCAAGGGCTGCCTCGACGATCCCCGCGTCGGCATCCATCAGGGCGATGTCGGCGAGGCGATCCGCGCCGGCAAGAGCGCCTATGACGCGATCCTGCTCGACGTCGACAATGGACCGGATGGGCTGACCCGCAAATCCAACGACCGGCTCTACGATTTCGCCGGCCTGCGCGCCGCCCGCGACGCGCTGCGCCCCGGCGGCGTGCTTGCCGTCTGGTCATCCGGGCCGGATCCTGATTTCACCCGCCGCCTCAGGGACAGCGGCTTTTCCGTCGAAGCGGTCAACACCCGCGCCAACGGCAAACGCGGCGGCGCCCGCCACGTCATCTGGCTGGCGATCAAGCCGGCCCGCTGACGAAGATCAGCTGCCGGAGGCGATCCTGCGGGCGGCATTGATGGCGCGGCGGGCGCCGGCGCGCAGCTGTATGGTCTCGGCGCCGGCGATGACCAGATCAAAGCCGAACTTCAACAGCTCGCCGGCCCGCTCGCCATCGCCGGCATAGGCGCAGGCGAATTTGCCGTGGGCGCGGCAGCGCGCAACCGCGTGCTGCATGGCGCTGTCGATCTCGGCCGCATTCGGCGCCACCTGATCGCCGTTCGACAGGGCGATCGAAAGGTCGGCGGGGCCGACGAAAATACCGTCGATACCGGTTACGCCAAGAATGCCGTCGATAGCATCGAGCGCGGCGCGGGTCTCGATCATGGCGATGGCGACGGTGAGCTCGTTGGCAGTCTTCAGATAGGCGTCCGGCGACAAGCCGCTATGGTTCAACGCCAGGGACGGTCCCCAGCTGCGCTCGCCGAGGGGCGGATATTTCGTCGTCCGGACCAGGGCTCGCGCATCCTCGGCGGAATTGATCATCGGCGCGATGATGCCGGAGGCCCCAGCATCGAGCAGCCGCGAGGCGGAGGCGAAATCGCCGACCGGAATGCGCGCGATGGCCGGTTTGCCGGCAAGACGGGCCTGAGCAACGGCATTTGCCGCCGACTGCATATCCCACATGCCATGCTGCATATCGAGCACGACGGCGTCGAAAGCTTCCTGCGCCAGATGATTGACGAGCATCGCGTCGGGGATGCCGACCCAGGCCGAGATCATACCGGCCTGGTGCTTCCTGATACGGTCGGCAAAACCGTCGATTTCAGCTGCGCTCATGCCATTCTCCTCATTTCGACAGGCCGCCAGCGGCCGGGTTGCCGCCAATCGGCAGCAGCAATTCATCCTCTGCGGCGAAGCCGCGAGATGCTGACCATCACGACGATGCCCGCCGCCGCCAGAATGGCGCCCCAGAGCATCCAGATCTTTTGGGCAATCATGAAACTCGATGCCGGATAGGGAAAATAGCCGCTTCCCTGCCCGATCCAGATCAAGCCGAACACGACCATAAGCAGGCCGACGACATATCCGATGGTTCGCATGCTTCAGTCACCTCCGCTATGGATTCGGCCCACAATGTCGATCGCCATCGCCGATGACAAGGCTTCTTCCGAAGAGAAATGCAACCGCTGCTAATCATTCTTCTCCACCTCATCCGACAGCCAGGTGCTGAGCCTCTCGCTGTGGACGTTCGGAGATCGCGGAGGCACCAGCCAGTAACCGCGGTCTCGCGCCTCCAGCGACGGGCCGGCTTCCAGCAGCATGCCCGCCGAAAGGAGCGTGTCGACGAGCCCCATCCAGCCGAGCGCCACGCCCTGCTCGCTCAGCGCCGCCTGAACGACCAACGAATAGGTGTTGAAGCTGATATCACCGCGGTCGGCGTGGGCGCCGCGCAGGACGGAGAATTCACCAAAATATGTGCGCCAGTCGAACCAGGGCGATGGCAGCGGCGCGTCGAGATGGATCAGCCTCGCTCCGGCCAATTGTCCTGGATCGTCGAAGGGTCCGTTGCGATCGAGGAACCCCCGCGTGCAGACGGGCACGACCCTCTCCGGCAGCAGAAGCGTGCCCACGGCACCGAATTCCGCCCGCGTCCCGAACACGACCGCGACGTCGGCCTCGTCGCGAAACCCGACCGCAAGCCTCTGCGTCGCGACGATCTGTATGTCCGTTTCCGGGTGCAGCAGGCGAAAGCCATCCATGCGCGGGATCAGCCAAAGCGCCGAGAAAGCATAGTCGGTTCTGAGCCTGACGATCGGCCTCTGGGCTTCGAGGCGAAAACTGCGGGCGAGCGCATCGATATCGCCGACCGCCCTGGCGGCGATGTCCAGAAGCCGCTCGCCTTCGGCGGTCAATTCGACGCCACGATGCTGGCGGCGCAGCAGGCTGACGCCGAACTGCTGTTCCAGCCGGCGGATCTGGTAGCTGACGGCCGGCTGGGTCAGCCCGAGAAGCGTTGCAGCCGCCGAAAAGCTCCCGAGCCGCGCGACCTCGACGAACAGCCGCATCCATCCAAGCTCAGGTGGGTGATCTGACATAAAAATACCTTTGAGCAGCCATCGAAAAAAGCTGTCTTTACAGCCGTCATATTAGGCGCTTCAATAAAATCATCAAATAGCAAAAAGGAGGAACGACATGGCACGCCCGAACATCCTCATCCTGATGGTGGACCAGTTGAACGGAACCTTCTTTCCCGATGGTCCCGCCGATTTTCTTCACGCGCCGCATCTGAAATCACTGGCAAGCCGCTCTGTGCGTTTCGCCAATAGCTATACGGCAAGCCCGCTCTGCGCGCCGGCACGGGCGTCCTTCATGTCGGGACAGTTGCCGAGCCGGACGCGCGTCTATGACAACGCGGCTGAATTTGCCTCCGACATTCCGACCTATGCGCACCATCTACGCGCGGCCGGATACCAGACGGCGCTGTCGGGCAAGATGCATTTCGTCGGCCCCGACCAGCTTCACGGTTTCGAGGAACGGCTGACGACGGACATCTATCCGGCCGATTTCGGCTGGACACCTGATTATACCAAGCCCGGCGAGCGCATCGACTGGTGGTACCACAATCTCGGTTCGGTCACCGGCGCCGGCATTGCCGAGATCACCAATCAGATGGAATATGACGACGAGGTCGCCTATCACGCCACCCGCAAGCTCTTCGATCTCTCGCGCGGTCACGACGAACGCCCCTGGTGTCTGACCGTCAGCTTCACCCATCCGCACGACCCCTATGTCGCGCGCCGCAAATTCTGGGATCTCTATGAGGACTGCCCGGCACTCGACCCGGCGGTCGCGGCGATCCCCTTCGAGCGGCAGGATCCTCATTCTCAGCGCCTGATGAAAGCCTGCGAGCACGATGCGTTCGACATCAGCGGCGAGCAGATCAGGCGGGCAAGACGCGGCTATTTCGCCAATATCTCCTATGTCGACGAAAAGATCGGCGAGCTTCTCGGCGCCCTGGAACGCAGCCGCATGGCCGAGAACACCATCATCCTCTTCGTGTCCGACCACGGCGACATGCTTGGCGATCGCGGCCTCTGGTTCAAGATGAACTTCTTCGAAGGTTCGGCGCGGGTGCCGCTGATGATCTCAGCCCCCGGCTGGACGCCGAAGCGCATCGATCAGCCCGTCTCCACCCTTGACGTAACGCCGACGCTTGCCGGGCTTGCCGGAATCGATATCGCGTCATTGAAGCCATGGACCGAAGGCCAAGATCTTGCAGCCCTTGCGAAGGGCACCGGCAGCCGTGGCCCGGTACCGATGGAATATGCCGCGGAAGGCTCGGAAGCGCCGCTCGTCTGCCTCAGGGACGGGCGCTACAAGCTCTCGCTCTGCGAGAAGGACCCGCCGATGCTGTTCGATCTTGAGGCCGATCCGCAGGAGCTCGACGATCTCACGGGAAATCCGGCGCATGCCGAGACGCTGGCGCGGCTCATCGAACAGGCGGGCCGGCGCTGGAACCTTGCCGCTTTCGACGCGGCCGTGCGCGAAAGCCAGGCCCGCCGCTGGGTGGTCTACGCGGCGCTGCGCAACGGCGCCTATTATCCATGGGACTATCAGCCGCTGCAGAAAGCATCGGAGCGCTATATGCGCAACCACATGGATCTGAACGTGCTGGAGGAAAGCCAGCGGTTCCCGCGCCAGGAATAGCAGACGGTTCTAGGCCGTCCGGCGGGCCGGAGCCTCGCGCAAAAAATCCTCGATGAAGGTCTTTTGCAGCAGGATGCCGTCCCATTCGTCGGCGAAGAAGGGCGAATCATAGATCAGCGTGAAGGGACCGGCATAACCGGCCCTTTCGCACATCTCCAGGCACTTGCGGTAATCCTCCGCATCGAGGCCGCCGGCATTGTAGTCGGCCTTGGCGTGGCAGATTTCCGCCCGCCGCATGATATCGGCCAGACCGTCATATTTGGCGGGGGCTGACCAGTTGCCGAGGTCGCCGTTGAGACCGACCTTGCCATCCAGCCGGTCGAGCAGCCAGTTCATTTCGACTGGCGACGGTAAGAGGTCGAACCAGTTCTCGACGACGATGCGCACGCCGCTGCCTTCCGCCTTCTCGGCCAGCCAGTTGAGGTGGCGGGCCGCACGGCCGAGATTTTCCTCGCTCGGCTTCTGCTTGCCGGCGATGACGCGCATTCTCTGCGCCCCGAGTGCCGCCGCGATGCCGATCCACTCCGCCATCCAGCCGATGTCGCGCTCGGCCGTCCCGGCATGGCTCGGATCGCCGTCCTCGACAAGCAGCGTCTGGAACAGCACGTTCGAGGCCGCCATCGCATCGCTGAGTTCGCCGATATAGGCGGCATCGAGGCTCGGCAGATGGAAGGAGCAGATTTCCAGCCGGTTGACGCCGCGCGCCGCCAGCATCGCCGGCACGTCGATCAGCGCCGCGCCGCCGGGGCCGTAGGGTTCCTTCGGCGCCGCGCTCTTGTCGGGGGGGTCGGGGCTATAGGCGTGGACCGGGCCGAGCAAGCGATGCAGCGACCATGTCGAAACCGCGAAACGTCCGTTTTGCAAATGCTGCATGTTCCCTCCTCCAATTCCTCTCGCGCCAGTCAGTGGCACAAAATCGAAATCAATCGCGAACTCAGTCAAAATCGCCGCGGATGACTGCCTCCGCGGCAAGCGCCGTTCCCAGCAATGCCTCGTCGCGACGGGCGGTGGCCGAAAGCAGCAGGCCGACGGGCATGCCCGCCTCGCCCGTGCCGCAAGGCACCGACACACCGCACCAGTCGAGAAAATTGCCGAACATCGTATTGCGCAACGTCTTGTTGTTCGTGGCGAAGAAGAGCTCGTCATCCTGTTCCAGCGGCGCGATCGGCGGCGCCACATGCGCGACGGTCGGAAAGGCGATCAGGCGGTCGCCGACGAAGCGGTCGACATCGGCAATGAGGCGGCGGCGGGCTTCGAGAAGCGCCATGTAATGCGGCGCCGTCGTCCTCGCTCCCAAGCGGGTGCGCATGACGACGCGATGATCCATGCGGTCCGCTTCCGGCCCCGCCAGCCGGTCCTGATGAAGGGCATAGGCTTGCGCAGTCACCAGCGGGCCGTACGTCGTCAGCAGATCGATGATTGCGTCGAAAGCGGGGATGGTGATGCGCAAAACCCGAACACCTGCCCTTTGAAGGCGCTCCAGGGCTGCCTCGAAGGCGACGACGACACCCGGTTCGGCCCCATCGAAGACGATGTTTTCAGGCACGAGCAATTCCAGCCCCTGCAAGGAACGCTCAGCGACCTCGGGCGCGGTCAGGCCGCACATCGCCGCATCGATCCAGACCGCATCCTTGACGGTGCGGCAGAGCGGCCCCAACGAATCCAGGCTTTTCGCCAGCGGATAGACACCGTCCATGGCATGGCGGCCGCGTGTCGCCTTGTAGCCGACGATGCCGTTGAGGGCGGCGGGAATACGCACCGACCCGCCGGTATCCGTGCCCATCGCGACCGGGACCAGTCCAGCGGCGACGGCCACACCGGCGCCGGAGGAGGAGCCGCCGGGGATGCGCGGACGGTCGGCGCTTCGCGGATTGACCGGCGTGCCGTAATGCGGATTGATGCCGAGGCCGGAGAAGGCGAACTCGCTCATATTGGTGCAGCCGATGGCGATCATGCCGGCATTCCTCAGCAAAGCGACGACGGCCGCATCCCGCTCGGCCGGCGCATCCCCTGCCAGGACGCGCGAACCCGCCGTCGTCGTCCGGCCTTCGATGTCGAAAAGATCTTTCCAGGCGATCGGAATACCGTCCAGCAGTCCGAGCGAGCGCCCTTGCCGCAGCCGTTCGGAAGACGCGCGCGCTTCTTCCATCGCCCGGTCTTCAAGCAGCATGGTGAAGACGGCCTTGTCGGCGTAATTCGCGATGGCGTCGAAGACGGCCTCGGCCACATCGACCGGATCGGCTGCGCCGCCCTGAATGAGGACGGAAAGCTGGGCGACCGACATGGCGCCGAAGGATTTGCTCATGGGACCATCCAGACGAAATATCCCTCCGGATTACCGCGGATCATTTCGATGAGCCAGAGCTTCACGATATTTTGCATGCATTAGTTCGATTTTTTGAACACTGCGTTTGCAGATCGCCCCTTCAATTGCCGCGATTGAAGACACACATGATGCTCGCATTTGGAGTAGGATTCGGCACGAGGGTGAGGGTTTACCCTCGGGACGCGACTCTGCATGTGTTGCAGGAGTAATTAGAATGGCAGATTGTGAAACTTTAAGCCGTCACCGGGATATGGTGACCGTCCACGTGAAAGAGGACGAAACGGCCGGCGCCGGTGAGCGCGATTATGCGGAACATGTCAGTGCCCAGAAACTGTCGGGCTTTGAGCGCGTTGTCATTGTCGGCGCATTGCTTGTCTTGAGCTTTGCGGGTTTTGCCGCATATTCTTCCGGCAATACCGATCCGATGACGACATCGGCTATTGCCGCCCCCGCCGGCGATAATCCGCCGCATCATCCGGCTTACGGCCATTGCCGCGACAGCAGCCCCTACGCTGAAAGGGTCTGCTGACAGCCCGGCCCCTTCGCCGGGCAGATAAGTTCGCCGGGCATGGAGCCCCTTGGCCCAGGCTGCAAAGACAGCAGGAAAAGGGAAAGAACCATGGCCGGTGATATCGACTTTAACCTCGACCGTTTCGTCGAAGCCCAGAACGGCATCTACCAACAGGCGCTCTCCGAGCTGCAGGCCGGGCGCAAGACGTCCCACTGGATGTGGTTCATCTTCCCGCAGATATCAGGTCTCGGCACGTCGGCGATGGCGGAAAAATATGCGATCCGTTCGGCCGAGGAAGCCGCCGCCTATCTCGCCCACCCCATTCTTTCAGGCCGGCTGCTGCGCTGCGTCGAGGCGATTTTATCGGTCGAGGGCCGATCGGCGCACGACATCCTCGGCTCGCCCGATGACTTCAAGCTGCGCTCATCGATGACGCTGTTTGCTGCGATCAGCGATCACGGCTCGCCCTTCCACCGGGCGATCGCGCGTTTTTATGACGGACAATTCGACGAGCGGACGATGGAGATCCTCAGCGCCAGGGAGTAGCCGCTCTGTTCTCCAGGGCGGCGATCTCGTCGGAGACCTCGCTCAATCGCTGACGCAGATCGCTGTCGGTGCCGTCATCGACCTCTTCCTCGCCGAAACAATAGCGCGCATCGTGAAGCTCCAGCTTGGCTTCAAGCTCGGCGCGTTTGGCATATAGGCGCTTGAGATAGACGTAGTTCATCTCTGCCTCCACATCGCCTTCCGGTGATGGAAAAACGGCATGGAGGCGGTAAGGTTCCCCGGAGGGTCAGGTGAAAGAGGCGATCGCCGCCCTGCAGGCCTTGGCGAAATGACCACAACAGCTGGCAGCACCCATCGCCTGGCGGCTGACGCGCGCGCCTTCGAGCAGCAGCGTCAGCGTATCGGCAAGAAGTTGAGGTTCGCGCGCACCGGCTGCGGAACAGAGCGCAGCCAGACGATCGCGCTGTTCGGCCTTGTGCCTCTCGATCATCTCGTGGGCAGGATGGCCCTCGCCCTTGAGTTCTATGGCGGCATTGGCGAGATCGCAGCCGGCGGGCTCGCCGTTCAGACACTGCGCCCGCATCTCGACCCAGGCGTCCAGCTGGGCGCCGGGATCGCCGGGATGGGCCGCCTCGAGATCCCGCCAGATGGCATCCGCCTTTTCGGAGGCGCGGCGCAGCGTCTCGCAGACGAGCTCGTCCTTCGAGCCGAAATGCCGGTAAAGCGTCATCTTGTTGGTCGACGCCGCATCGGCGATGGCATCGACGCCGATGCCGCGAATGCCGTGTTCGCGGAAAAGCTCCGAGGCGGTCGAGACGATGCGCTCCCGCGGAGGGATGCGATCTTCTAGAACGGCGGAGATTTCACTCGAAGTTTCTGATTTTTTTGCGGACGAAGTCCTTGACATCAATGTGACCGATCGGTAACAACTGTATTGTTACTTACCGGTAACACCACAGACCGCCAAAGTCAATGCCGAGGGCTTGGCGGCGCAAAGTGGAACACGGGCGACCGCCCACGAAAGGAGGACAAGCCATGAGAAAGACCAGAGACGACCTGACGATATCCGAAGCCCTCCGCGACCCCCTGATCGCCATGGTATTGCGCGCCGACGGCGTGAAGCTTGAAGATTTCAAGCAACTCCTGGAGACGGCCGCCGGCAACCGCGAACCGCGCCCGACGCCGGTCGGCAAAATGATCGGAGCACTCGCAAGCCGCGCCAACCTGCCGGCGATGCCCTGCTTCGGCTGAAACAACTTTCTGAATACCGGGGGATCTCTCCCTGCCCCCGACAAGGGCTGTCGTCATAAAGAGGCGGCGGCCCTTGCTGCTTGGTCGTAGTGGCCGGAAAGCGCCCTGAGCGTCGCCGCCACTGCCGATGTCGCCGCCGGATCGAGCCCGGAACCGCCAATTCCGTCCGACCTGCATCACAGGATCGGCTTGCCGCCGGTGACCGCGATTGTCGTGCCGGAGACATAGCTGGACAAAGGATCGGCCAGCATCACGTAGGCTGTTGCGAGCTCGGCCGGCTGGCCCGGCCGTTTCATCGGCACCTGCTTGCCGAAATTGCTGACGCTTTCCTCAGGAAGCGTTGAGGGAATGAGCGGCGTCCAGATCGGCCCCGGCGCCACGGCGTTGGCGCGAATGCCTTTCTCGGCCAGCAGCTGGGCGAGGCCGGCGGTGAAATTCTGGATCGCCCCCTTGGTCGTCGCATAGGCGAGCAATGTCGGATTCGGACTGTCGGAGTTGATCGAGGCCGTATTGATGATGGCGCTGCCGGGCTTCATATGGGGGACGGCAGCCTTGGTCAGGTAGAACATCGCGTGGATGTTGACCTTGAAGGTCAGTTCCCACTCCTCGTCGCTGATCTCGTCGATGCTCTTGAAGCTTGCCTGATGCGCGGCATTGTTGACGAGAATGTCGATACCGCCGAGCTCCTTGACCGCCGTGTCGACTATCTGCCGGCAATGAGCCGGATCCTGGATATCGCCGCTGACGAGCACGGCCTTGCGTCCGGCCTGTTCGACGAGCCGCTTCGTCTCGTCGGCATCCTCATCCTCGTCCAGGTAGGAAATCACCAAGTCGGCGCCCTCCCTGGCATAGGCGATCGCCACCGCCCGGCCGATGCCGCTATCGCCGCCGGTGATGATCGCCCGCTTACCCTTCAACCGGTCGGAACCGCGATAGCTTTTCTCGCCATGATCGGGAACGGGATCCATCTGTGCGGTAAAACCGGGCATGGGCTGTTTCTGGGACGGGAAAGGCGGTGTCGGATAATTCGTCATCATGACCTCCTGGGTTCGGGGTCAAACTCAGGCTGCGGCTTGTTGTTCCAAGCGGGATTACGACTGCATCGTTTTCGGATTCAAATGACCTCACGTCGAGACATCAGTTCTCGTCGCCATCGGGACGGCGTCCGATTTCGAGCGCCATCGCGCCCGAATTCAGAATCCTCCTCGACAGACCTCAAGCATGGTTGTAATGGCGAGGCATTACACGCATTGCCCAATGAGACACCGAAATGACAACTGACGGATCAGTGCAGCCTCATGGCTTATGGCCACGTGTCAGGGACAGAGAGAGCGCTATTTATGTGACCAGAATGGCCGGGTTACCCACTTTTCTGCTGGGCATTTCCTATGTTCTGAGCCCCTATTTAGAATCCCAAATTTTTGATTTGCGCTCTGGCATCGAAATCCTCGTCGGAGCTTTGTTAATCTTGACGGGCCTGCGCATACGCAGCGGCAAGCTGGGGTTGTTGCCATTCTCGGTTGCGATGGTTTTGCTGCATGCCTTGGGTAGGGTTTTGTGGGCTTGGATATTCGTGCGAAACGGATACGAACCTGAAATGACTGCGGCATTTCTAACAATGTCGCTGATGCAAGTGCTGACGAGTCTTCTTATGATCAGTGGGCTGCGGGGATGGCGGTGGCTGAAGAATAATCCATGAGTTTCCCCAGGGCTTCCATCGCTGGCGCACCCGCCCGCACGATCAACCTACAAGATGTTGCGATTTGCCACAGCGACCGCTATGCCATAGTAATGTAACATGATCGCAGTGTTAACGAGGTGCATGAATTGGACGGAAAGACATCACCCGCAGTTTACTCCGAAGATGAGGGCCATGCCGACGAAGCCGCCGGCAAGGGTGCGCGCCGCGCGCGCGTCAGCGGCATCGACCGGGCGCTTCAGGTGATCGATCATCTCTATGAGACGGGATCGCCGGCCGGCGTCTATGCCATCGCCAAGGCGGTGAAGGCGCCGCTTTCGACCGTTTACGTCATCGTCGACGATCTGGTCGAGAAGAACATGCTGACACGTCAGGCTGATGGTTCGATCTGGCTCGGTGCGCGGCTTTATCACTATGGCCTCGCCTATGCCCGGTCGCTTGATTTCATGAGCATCGCCACCCACGAGATGCATGATCTCTGCCGCCAGGCCGGCGAAACCGTGCAGGTCTGCGGCCGCGACGGCGATTATATGCTGGTGCTTGCCATGGCCGATGGCCCGAGCCACTTCCAGGTGGCATCCCGCGTCGGCACCCGGGTGCCGCTGAACTGGACAGCATCCGGCCGCCTGCTCGTCGGCCATCTGCCGGAGCAGGAGCGCATCGAGCTGTTCAAGCGCTGCGCCCGCTCGTCGCCGACCGGCCGCGCCGAGATCGATCCAAGCACGCTATCGGAAGCCGCCGCCAAGGCCTTTGAGGCGCGCCTGTCGATCCAGGCAGGCGAATCGGATTATGCGGTTGCCTGCATCGCCTCACCGATCTGCGACCGCGACGGCCACTGCGTCGCCACCATTTCCATCGTGCTGCCGGAGCAGAAAGCCTTCTCCGACGAGAACCACTATACCGCGCATGTGCGCAATTCGGCGGAGCAGATCGAAAAACTGATGGGCTGGCGCAACCGCTAGCGCCTCCTGATTGCGACATGACTGCATAATGGCTATATTGCTGTCATTGACAGCGTATTCGGAGTTTGAATATGGCCATTCTGACAGTTCGAAATGTGCCCGATGAGGTGCATCGCGCATTGCGTCTGCGGGCGGCGATACACGGCCGCAGCACCGAGGCGGAGGTCCGTGACATCCTGGAAAATGCGGTGAAACCCGAGCAGCGTATGCGCATGGGGGATGCCTTGGCGGAAATCGGTCGACAGTCAGGGCTGTCCAATGATGATTTCGAAGGGCTCGACCAGCTACGCGACAAGGCGCCGGCGGAGCCATTGAGGTTTGAATGATCGTTCTGGATACGAACGTTCTTTCCGAGGCGATGAAACCAACCCCCCATTCGGCTGTGCGGTCATGGCTGAACGAGCAGGTCGCTGAAACCTTGTATTTGTCGAGTGTGACGTTGGCCGAGTTGCTGTTTGGCATCGGCGCGCTGCCGGACGGTCGGCGCAAGACGGCTCTAACCGAAACACTCGGCGGTATACTCGAACTGTTTCAGGATCGCGTGTTGTCATTCGACGCGGAAGCGGCCCGACACTATGCCGATCTTGCCGTCAGGGCTCGTGCGGGCGGCAAAGGATTTCCAACTCCGGACGGATATATCGCCGCCATCGCCGCTTCGAAGGGGTTTATGGTCGCAACACGCGACGTCAGCCCCTTTGAAGCCGCGGGACTTACTGTCGTAAATCCCTGGAACCACCAAGCACCTCACGCCTTTCGGACGGATTTCTGATCAATCCGGCGCCGTATATCCTACCGGTAGGAATAACCATGGCTATGCCGCACGAGCTTGCGCGCTCGCGGCAGGTAGCGGCTGGCGGTGAAGGCCTCGGCGCCCATCACCGCATAGCGCGGCTCGAACAGCTTGTTCAAGACCGAGAGATCGCCGTTGGAATCCGTCGCTTCGAGCTCGGAATCGATGAGGTCGAAAACGGTGAATTCCGCTTGCGCGCCGACCGAAAGCCGGTTCTCCATCGGCAGCTTGATGACCGATGCCGGCGCATGGGTGACGGCCTCAACCACCTTGTCGAAGGGCATGCCGACGCTGAGCAGCTTCGACATCGTCGTCGCCAGATCCCAGACCGGAAAATTCATCGAATGACCGTGCAGGTCGGTCGAGATCGAAAACGGCAACAGGCCGCGGGCGATCGCCGCCTCGGCGACCTTGAAGGAGAAGGAGGCGCCGCCATGGCCGATGTCTAGGCGGATGCCTTCGGAAGCGCAGCGCTCGGCGAGATTGAAGAGATCCTCGTCCTCCATGATGCTCGAACCGGCCTTGCCGTTGAAGCAGTGGGTGACGACGTCGCCGGGACCGAGGATTTCGAGCACTTCATCATAGAGCGCCGGCGGCTCGCCGACATGCACCATCATCGGCACTTTGAGGATCTTGGCGATCTTCTTGCCGAGCTTGACGGGGGTCACACCCCAGGAGCCGGTGATGACGTGGCTGGCGCGCACCTTGATGCCGACGATGTGTTCGCTGTTTTCGGCATAGACCTCGAGAATGCGGTCGAGATCGATATCTCTGATATCCCTGAGTTCGGCGACACGGTTGCAGGCGACAAGACCGATCGAGCCGAGGTTCAGGAAGGCCTTGATACGCTCGCGCGAGGGCTCGATGATATATTCGCGGAAACCGTGGAAATTCGCCTCGCCGGCCGACCCGGCATCGACAAGCGTCGTCACGCCGCGCTCGAGACCGCATTCGGAGGGGCGGATCGAAATGTCGGTGCCGCCATGCCAGATATGCACATGCAGGTCGATCCAGCCGGGCGAGACGAAGGCACCCTTGCCGTCGATGCGGGTGACATCTTGAGAGACCGCGAGCGACGGCCCGATCTCGGTGATCCTGCCTTCGGCATCGACGAGAATGTCGATCACCCCCTCGCCTGCGCCGGCACCGAAAGCCACCGGTTTGACATTGGTGAGGAGAAGCGGCTTCTTCGCCTGGTCGCCGGACATGATATGCTTTCCTTTCGAGGTCTCGAAACCTGTCTGCAGGTCACGATGAGAGGCAAATGGGGAAGGTGGGAGACGGCGCCATCTGCATCACATCGCGGCAATTCCATAATTATGATACATGAGGCCTTATAATAGAATAAAGCCGGAGGCATCGCTGTCAAGAAAAATGACGCTCCGCTGGCGGTCAGCAATCGGACGCGGCGCGCCTCTTCGGAAGCGCGCGGGTTTCAAAGAACCGCGTTTTGTTCAATCCCGCAGGATCGAAAAGTCGAGCCGCTCCAACTGATCCGGGTCGGCGACGGCATCGATCGCGACGATGCTGTTCTCGTCGATCGTCAGCGTCACCGCGACGCGGATCTGGCCGTCAATGTGCACGACAAAGCCCAGCTTGCCGTCGACGATGGCCATTTCCGCCGCCTGCGCCCGGCCCTTGAAGGCCGCAGCGACGTCGGTCGCGCCGCGCATGGCGCCGATACCGTATCGGGCGGCCGTCGCATCCGGCCGGAAGACGACGTCGGGGGCAAGCACCGCAAGCAGCGCCTCCAGATCGCTGTTGCGGGACGCCGCCAGAAAGGCCTCGGCGATCGCCCGCTTGCGGCCAAGATCGACCTCCGGCGCTTCGTCCATGCCCTGGACGCGGCGGCGGGCGCGGCTTGCGAGCTGCCGGGTGGCGGCGGAGGAACGGCCGATGATCGGCGCGATCTCATCGAACGGCAGATCGAACATGTCGTGCAGCACGAAGGCGACACGTTCGGCCGGCGCCAGCGTCTGCAGCACCACGAGCAGCGCCAGACCGACGGAATCGGCGAAGGCTGCTTCGCTTTCGGGATCCCCGCCCGGATCAGCGACCGTCGCATGCAGGGGCATCTCCAGTGGCTCCTCGCGCCGGCTCTTGCGGGCGCGCAGCATGTCGAGGCAGATCCGCGCCACGACCGTCGTCAGCCAACCGCCGAGATTGCCGATCCCGGTCGCATCGGTGCGGCTCAGCCGCAGCCAGGCCTCCTGAACGGCATCCTCCGCCTCGCTGCGCGAACCGAGCATCCGATAGGCCGCAGCCCTGAGATGCCCCCGGTTCGCTTCGAATTCATCGGCCAGCCATTTTTTCTCGTCCATGTGTCACATTCCTCCGCTGCGTTGCGTCAAGGCCATGACGAATGAAACCTGGCCGGTGTGACAGCGCCGGCGGATCGTCGAAGAGCAAACACAGCAAGGAGACATATCATGCAGGAGAGAATGGGAAATCCCGCCCTCGTCCTTCCCGCGGCCATGCAGGCGCTGACAGCGCTCGGCAAAGTGCCGGCGGAGGCCGGCCTTTCACCGAAGCTGCTCGAACTCGTCAATCTGCGCGCCAGCCAGATCAATGGCTGCAGCGTTTGCATCGACGGGCATCCCAGGATCGCAAAGAAGCTCGGCGAGACGGATGAAAGGCTCTTTGCCGTCAGCGCCTGGCGTGACACGCCCTATTTCAGCGATGCCGAACGGGCAGCCCTTGCGCTGACCGAGGCGGTGACCCGCACCAGCGACCGCGCCGACCCGGTGCCGGACGAGATCTGGGACGAAGCGACCCGGCATTACGACGGCAGAAGCCTCGCAGCCCTCGTCGTCGCCATCGCCAACATCAATGTCTGGAACCGGCTGAACATCGCCACCCGCCAGATCGCCGGCGCTTGGAAGCCGTAAACGGCAATGACCGGCAGCGCGTCATCCGCGCTGCCGGTCATCCTTTTATTTTCAGCTTTGCAATTCAGATGATACCGCCGCCGCCGGCAACGGAAGCCGGGCGTTCGGCCGCCACCTTGTTGCGGTAGCCGCTGGCGCGGTAGGCGGCGATCGGGTCGATGGCGCCGCCGGCCCGGCGCCGGGCTTCGGCGAGGATCGGCTCGACATCGGCTCGATAGGCGCGCTTCAGCGTTTCCGACGCCATCAGCGCGTCATTGTCCTGCTGGTAACCCTCGAGCGCCTTGCGGTCGACGATCAGCGCCTGCGCATAGGCGCGGCGGATTTCGTTGGCGCTGTTGATCAGGCTCTCGATCGGATCGGTGACATTGTGCGACTGGTCGATCATATGGGCCGGGTTGAAGTCGTTGACCCCACGCTGTTCGGCATCGACCAGCTCGTTGAAGACGAGGAACAGCCGGTAGGGATCGATCGCGCCGGCGTCGAGATCGTCATCGCCATATTTCGAATCGTTGAAGTGGAAGCCGCCGAGCTTACCGAACTGGATCAGCCGGGCGACGATCATTTCGATATTGGTGTTCGGCGCATGATGGCCGAGATCGACCAGGCAATGAGCCTTGGGGCCGAGCGTCTGGGCGATCAGGTAGTTGGTGCCCCAATCCTGCACGATCGTCGAATAGAAGGCCGGCTCGTACATCTTGTGCTCGGTGAAGAGCTTCCAATCGTCGGGCAGCGCCTTGTAAATGTCAGCCATCGAGGCGAGGTAACGCTCGAACGCCCTGGTAAAATTGCTCTGGCCGGGAAAGTTCGAGCCGTCGCCGATCCACACCGTCAGCGCCTTCGAGCCGATCGTCTTGCCGATCTCGATGCATTCGAGATTGTGCTCGACCGCCTGCGCCCGCGTTGCCGCATCCGTATGGCTGAGCGAACCGTATTTGTAGGAATGGGCCTGTCCCGGCGCATCGGAAAAAGTGTTCGAATTCATTGCGTCGAAGCCGAGGCCGAGCGCATCGCCCTTGGCCTTCAATTCCCGTGCATCCGCCTTGTCCCAGGGAATATGCAGCGAGACGTTCGGCGTCGCCTGCGTCAGCTGGTTGATGACGGCGCAATCGTCGAGCTTGTCGAAGATGCCACGCGGCTCGCCGGTTCCGGGAAAACGCGCAAAGCGCGTGCCGCCGGTGCCAACACCCCAGGACGGAACGGCGACGAAAAATTCCGCAACCTTGCGGGTGATTGCTTCGATATCGACGCCGCGCCGATCGAGCGTCGCACCCAATGCGTCGTAATCGGCTTTCAGTGCCGCCACCCGCTTTTCATTTTCGCTCGCCACCAGATCCGGCGCAATCCTGAATTCAGCCATTGTTTCCTCCCACGTCGCGAACCACCGAACCGTGGTTTGCGTTCTAACGCTTGTATGTCTTCAAAACTCAGGAGCTACGATGGACATCGTCCGCATTCTTCTTGCGATCATCCTGCCGCCCCTTGGCGTATTCCTGCAGGTCGGGATCGGCCTGCATTTCTGGCTCAACATATTGCTGACGCTTTGCGGCTATGTGCCGGGGATCATCCACGCAATATGGGTGATCCTCCGAAAATAGTTAGCGCGTAAAACTCTGCACGTTGCCGGCATCGACGTTGATGATGTTGCCGGTCGACTTGGCCGAGAGATCGGATGCCAGGAAGTAAACCGCTTCGGCGATGTCTTCCGGGAACACGTTGAGCTTCAGCATGGAACGCTTGCGGTAATGCTCCTCCAGGTCGTCCACTTCGATCTTCGAGGAAGCCGCACGCTGTTCGCGCCATTCGCCGCTCCAGATCTTGGAGCCGCGCAGGACCGCATCCGGATTGACGGTGTTGACGCGGATGCCGGCATCCGCGCCTTCCAGCGCCAGGCAGCGGGCGAGATGGATCTCGGCGGCCTTCGCCGTGCAATAGGCGGACGCATTCGGCGAAGCGGCAAGCCCGTTCTTCGAGGCAATGAAGACGACGTTGCCGCCGAGCGCCTGCCGGCGGAACAGCCGGAAGGCCTCACGCGAGACGAGGAAGTAACCGGTCGCCAGAATGTCGATGTTGCGGTTCCACGTCGACAGCTCGGTCGTTTCGATCGGCGCCGAAGAGGCGATACCGGCATTCGAAATGAGAATATCGATGCCGCCGAATTCGACGCAGGACTCGGCGAAGGAGGCGATAACGGCGTCTTCCTTGGTAACGTCGAGCTTCACGGTACGCACGGCATCGGCGCCATATTTCTTCACGAAATCGGCTTCGGTCGATTCGAGCGCCGCCTGGTCGATATCGGCGAGCACCACACAGGCGCCCTCGCCGACGAGGCGCGCGGCCGTCGCCCGGCCGATGCCGCCGGCGCCGCCGGTGACGAAGGCCACCCGGCCGGCCAGGCTCTTCGGCTTCGGCATGCGCTGCAGCTTGGCCTCTTCGAGCAGCCAGTATTCGATATCGAATGCCTCCTGCTCCGGCAGGCCCTGATATTCCGATACCGTCGAGGCACCACGCATGACGTTGATGGCGTTGACGTAGAATTCGCTGGCGATGCGTGATGTCGCCTTGTCGCGGGCAAAGGACAGCATGCCGACGCCGGGAACGAGGAAAATCACCGGATTGGCGTCGCGCATGGCGGGCGAATTGTCATGCTTGCAGTCGTTGTAATAGCGGGCGTAGTCGGCGCGGTAATCTTCCAGCGCCTGGTCGAGACCGGCAATGATCGCGTCGACATCCGGCTTGGCGGGATCGAAATCGACGATCAGCGGCCGGATCTTGGTGCGCAGGAAATGATCCGGGCAGCTGGTGCCGAGCGCGCCGAGCGGGCGCAGATCCCTGGAATTGACGAATTCGAGCACGGCGTCCTGATCGTCGAAATGCCCGAGCTTGCGCTCCTGCTTGCCGATGCGGCCGCGAATCTCCGGCATCAGCCGGGCGGCGATGGCGCGGCGTTCGGCAACCGGCAGGCTCTCGGAAACCGCGCCGCCGAAAATCGTCTTGCCTTCGGTCTTTTCGGCAAACCAGACGATCGCCTTGTTGATGATCTCGAGCGTCAGCTCGTAGCAGGCCTTGGCATCATTCGCCCAGGTGAAGAGGCCGTGGCTTTCGAGCACGACGCCTTTGGCGTTCGGGTTGGCCTTGACGAAGGCTTCGAGATCGAGGCCGAGCTGGAAGCCCGGACGGCGCCAGGGCAGCCAGCCGATCTCGTTGCCGAAGATCTGCTGCGTCAATTCTTTCGAATTCTTCGACGCGGCAATGGCGATGATCGCATCGGGATGCATGTGATCGACATGGGTGAAAGGCACGAAACCGTGCAGCGGCGTGTCGATCGAGGCGGCGCGGCCGTTGAGGTTGAAGGTGCAATGCGGCAGGAAGCCGACCATGCGGTCTTCGTCCTCGACACCCTTATAGATGGATTTCAGCGATTCCAGCTTGTCCTGGTAGAGCGTGGCGAAACCATCGAGCTTGATCGTGCCGACGTCGCCGCCCGAGCCCTTGACCCAGAGCACCTTGACCTTGCCGCCATCAAGCGGATCGGTTTCCATCACCTTCGCCGAGGTGTTGCCGCCGCCGTAATTGGTGATGCGCTTGTCGGCACCGAGCAGGTTGGAGCGATAGAGCAGCTTGCCGGGCTCGTCGAGGCCCGCCGCGTAACCATCATCCCACCGGTTTTCCAGAAGCCGGACGTTCGCCGCCATATCATCCTCCCATATCAGGCTTGTCGGGGGCCGCAATCAGCACGCCCTTTCGCTCACGGTATCGCGCATCAAAAGTGCGCTTGTCAATCGAAAACGATCAAAATCGATTATGCTGCATCGCAATATGAAAATTTATGATCGTTTGTGATTGACAGCCTTTAACGGATACGAAATAAATATGACAAGAGGAGGAGCCCAATGCACGAACGCGAACGCCATCGCATCATCTTAAGCGCCGTTCAGGAAAAGTCCGTCGTTACGATCCAGGACATCTCCGAGCTTACGGAAGCTTCCGAAGCGACCATCCGGCGCGATATTGCGGCTCTTCATGTGCAGGGCAAGATCCGCCGGGTCCGCGGTGGTGCGGAAGCCGTGCACCCGCCGCAGCTCGGCAATCTTGCCGGCCGACCCTTCCGGGTTTCAGAATCAGTCAACATCGATAAAAAGCGCGCAATTGCACGCGCCGCCGTCGATCTCTGCGAAGCCGGCGACGCCATCATCATCAATGGCGGCACGACGACCTTCCAGATGGTGCATTATATGGCCGGCCATCGCCTGCAGGTCATGACCAACTCTTTCGCCATCGCCGAACATCTGGTGAAGCATTCCAAAAACACGGTGACGGTGCCGGGCGGTGCGATCTACCGCGAACAGAGCCTGATCCTATCGCCTTTCGACAATGACGCGATCCGCAATTTTTATGCGCGGCGAATGTTCATCGGCGCACAGGGCGTCGGCCCGCTCGGCATCATGGAGGCGGATGCCCTCATCATCCAGAGCGAGCAGAAGCTGATGCATCAGGCCGACGAACTCGTCGTCATGGTCGATTCGAGCAAATTCAATCGCCGGTCGAGCCTCATTCTCTGCGCGCTCGACCGCGTTTCCGTGGTCATCACCGATGACGGGATTTCGGAAGAGGCGGCGCGCATGGTCGAGAATGCCGGCGTCCGGCTCGTTGTCGCAAGCCCGGTGACCCAGGCTGTGAGGGAGGATTCCTCGTCGGTCGCATGAGGCGCCGCCGAGGTGTGGAAGTCTAATCTTTAAGGGAGGAAAGCACATGAAACTCGCAAAGACACTTGCGCTCGGCGTCGCGCTCGCCGTCGCCATGATGGCCGGCACGGCAACCGCCGCGGACATCAAGATCGGCCTCGTCGTGAAGTCGCTCGGCAACGGCTTTTTCGACGCCGCCAACAAGGGCGCCCAGGAAGCCGCCAAGGAACTCGGCGGCGTCGAGGTCATCTACACCGGTCCGACGTCGACGACGGCCGAAGGCCAGATCGAAGTCATCAACTCGCTGATCGCCCAGGGCGTCGACGCCATCGCCGTTTCGGCCAACGATCCGGACGCGCTCGTTCCGGCGCTGAAGAAGGCGACCCAGCGCGGCATCAAGGTCATCTCCTGGGATTCCGGCGTCGCACCGGAAGGCCGCATCCTGCAGCTCAACCCCTCGTCCAACGAGCTGATCGGCAAGATGTGCCTGACGCTCGCCAAGGATCATCTGGAAGGCGGCAAGGGTGACTTCGCCATCCTGTCGGCAACGACCACCTCGACCAACCAGAACATCTGGATCGACCAGATGAAGAAGCAGCTCAAGGACTTCCCGGGCCTTAACCTCGTCACCACGGTTTACGGCGACGACCTCTCGGACAAGTCCTATCGTGAAGCCGAAGGCCTCTTGAAGTCGAACCCGAACGTCAAGGTCATCGTCGCTCCGACGACGGTCGGCGTTCTCGCCGCTTCCAAGGTCGTCGAAGACAAGGGCCTTGTCGGCAAGGTCTACGTCACCGGTCTCGGCCTGCCGTCCGAAATGGCCGGCGCCATCAAGTCGGGCGCCACGAAGGAATTCGCCATCTGGAACCCGATCGATCTCGGCTATTCCGCAACCCAGATCGCCTATCGCCTCGTCAAGGGCGAGACCGACGGCAAGCCGGGCAGCGAGATCAATGCCGGCCGCATGGGCAAGATCAAGGTCGGCGACAACGGCGAAGCCGCCATGGCCGATCCCTTCGTCTACAATGCTTCGAACATCGACCAGTTCTCCAAGGTCTTCTGATCGTTAAGACCCCTTCTGGCCTGCCGGCCATCTCCCCCACAAGGGGGGAGATAATCTGAAGCAACGCCCCCGCCCATCGCGAGCCTCGGCATCGCGGTGGGTCAAGCCCCTCCCCCTTGTGGGGAGGGGTTGGGGAGGGGTTTTCAAGGTGAAACGAATGATGCACGCCGCAACGCAAAAGCACGAAACGAGCCCCATGCCAGACGCGCCCGCCATTCTGGAAATGCGCGGCATCTCCCAGATCTTTCCCGGCGTGAAGGCGCTCGACAATGTCAGCATCGCCCTTCATCCCGGCACAGTGACCGCACTGATCGGCGAAAACGGCGCCGGCAAATCGACGCTCGTCAAGATCCTGACCGGCATCTACCGGCCGAACGAAGGCGAGATCCTGGTCGACGGCCGGCCGACGAGTTTTGCCAGCGCCCAGGCTGCGATCGATGCCGGGGTCACCGCCATCCATCAGGAAACAGTGCTTTTCGACGAACTGACGGTTGCCGAAAACATCTTCCTCGGCCATGCGCCGCGCACGCGCCTGCGCACCATCGACTGGCAGGCGATGAACAGCCGCTCGAAGACACTGTTGACCGCGCTCGAAAGCAATATCGATCCGACCATCCGGCTGAAGGACCTCTCCATTGCGCAGCGTCACCTGGTGGCGATTGCCCGCGCGCTGTCGATCGAGGCCCGCATCGTCATCATGGACGAACCGACCGCCGCCCTTTCCCGCAAGGAGATCGACGATCTGTTCCGCATCGTCCGGGGCCTGAAGGACCAGGGCAAGGCGATCCTCTTCATCAGCCACAAGTTCGACGAGCTTTATGAGATCGCCGACGATTTCGTCGTCTTCCGCGACGGTCGCGCCGTCGGCCAGGGGCGGCTCAAGGACACGCCGCAGGACGAGATCGTCCGCATGATGGTCGGCCGCGACGTCGAGAACGTCTTTCCGAAGATCGATGTTGCCATCGGTGGCCCGGTGCTGGAGATCCGCAACTACAGCCACCGCACCGAATTCCGCGACATTTCCTTCACCCTGCGCAAGGGTGAGATTCTCGGCGTGTACGGCCTCATCGGCGCCGGCCGCTCGGAACTGTCGCAATCGCTCTTCGGTATCACCAAGCCGCTTTCCGGCACGATGATGCTCGAAGGGCGCGAGATCACCATCCATTCGCCGCAGGACGCGATCCGCGCCGGCATCGTCTATGTGCCGGAAGAGCGCGGCCGCCATGGCCTGGCGCTGCCGATGCCGATCTTCCAGAACATGACGCTGCCGTCGCTCGCCCGCACCTCGCGCCGCGGCTTCCTCCGGGCTGCGAACGAATTCGCGCTGGCCCGCAAATATGCCGAGCGGCTGGATCTGCGCGCTGCCGCGCTTTCCGTGCCGGTCGGCACGCTGTCGGGCGGCAACCAGCAGAAGGTTGTCATCGGCAAATGGCTGGCGACGGCGCCGAAGGTCATCATTCTCGACGAACCGACCAAGGGCATCGACATCGGCTCGAAGGCGGCCGTGCACGGCTTCATCAGCGAACTCGCCGCCGAAGGCCTGTCGATCATCATGGTCTCGTCCGAACTGCCGGAGATCATCGGCATGTCCGACCGTGTCCTCGTCATGAAGGAAGGCCTCTCGGCCGGAATTTTCGAACGCGCCGAACTGTCGCCGGAAGCGCTGGTGCGCGCCGCCACCGGCAATGCATGAGGTAGAAGCATGGCAAGACTGATCAGAAAACGCGAAACCCTGCTGTTCCTCATCATCGTCGTGATGATCGCGATCTTCTCGACGCGGGCAGCCGATTTCGCAACGCCGGACAATCTCGCCGGCATCTTCAACGATACCTCCATCCTGATCATCCTGGCGCTGGCGCAGATGACGGTGATCCTGACGAAATCGATCGACCTGTCGGTCGCCGCCAATCTCGCCTTCACAGGCATGGCGATCGCGATGATGAATGCCGCATATCCGGGCCTGCCGCTCGTCGTTCTCATCCTCGCCGCGATCATCATCGGCGCGGCACTCGGCACGATCAACGGCTTCCTCGTCTGGCGTCTCGAAATCCCGCCGATCGTCGTGACGCTCGGCACGCTCACCATCTATCGCGGCATGGCCTTCGTGCTTTCGGGCGGCGCCTGGGTCAACGCGCACCAGATGACGCCGACCTTCCTCGCCGTCCCCCGCACACCGATCCTCGGCCTGCCGGTGCTGAGCTGGGTCGCGATCATCATCGTCGCGCTGATGTACATGCTGCTGCGCTACAGCCAGTTCGGCCGCTCCGCCTATGCGACCGGCGGCAATCCGACCGCGGCGGTCTATGCCGGCATCGATACGGGCCGGACGAAATTCCTAGCCTTCGTCCTCTCGGGTGCCCTGGCGGGTCTCGCGAGCTATCTCTGGGTGTCGCGTTATGCTGTCGCCTATGTCGATATCGCCAACGGCTTCGAACTCGACAGTGTTGCCGCCTGCGTCATCGGCGGTATTTCGATTGCGGGCGGCGTCGGCTCGGTCGCCGGCACGGTCCTCGGCGCACTCTTCCTCGGCGTCATCAAGAATGCCCTGCCGGTCATCGGTATTTCACCCTTCACCCAAATGGCGATATCAGGCACCGTCATCATCCTCGCCGTCGCCTTCAACGCCCGACGCGAGCGCAACCGCGGCCGCATCATCCTGCGCGACCGCGCCGCAGCCGACACGACAACGGAGGCCGCAGCATGAGCGCCGTTTCCACGCCGTCCGAAAAGCGGGTCATCCCCGACCGCCTCGGCACGCCTTTCCGCCGCATCATCGCAAGCTGGGAAGTGCTGCTCTTTGGCGTCGCCGTCCTGATCTTCATTTTCAATTCGCTGGCTTCGCCCTATTTCCTCGATGCCTGGAACCTCTCGGACGCGACCTTCAACTTCACCGAAAAGGCGATGATTGCCTTCGCCATGGCGCTGCTCGTCATCTCGGGCGAGATCGACCTCTCGGTTGCTGCCATCATCGCGCTCGCCTCGACGGCGATGGGAGCGGCAGCTCAAGCCGGCATCGGCACGCCCGGTCTTGTGCTGATCGGCATTGGCACCGGCCTTGCCTGCGGTATCTTCAACGGCGTGCTCGTCTCGGTGCTGAAACTGCCGTCGATCGTCGTCACCATTGGTACGATGAGCCTTTTCCGCGGCATTTCCTATATCGTGCTCGGCGACCAGGCCTATGGCAAATACCCCGCCGATTTCGCCTATTTCGGCCAGGGTTATGTCGTCTGGGTGTTCTCCTTCGAATTCGTGCTCTTCATCGTCGTGGCGATCCTCTTCGCCATCCTGCTGCATGCGACGAATTTCGGCCGGCAGGTCTATGCGATCGGCAACAATGATTTTGCCGCCCGCTTCTCCGGCATCCCGGTCGAGCGCGTCAAATTCATCCTCTTCCTGCTGACCGGCATCATGAGCGGTGTCGCCGCCGTCTGCCTGACCTCGCGCCTCGGCTCGACCCGGCCTTCGATCGCCCAGGGCTGGGAACTCGAGGTCGTCACCATGGTCGTGCTCGGCGGCATCTCGATCCTCGGCGGCTCCGGCAGGATCGGCGGCGTCGTCATCGCCGCCTTCGTCATGGGCCTCGTCACCTTCGGCCTCGGCCTGTTGAATGTGCCCGGCATCGTCATGTCGATCTTCATCGGCCTTCTGCTTATCATCACCATCGCCATCCCGATCATCGCCCGCCGCATCAAGCTCATGAGTTCCCGATGACATTGGAAAAACACGCCTTCAAGATGCAGCTCAACCCCGGCATGGAAGCCGAATATCGCAAGCGGCACGACGAGATCTGGCCGGAGCTGATCGATCTCCTGCACCAGTCGGGCGCCAGCGACTATTCCATCCATCTCGACCGCGACACCAACACGCTGTTCGGCGTGCTGACGCGGCCGAAGGACCACACGATGGCGAGCCTGCCGGAACATCCCGTCATGAAGAAATGGTGGGCGCACATGGCCGATATCATGGCGACGAACCCGGACAATTCGCCGGTTCAAAGCGACCTCGTCACCCTTTTCCATATGCCATGACCGCCAGCTCCTATCGCCGCATCGCCGTTCTCGACATCGGCAAGACCAACGCCAAGGTCGTCGTGCTCGACAGCGGAACGGGCGCCGAGATCGCCGTCCTGAAGCGGCCGAACGTTACGATCAAGACCGGCCCCTACCCGCATTACGATATAGAGGCTCTCTGGTCCTTCGCGCTCGATGCCCTGAAGACGCTGGCGCGGGAACCCGGTTTCGACGCCATTTCAATCACGACCCATGGCGCCGCCGCGGCGCTGCTCGATCGGCACGGTCAGCTCGCCATGCCTGTGATCGACTACGAACACGAATATCCCGAAGCGATCCGCGATGCCTATACGGCCTTGCGCCCCTCCTTCGACGAGACCTTCTCGCCGCGCCTTTCGATGGGCCTCAATGTCGGCGCCCAGCTGCATTACCAGAGAACCGCCTTTCCCGAGGCGTTCGCTGAGGTGGCGACCATCCTCACCTATGCGCAATATTGGACGGGGCGGCTGACGGGTGTCGCCGCCAACGAGCTGACCTCGCTCGGCTGCCACACCGACCTCTGGAATCCGAAGGCGGGCGACTATTCCTCGCTCGTCGACAGGCTCGGCATCCGCGCGCTGATGGCGCCGATCCGCTCCGCCTTCGATGCGCTCGGCCCGGTGCTGCCGGGGATTGCCGCGAAGCTTGGGCTCGCAGCCCCCGTGCCGGTCTATTGCGGCATTCACGATTCCAATGCCTCGCTGCTGCCGCATCTCGTCCATCGCGAGGCCCCCTTCGCCGTTGTCTCCACCGGCACCTGGGTGATCAATTTCGGCGTCGGCGGCGATCTCGATCACCTCGATGCCAAACGCGATGCGCTCGCCAATGTCGATGCCTATGGCCGGGCCGTCCCCTCCTCGCGTTTCATGGGCGGGCGGGAATTCGAAATCCTGTCGGCCGAAATCGGCCCTGTCGATGAAAAGGCGGCCCAGGCGGCGATCGGCCCTGTCATCGAAAAGGGCATGATGCTGCTGCCCAACGTCACCTCCGGTTCCGGACCTTTTCCCGGAAAGACCAGCCGCTGGATTGGCGCGGAAGAGGCGAGCCGCGAGGAGCTGCATGCCGCCGCCTGCCTCTATCTCGCTTTGATGACCGATGCCTGCCTCGGACTGATCGGCGCCAAAGGCCTGGTCATCGTCGAAGGGCCTTTTGCCCTCAATGAGACCTATCTGAAGCTGCTGGCCGCCCTTGCCGGCCGCGCGGTCCTCGCTCTTCCCGGCTCGACCGGCACCAGCCAGGGTGCCGCCCTTCTCACCGGCATCCAGCCGGTATCCGGCGCCGAGACGCATGTTCCGCCGGCCGAAATCGCGGGGCTTTCCGCCTATCGCGATCGCTGGTACGCGGCGATGGAGTAAGCTTTCCTAAATACGGCTCAAGAACGCCCTTGTTCGTTGCTGTCTTGCCGTTAGTGTGCCACCTCGAAAATCAGCTTGAGGAGACAGCATGACAGAGGCATTCGATCCACGCGCCCTTGCCGCCAGACTGCACGGCCTGCGCCAAGCCGGCCGACAGGAGGAAACCGGCACTTTCACGCTGCCGGCCGATCTGCATCAGGCGATGGAGGCGCAGAATTTCCTGACAGCGGCGGACGGTATTTCCAGCAATGCCTGGAAGGTGACGGTCTCGCCGCAGGGTCAGGCGGTCACCGGTCCGCTGCATCCCTATGCCGAAGCCGCCTCGGGCGCGAGCATCCCCTGGTATCCGGGCATGAAGTTCGAGACCGAGATCGCCGTGCGTCTCGGCAAGGATCTGCCGATCCGCACCGGGACTGCCTATAGCCGCGCCGAAGTGGTCGAGGCGATCTCCGCTGCCCATCTCGGCGCCGAGCTGCTGGTCAGCGCCGTCAGGGAAAGCGGCAGCATTTCCTTTCTGCTGTTTACATCAGACCGCCTCGGCAATAGCGGCTATGTGCTTGGCCCGAAGCTCGACAAAAGTGTTGTCGATACCGCCGCCGGCACGCCGCTCAAGGTCACCCATGCCGGCCGCACGATCTATGATGGTCCGGCGCAGCATCCGAAGGGCGACGTTCTCACCTGGCTCGTCGATTACGCCAATGACGGCCTGCGCCCTGAGACATCGCTGAAGGCAGGCGCGCTGATCACCACGGGCACGTTGAGCGGCGCGATCGAACTGACGGAGCCAGGCGAGATCGATATCCTCCTCGGCGACAGCCAGCTCCGTTTCGCGGTGGCGAAGCCCTGATCGATCGCGGCTTGCCGTTCCCGGATCTGGACCTCATTCGGTGATTGTCATCCGGTTCCGCCTGCTGTAATAAACTTGAGTATTAATTGAAGGTTTATCTCCGGCCGCTTGGCCGGAGGCGGAAATGGAAATGACGTTTCAACCGCGGATGCAGAACAAGATCCAGGGCTTCTCCGTCATTGGCGGCGTGCATCGCCGCCAATGGAACGGCATCGTCGCCGATGTCTGGGACGTCGAATGCGCCGCTTATGCCGGCGGCTATTATGTCTCGCGGGATCCGCGGCTGTTCATAATGCTCGACAAACGGGGACCGGGCAATTCGCGCATCAAGCTGTCGCCGAAGGCCGAGGGCGCCGTTCAGGATGCGGAAAAGCGGCCGATCTCCTATGTGCCGGCCGGCATGGAAGTCTGGGCCGATCTGACCGGCGTGCATTCGGTGCGCCACCTCGACGTCCATTTCGACGCCGACACGATCAGCCGCCGGCTGATGGAGGATATCGACCCGCGTCGTCTCGGAAGTCCGCAGCTTCTCTTCTCCGATGAGCGCCTGCTGGCGCTGGCGCAGCTGGTCGCGGCCGAATGCCTCAATCCGGAGCCGCTGCACGATCTCTATGGCGACGGCCTCGCGCTGGCGCTGATCATCGATGTGCTGAAGCTTTCCAAGGCGGTGCCGCGCAAACGCAGCAAGCTCGCCTCCTGGCAGCTTCGCCGCGCCACCGACTTCATCGAGCAAAACTGCCTGCGCAACATCCGCCTCGAGGAACTCGCCGGCCTGACCGGCCTGTCGCAATCGCATTTCAGCCATGCCTTCAAGGCTTCGACCGGCATCGCGCCGCACCAGTGGCAGACCAATGCCCGGCTCGATAGGGCCAAGCGGCTGCTCGTCGAGAGCGAATATGCCTTGACCGCGATCGCCGCCGAAACCGGCTTTGCCGATCAGGCGCATTTCACCCGCGTCTTCCGCAAGCATGTCGGCAGCACGCCGGCGAGCTGGAAAAAGGCCCAGCTTGCCTAATTGCAACGGTCATCGGGCAATTGTTTGCGAGCCGGAGAATTGCCCAAAAACGTTCAAATTTCCCCGATCCGGACAAGCCGAGCCGGTAAAATTGAGTTAAACGCTCACCTTATTAAGGCTTCGCCGCGCCAGCGTCGCGGCACGAGTGGGGTAGACAAGACATGCGCGGGCAGACCAGGGGTCGCAATTTCAAGCTAAATCTGTTGGCAGGCGTTGCGATCGCCGGCCTGATGGCGGGCGCCGCCGCGGCACAGGAGGCAACGTCGACGGAGCTCGAACCGATCGTCATCCAGGGCAGTGGCGACACCGCGACCAGCCCCGTCAAGGGCTATGTCGCCAAGAACTCCTCCGCCGGCTCGAAGAGCGATACGCCGCTCAATGAAATCCCGCAGTCCGTCTCCGTCGTCGGCACTGAGGAAATGGACGATCGCGGCATCACCAACAAGATCGACGAGGCGTTGCTCTATACGCCGGGTGTCACCTCGCAGCCCTTTGGCAATGACGGCGACACCGACTGGTTCTATATCCGCGGCTTCGACGCCGGCCAGACCGGTGTCTTCTTCGACAATCTGACGCTTTTCAGCTACGGCTTCGGCGGGTTCCAGCTCGATCCCTTCATGCTGGAGCGCGTCGAAGTGCTGAAGGGCCCGGCTTCGGTGCTTTACGGCGGCGCCAATCCCGGCGGCATCGTCAATCTCGTCCGCAAGCGCCCGCTCGACGAGCCGCTCTTCTATACGGAGATCGGCATCAACAGCAACGGCAACGCCTTCACCGGCTTCGATGTCTCCGACAAGATCGGCGCCAGCGGAGCGATGAGCTACCGCATCACCGGCAAGGTTGCGGGCGGCGACAATTATTCGGATTTTTCCGAGGATTTCCGCGGCTTCATCATGCCGCAGCTGACCATTTCGCCGGATGACGCCACCAGCCTGACGGTCTGGGGCAGCCTCGCCGGCCTCGATCAGGTGCATACCGGCAACGGCTTCTTCCCCTATGTCGGCACCGTCGAGGATGCGCCGTTCGGCAAGATCGACCGCGACGCCTTTTATGGCGAGCCCGACCTCGACGACGGCAGCTATGTGCAGAAGATGATCGGTTACGAATTCGAGCATGAGTTCGACAACGGCATCAAGTTCTCGCAGAGCGCCCGCTACGGCCGGCTCGACAAGCATGAAATCGGTCCCTACCTGAACGGCTGGGTCGGCGGCGTGCCGACGGGTCCGGATTATCAGCTGGCGCGCATCGGTTTCGAGGGTCGCTCGGGCGTCGACACCTTCTCGATCGACAACCGGCTCGAAGGAGAAACCGACATCGGCGGCACCACGCACAATCTTCTCGTCGGGCTTGATTACACCTATTACCGTCTCGACAATTGGCAGGCCTGCTGCGGCTCCAATTCGATCAGCGCCACCGATCCCGTCTACGGCACGACGCAGGGCGCCAATTTCGTCTATGCCGACGGCATCGTCACCAAGGACCAGATCGGCGTCTATGCCCAGGACCGCATCCATTTCGGTGACGGCTGGCTGCTGACGCTGAACGGCCGTTACGATTATGTCGACATCAACCAGGATGCCGTGATCGGCACGACCTTCAGCACCAACGACAGCGCCGTCAGCGGACGCATCGGCCTTGCCTATGAGTTCGACAACGGCCTGACACCCTATGTCAGCGCCGCGACCTTCTTCAACCCGCTGATCGGCACCGGCGTATCCGGCGCGCTGAAGCCGGAGGAAGGCGAGCAGTTCGAAGGCGGCATCAAATATGAGCCGAGCTTCATCGACGGCTCGCTGACTGCCTCGGTCTTCCACATCACCAAGCGCAACAACACGGTCACCAATCCGGCCACCTTCGCCCAGAGCCAGCTCGGCGAAGTCGTCTCGCGCGGCGCCGAACTCGAAGGCAAGGTCAATATCAACGAGAACTGGAAGCTTCTCGCTTCGCTTGCCTATACGGACATGGAAGTGACGGAGAATGAGGCCAACCCGGCGCTCGTCGGCAATTCACCCTATATCGTCCCGAAGGTGACGGCCTCGCTCTGGGTCGACTATACGCTGACGGCGGGAGCTTTCGAGGGCATGAGCTTCGGCGCCGGTGTGCGCCATCAGGGCTGGTCCTGGGCCGATGAGGCCAATACCGAAAAGGTGCCGGCCGCCACCCTCGTCGACGCGGCGATCCGCTACGAGCGGGAAAACTGGGGCGCCGCGCTCAACGTCACCAACCTCTTCGACAAGGAATACGTCAAGGGTTGCGGCGGCCTGACCGTCTGCGGTTACGGCGATGCCCGTACCGTCACCTTCAAGCTCAGCAGAAAGTGGTAAGTTGACAATCTGAGTTTAGTTTTGCAGGAACCTGCGGAGAAAGGGAGGGCGAGCCCCTCCCCAACCCGTTTGCAGCGACCAACCTGGAGCAGACCATGCCTTCGCCTTTTCTTGCCCTGTCGGAAATCGACTATGCCGTCGGGCCGAAATCCATTCTGCACGGCATCGATCTGACGCTTGCGCAGGGCCGCATCTACGGGCTGGTTGGGCCGAACGGGTCCGGCAAGAGCACGCTTTTGAAGATCATCGCCCGCCAGGTCGCGCCGAAATCCGGCGCCGTCGCCTTCGGCGGCAAACCGGCGGCCGACTGGGGCGCCCGCGAATTTGCCCGGCACGTCGCCTATATGCCGCAATTCACGCCGGCGACCGACGGGATGACCGTGCGCGAGCTGATCGCGCTCGGCCGTTTCCCCTGGCACGGCACGCTCGGCCGCTTCACCGCGACCGATCGCAACAAGGTCGAGGAGGCGATCGTCCGCACCGAACTCGAGGATTTCGCCGATCGCCTCGTCGCCAACATGTCCGGCGGCGAGCGCCAGCGCGCCTGGATCGCCATGATGCTCGCCCAGGACGCCCGCTGCCTGCTGCTCGACGAGCCGACCTCCGCACTCGATCTCGCGCATCAGGCCAGCGTTCTCTCGCTGGTCAAGGAACTCAGTCACGAACGCGGGCTGACCGTCATCGTCGTCCTGCACGACATCAATCTGGCCGCGCGCTATTGCGATGCCATCATTGCGCTCAACCGCGGCCGGATCACCGCCGAAGGCACGCCCGCCGAGATCATGCAGACCGAGACGTTGCAGTCGATTTTCGGCGTCGGCATGGGCGTCTTTCCGCATCCGGTTCGCAACGAACCGGTGAGCTATCTGTTATAGGCATGGCCTTTCTGGCTTACTTCTCCCGCAGGCAATTTCTGGCCGGTGCGGCGGCCTCGCTCTCCGCCTCCGCGCCGGTGCGGGCAGCAGAGGGCGTGCGCGTCGCCACACTCGACTGGGCGCTGCTCGAAACCCTGCTGGCCATCGGCGCCGACGTCGTTGCGGCAACCGAATTGCGGCAGTTCCGCGAGGTCGCCGTCAAACCTGACGTGCCGGCGGCGGTGGCCGATCTCGGCCTGCGCGGCACGCCGAATTTCGAGGTGCTGCGGTTTGCACGACCGGAGCTGATCTTCAATTCGAACTTCTATGCCTGGGCCGACGAGCGCATGCGCCTGATTGCGCCGGTGGAAAGCCATGCGATCTACAAGCCCGGCGAAAGCCCCTTCGCGCTGGCCGAGCAGGTAACGCTTGCACTCGGCGAGCGCCTGCAGCTTCCCGCCGCCAGGCAGTTGACCGAGGCGCTTTCAGCCCGGCTCGACCGCCACCGCTCTCTCTTTACCGCCGGCGACGGGCGGCCGGTCATCCCGATCAATCTCGGCGACGCCAGGCATTTCCGCGTCTTCGGCGCCGACAGCATGTTCGGCGAAGTGCTGAAACGCGTCGGCCTGACCAATGCCTGGCAGGGTGCGACCAGCTACTCGGCGGCGGCCCCCATCGGCATTGAGACATTGGCATCGATGCCCGACGCCTGGATCGTCATGATTCCCCCGCATCCGGCCGATGCTCTCGCTGCGCTCTCCAGCAGCGGCTTCTGGAATGCCTTGCCGGCCGTGCGCGAAAAGCGCGTGCTGATGCTCGGCTCGATCAATCCCTATGGCGCGCTGCCGGCCGCCGGCCGCTTTGCCGATCTGTTGGCGGAGGGGCTCGCCCATGCATGGAATGGTTAGCGCCAGGCCCGCACGACGCGCGGGCGCGCCTGTCATCGGCATCATCTTCGCCACGCTCTGCATTGTCGCCTTCGCGCTCCTCATCGGCACGCGCCCCGAGGTCCCGCACGGCGCTGCCGATGCAGCCGCGCTGAATGGGATGCTGTTCTGGCACGGCATCATGCCCCGCGCCGCGCTGGCCCTGATCGCCGGCGCCGCACTCGGCCTTTCCGGCGCATTGCTGCAGCGTGTGCTGCGCAATCCGATCGCCGACGCCTCGACGCTCGGCATCGCCGCCGGCGCGGAACTGGCAATGACGGCGGCCATGAGCGTCTCGCCTCTGCTCATCGGTTTACCGCGCGAGATGATCGCCTTTGGCGGCGGCATCGCGGCCGTCGCCATCGTGCTGGCTCTGAGCTGGCGGCGCGGGCTCGACCCAGTGACGGTGGCGCTTTCCGGCATGATCGTCAGCCTGATCGCCTCGGCGCTCAGCGTCACGCTGGTTCTTTCGCGCGGCGAATATGCCATGTCGATCTATATCTGGGGCGCCGGTTCGCTCAGCCAGCAGGATTGGAACGGCGTCCTGTCGCTCGGCCCCCGACTCATCGTCGGCTTTGCCGCCGCTTTGCTCTTGGTGCGGCCGCTGCGCATCCTCGCGCTCGACGACAGCGGCGCCAGGGGCCTCGGCCTCGCCCTGCATTCGACCCGCCTGGCGATCGTCACCCTCGCCGTCTGGCTCGCCGCCTCGGTGACCTCAGAGGTCGGCATCATCGGTTTTCTCGGGCTCGCCGCACCCGCGATCGCAAGGCTTGCCGGCACGCGCAGCTCCGGCCGGCTGATGGTGGCCGCGCCGCTGACGGGCGCCGGCCTGCTCTTCCTGACCGATTGCCTCACCCAGGTCCTCGGCCCCGGTTTTACCGATCTCGCGCCCACGGGCGCCGCAACCGCCCTGCTCGGCGGCCCGCTGCTGCTCTTTCTGCTGCCGCGCGTGCACTCCGTTTCAGCCATTGCCGCCCGGCCGGCCGAAATGCTGAACAGGCTCGCAAAGCCGATCCGGGCGCTTGCTTTGCTCTTCACGGCCCTCCTCCTGCTCTTTGCCGTCGTTCTCACTTTCGGCCCGGCCGATAACGGCTGGCATGTGGCGACCGGCGCGCTGTTTGCCGACCTCCTGCCCTTCCGCCTGCCGCGCACGATGGTGGCCGCCGGCGCCGGCGCCATGCTGGCGGCGGCCGGCTTCATCATGCAAAGGATGACCGGCAATCCGATCGCCAGCCCCGAAGTGCTGGGCGTCAGCGGCGGCGCCGGCGCAGGCATCACCGTGGCGCTCTTCCTCTTCGGCTTCCCCTCACCCGTCACCATGCTGCTTTCCATGGCGATCGGCGCACTGGCAGCCTTCCTCGCCATGATCGCCATTTCCGCCCGCGCGGGGTTCTCGCCGGAACGCATGCTGCTTGCCGGCGTCGGCATCGGCGCCTTTGCCATGGCGATCGTGACGATGGTGCTCGCCCAGGGCGATATGCGCGGCTATATCCTGCTCACCTGGCTGTCCGGCTCGACCAACCGCGCCGGCGCCTTCGAAGCCTGGACGGCCATCCTCTCGCTCGCCGTGCTGACCGCACCCCTGCCCTTTCTCAGCCGCTGGCTGACGATCCTGCCGCTCGGAGCAGGCCTCGGTCGCGCTGTCGGCCTTCCTGTCGGGGCAAGCCGGCTGGTGCTCGCCATCCTCGCCGCACTGATGACGGCGATCGCTTCGTTCCTTGTCGGCCCGCTCAGCCTCACCGGCCTCATCGCGCCACATCTTGCCCGCCTTGCCGGCTTCCGCGCGCCGGGCCACCAGCTTGCGGCGAGCCTCATCTTCGGCGCCGGCGTGCTGACCGCGGCGGACTGGCTGTCACGCGTCGTCATCTATCCCTACCAGGTGCCGGTCGGCCTCTTCGCCGCGCTGATCGGCGGCCCCTATCTCGTCTGGCTGCTGTCGCGGAAGGAAGTTCAGCGATGATGGCTGACGGGATTACGGTATCGGATGCCGCAGGTCGCTGCTTGCTCCCTCTTCTCCCCAGCGGGGAGAAGGTGGCCCGAAGGGTCGGATGAGGGGGCCACGCGGTACACCCTCCATGCTGCCCTTCGCTTGCGCTCAGCGCATTCGCGGCTTTGCCGCTTACCCCCTCATCTGCCTGCCGGCATCTTCTCCCCGCTGGGGAGAAGGGAATCGTGGCGGCGCCTTGGTCCCTCGGCATAGGCTGGCCAATATAGGGCGCGCCGTCAGCGCTTACGCCTTTTCGCGGAACATCTCGATGATCGCCGAAAAGTCCCGTCCGCCATTGCCCTGCTTCTCGAACAGCGCAAAAAGCTGGGCCGCCTCGGCACCCATCGGCGTCGACGCGCCGCTCGCCAGTGCCGCCTCCTGCGATAGCTTGAGATCCTTCAGCATCAGCGCTGCGGCAAAACCCGGTTTGTAGCCGTTGTTGGCGGGCGAGGTCGGCACCGGTCCCGGCACCGGGCAATAGGTATTGATCGACCAGCACTGGCCTGACGAGGTCGAGGCGACATCGAACAGCGCCTGGTGCGAGAGGCCGAGTTTTTCGGCGAGCACGAAGGCTTCGCAGACGCCGACCATCGAGATGCCTAATATCATGTTGTTGCAGATCTTTGCCGCCTGGCCGGCGCCCGCCTCGCCGCAATGGACGATCCTCTTGCCCATGGCCTCGAGGATCGGCTTCGCCTTGGCGAAGGCCTCGTCCGAGCCGCCCGCCATGAAGGTCAACGTGCCGGCGCTCGCCCCGCCGGTGCCGCCGGAGACGGGCGCGTCGAGCGACAGGCAGCCTGCGGCCTTGGCCATCTCATGCGCCTTGCGGCTGCTGTCGACATCGATGGTGGAGCAATCGATCACCAGCGTGTCCTGCGCCGCCGTCTGCAGGATATCGGTCCAGGCCGTCAGCACGTGCCGGCCCTGCGGCAGCATTGTGATGACGATCTCCGCGTCCTTGACCGCCTGGCTGGCATGGCTTGCCGGCTTGACGCCGCTCGCCTCCGCCGCCTTCAGCACCGAGGCCGCGAGATCGAAACCGAGAACCTCGTGACCCCTCTTGACGAGATTGGCCGCCATCGGCCCGCCCATATTGCCAAGCCCGATGAATGCGATCCTTGCCATGGTCTTCTCCTATCGATTGTCTTCGAGGATCATCGCCGCCGCCTTTTCGGCGATCATGATCGTCGGCGAATTGGTGTTGCCCGAGGTGATCGACGGCATCACCGAGGCATCGGCGATCCTGAGCTTGCCGAGCGCCCGGAACCTCAGCCGCGGATCGACGACGCTGTCCCTGTCGGCGCCCATGCGGCAGGTGCCGACCGGATGGAAGATCGTCGTGCCGATATCGCCCGCCGCCCGCTCCAGATCGGCCTCGGTCTGATAGCTGGGGCCCGGCTTGAACTCCTCCGGCTTGAACCTCGCGAAGGACGGCTGCGCGACGATCTTGCGCGTCAACCGTATCGAACGGACAGCTATGTCACGATCGCGCTGCGTCGAGAGGTATTTCGGGCTGATCGTCGGCTGGGCGGCAAAATCCGGGCTCGACAGGTGCACCGAACCCCGGCTCTCCGGCCGCAGATTGCAGACGCTCGCCGTGATCGCCGGGAAAGGGTGGACGGGATCGCCGAACTTCTCCAGCGACACCGGCTGCACGTGATATTGCAAATCCGGCGTCTCCCGGTCCGGCCCGGAACGGGTGAAGATGCCGAGCTGGCTCGGCGCCATCGCCATCGGCCCGGAACGGCGGACGAGATATTCGAGCCCGATCGCTGCCTTGCCGATCAGCTTCGTCGCCTTCTCGTTCAGTGTCGGAACGCCGGTCACCTTATAGGCCAGGCGCAGCTGCAGATGGTCCTGCAGGTTCTCGCCAACACCCTTGACCTCGGTGACGACATCGACGCCCGCCCGCTGCAGCACATCGCCCCGGCCGATGCCGGAGAGTTCGAGAATATGCGGCGAGCCGATCGAACCGGCCGAAAGGATGGTTTCTCGGGCGGCATAAGCGCGTTTCGCCACGCCGTCGTGCTGGAATTCAACGCCGGCGACGGCCCCCTCCTCCACCAGCAGCCGCCGGACCTGCGCCTTGGTCAGCACGGTCAGGTTGGAGCGCTTGCGCGCCGGGCGCAGGAAGGCTTTCGAGGTGTTCCAGCGAATGCCGGAACGCTGGTTGACGTCGAAATAGCCGGAACCTTCATTGCTGCCGCGGTTGAAATCCGCCGTCTCCGGAATGCCGGCTTCTCTCGCCGCCTGCTGGAAGGCGTCGAGCACGGCCCAGCGCACGCGCGCCTTCTCGATGCGCCATTCGCCGCCGGCCCCATGCATCTCGTCGGCGCCGCGATAAAAATCCTCGGATTTGCGAAAGAACGGCAGGATATCGTCCCAGCCCCAGCCGGTGCAGCCCATCTGCCGCCAGAGATCGTAGTCGCGCGCCTGGCCGCGCATATAGATCATGCCGTTGATCGACGAGCAGCCGCCGAGCACCTTGCCGCGCGGATAGCTTAGCGCCCGGCCGTTCAATCCGGTTTCCGGCGCCGTGGTGAAGCACCAGTCGGTGCGCGGATTGTTGATGCAATAGAGATAGCCGACCGGGATATGAATCCAGTGGTAATTGTCGCTGCCGCCGGCTTCGAGCAGCAGCACCCTGCTCTTGCCGTCGGCAGAAAGCCGGTTGGCAAGCACACAGCCGGCGCTGCCTGCCCCGATGATGATGTAGTCGTAACGATCCATGTGCCCTGCACGAAGCCCCAGATGCCCCTGCCTCCCTCTCCCCGCGGGACGGGGAGAGGGAGAGTCGCATTGCCGCCGCCAATCTCTTTGCCGGGAAGGAAATCGTTCCTGGGAAAGAGAGGTCCGCCCGTTCAGCGGCGATAGACGAAGCCCAGTTTCCGCCCGAGCCGCGAAGCGTAGAATTCGCCGATGATGCCGCGGCGGAAGATCAGCACGCAGATCATGAAGACGACGCCGGTGATGATCGTCACCGGGAATTCCGACGTGGCGAGATAATTTTGCAGCGCCACGACAAGCCCCGCGCCGAAGAGCGGTCCGACCAGCGTTCCGATACCGCCGAGCAGCGTCATCAGGATCACCTCGCCCGACATCTGCCAGGCGACGTCGGTCAGGGTCGCGAACTGGAAGACCAGCGATTTCATCGCGCCCGCCAGCCCCGCCAGCGCTGCCGACATGACGAAGGCGCCGAGCTTGTAGCGCGCCACGGAGTAGCCGAGCGAAGTGGCGCGATTTTCATTTTCACGGATCGATTTCAGGATCATGCCGAACGGCGAATTGATGAAGCGCCAGATGATCAGGATGCCGATGAGGAAAACGGCCAGCACGAAATAATACATATTGGTCGAGTCGTTCAGATCGATGAAGCCGAAGAGATGGCCGCGCGGCACCGACTGGATGCCGTCCTCGCCTTCGGTGAACTCCGCTTGCAGGCAGAAGAAAAAGAACATCTGCGACAAGGCCAGCGTGATCATCGCGAAATAGATGCCCTGGCGGCGGATGGCGAAGAAGCCCATGACCAGCCCAAGGAATGCCGCGCCCGCCACGCCGATCAGGATGCCGAGTTCCGGCGGCAGCCCCCATGATTTCACCGTATAGGCGGTGAAATAGGCCGCCCCCCCGAAGAAGGTGGCATGGCCGAAGGACAGCAGGCCGGTATAGCCGAGCAGCAGATTGAAGGCACAGGCAAAGAGCGCGAAGCAGAGCAGCTTCATCAGGAAGATCGGATAGAAGAAGAACGGCGCCAGCAGCAGGAACACCAGCCCCGCAAGCAGGAAGCCCGCCTGCACCGAAAAGGCGGTCCGGCTTTTTTCCGTTCGGATGGTTTCAGTGATGTCAGCCATGTCAAGCATCCCGGCCGAAGAGGCCCGCGGGCCTGATGAGAAGCACGATCGCCATGATGACGAAGATCACGGTGTTGGAAGCTTCGGGATAGAAGACCTTGGTCAGGCCCTCGGCGATGCCGAGCATATAACCGGTCACGATCGCGCCCATGATCGACCCCATGCCGCCGACGACGACCACGGCGAAGACGACGATGATCATGTTCGAGCCCATCAGCGGCGAGACCTGGTAGATCGGCGCGGCCAGCACGCCGGCAAAGGCCGCAAGGCCGGCGCCGAGCGCGTAGGTGAAGGTCAGGAGCATCGGCACGTTGACGCCGAAGACCTGCACCAGCACGGCGTTCTCCGTGGCGGCCCTGAGATAGGCGCCGAGCTTGGTCTTCTCGATCAGCAGCCATGTGCCGAGGCAGATAACGAGCGAGACGACGACCACCCAGCCGCGATAGATCGGCAGGAACATGAAGCCGAGATTGGCCCCGCCGGCAAGGGCGGGCGGCGTTGCATAGGGCTGGCCGGACGAGCCGTAGAGATAGCGGAAGGTGCCTTCGACGGCGAGCGCCAGCCCGAAGGTGAAGAGCAGGCCGTAGAGCGGATCGAGATCGTAGAGCCGGCGCAGGAACAGCCGCTCGATGATCGCACCGGCAAGGCCGACGATGACGGGCGCCAGGATCAGCGACGGCCAATAGCCGATGCCGGCATAGGTCAACAGCAGATAGGCGACGAAGGCGCCGAGCATGTACTGTGCGCCATGGGCGAAGTTGATCACCCGGAGCAGGCCGAAGATGATGGCGAGGCCGAGGCTGAGCAGCGCATAGAACGAGCCGTTGATCAGGCCGATCAACAGCTGGCCGAGCAGCGCCTGCAGGGGAATGCCGAAGATCATCGTCATCTGGTCACACTCCCAGAACCTTGTGCAGCGTATCCATGCGCTGCGGCAGTTCGCCGACCGGGAATTCCGACACCATCTGCCCATGATCCATCAGATAGAAGCGATCGGCAATACGGCTGGCGAAGCGGAAGTTCTGTTCGACGAGCAGGATCGTCATGCCGCGTCCTTTCAGCGTCTGCAGCACCTCGCCGATGCGCTGGACGATGACGGGAGCAAGCCCTTCCGTCGGTTCGTCGAGAATGAGCAGCCGGACGCCGGTGCGCAGGATTCGGGCGATCGCCAGCATCTGCTGCTCGCCGCCTGAGAGCTTGGTGCCGGGGCTGGTGCGGCGCTCGTAGAGATTGGGGAAGAGTTCGTAGATCTCGTCGAGCGTCATGCCGCCCTTGGCCACGACAGGCGGCAGCAGCAGGTTTTCCGAAACAGTGAGCGTCGAAAAGATGCCGCGCTCCTCCGGCACGAAGCCGATGCCGCGATGCGCCGTCTTGTGCAGCGGCACCTGCATCATATCGCTGCCGGCAAAGCTGATCCTGCCCTTGCGGGCGCGCACGATGCCGGTGATGGTGCGCAGCGTCGTCGTCTTGCCGACGCCGTTGCGGCCGAGAATGGTGATCGTCTCGCCTTCGGCCACCCGCATGTCGACGCCGTGCAGGACATGGCTTTCGCCGTACCAGGCGTTCAGTCCCTGGACTTCAAGGAGAGCGGCCATCAATGCTCCTCCGTGCCCATATAGGCGACGCGCACGCGCTCGTCCTGGCTGACAGTGGCATAATCGCCCTCGGCCAGAATCTCGCCGCGCTGCAGCACCGTCACATGCTGGCAGATATTGGCGACGACCGAGAGATTGTGCTCGACCATCAGCACCGCCCGGTCGCGGGCGACGTCGCGGATGATCGCCGAGACGACGCCGACGTCCTCAAGCCCCATGCCGGCCATCGGCTCGTCGAGCAGCAGCACCTTCGGGTCGAGCGCCAGCGTGGTGGCGATCTCCAGCACGCGCTTGCGGCCATAGGAAAGATCGGCGGCGATATGATCGCGCTCCTTGGAAAGCCCGACGCTGGCGAGCAGCTGCTCGGCGCGCTCGTTCAGCCGGTCGAGCGCCGAAAGCGGCCGCCAGAACTGGGTGGAAAGATTGTTCGGCCGCTGCAACGCCACCCGCACATTGTCGAGAACGGAGAGATGCGGGAAGACCGCCGAGATCTGGAAGGAGCGCACCAGTCCCATGCGCGCCACCCTGTCGGGTGCCGTCCCTGTTATGTCGGTGCCCATCAGCGTGATCGTGCCTGCGGTCGGCTGCAGGAACTTGGTCAGCAGGTTGAAGACCGTCGTCTTGCCGGCACCGTTCGGACCGATCAGCGCATGCACGCTGGCGTCGTGGACGTCGAGATCGACGTTCTTGACGGCCGTGAAGCCGCCGAAATCGCGGCGCAGGCCGCGGGCGGACAATACCACCCGCGGCTTTCCCTGCGTTTCAATCGCGGAAACCGCCATTGTGCTCACTTCACCAGATCGCAGCCGCTCTTGGCGGGATCGATATAGGCTTCCTTGCCGGGAATGGTGGCGAGCACGTTGAAGTAATCCCACGGCTCCTTGCTGTCGGCCGGCTTCTTGACCTGCAGCAGGTACATGTCGTGGATCATGCGGCCGTTGGCGCCGACCGTGCCGCCGCGGCCGAAGACGTCGTCGACCGGCATTTCATGCAGCAGCTTGGCGACGGCTTCCGTCTCGTCGGTGCCGGCCTTCTGTATCGCCTTCAGATATTGCGTCACCGCCGAATAGGTGCCGGTATGGACCATGTTCGGCATCTTGCCGGTGCGGGCGAAGAACTTTTTGGCGAAGGCGCGGCTTTCGTCGTCGCGGTTCCAGTAATAGCCTTCCGTCAGCGTCAGGCCCTGCGCTGCTTCAAGCCCGAGGCCATGGACTTCGGCAAGCGTGAAGAGCAGCGCCGCCAGATGCTGGCCGCCCTGGGTGATGCCGAATTCAGCCGCCTGCTTGATGGCGTTCGCGGTATCGAGGCCGGCATTGGCAAGGCCGATCACCTTGGCGCCGGACGATTGCGCCTGCAGCAGGAAGGACGAGAAGTCCTGGGTCGACAGCGGATGACGGACGGCGCCGACGACCGTGCCGCCGCTCGCCTTGACGTATTCGCTGGTCTGCTGCTCCAGCGAATAGCCGAAGGCATAGTCGGCGGTCAGGAAGAACCAGCTGTCGCCACCCTGCTTGACGAGCGCGCCGCCGGTACCGACGGCGAGCGCATGCGTGTCGTAGGCCCAATGGAAGCCGTAGGGCGAGCAGGCCTTGCCGGTCAGATCCGTCGTCGCCGCACCGGTGACGATGTCGATCTTCTTCTTTTCCTTGCCGATCGCCTGCACGGCGAGCGCCACCGACGAGGTCGTCAGTTCCATGATCGCGTCCACCTGCTCGGTGTCGTACCACTGGCGGGCGATGTTGGAGGCGATATCCGGCTTGTTCTGGTGATCGGCATCGACGATCTCGACCGGCACATCAAGCACCTTGCCGCCGAAATCCTCGACCGCCATCTTGGCGGCTTCGACGGAAGACTTGCCGCCAAAGTCGGCATAGACGCCCGACTGGTCGTTCAGAATGCCGATCTTGACCTTGCCGTCAGTCGCGCTCTGCGCGAGCACCGCTGTGCTGCTGGCGAGCAAAAACGCAACTGATGCAATGAGATTCTTTCGCATATTCTCTCCTCCCAGAGATTAGCCAGATTACCGATCTGTTCAAATTTGGCCGGTCGCACTCCTCAGAACAAGCGGCCCTTGTCTTACGATCATGGAATTTCCCCCCCGAGGCAACGGGTGGTTTATAACTAATTCCAAACAGTATCTGTTCATTTTTGCACAGAAAGAGAGCTGCACAATGTCGATCCAGGCCTCGGGAGAGCAAAGAGTGAGCGTTCAGCGCTAGAACTAGGGCAGTTTCGACGGTTGTGCAGGGCTGGCAGCGTTCGACGAAGGACCAATCATCCGTTGATCCTTCGCCTCCGGCACATTCGGCGCGTTTCAGCCTGCCGTTATTTCCATTGCGTCCCATTCTCGGCTGCGCAGCCGTGGGGAGGCAAGGCGCCGCTGAAGGTTTCCTTGAGCTTGGCGCAGCCCCAGGCATTCAGCGGGCCCGGCATGGATGTGTTGAGCGTGATGCCGACTTCGTCATAGGGGCTGTCGGTGTTGGTAACGTAGCGATACCAGCGAAAACCGATGACGACGACGAATGCGATCGCGATCGTCAGCAGCAGGCGAACCAATTTTTTCATCAATAGTTCCTCAAAATGCAAACGCGGCCGTGTAGCATTCGCGCATAATGGCTGAAAGCACCCCCGCCGAGGCATCACCCGTTTCTCACCGGCGTCGTCTCGAATTCATCAAGGCCCAGCCTTCGCCGGGATCTTCCGCCCGCGATTCCTCCATTCTTTACCTGATGTTAAAACGCAAATAAAAACAATGAATTGTTTCAATAGCGCAAGACCATGCTATGCGTTATTGGTTGTTGAACGAAAGAAATGGCGATGAACAATCCACCGCAGTTTACCTGGGACGATCTGCAGTTTTTTCTCGCCGTCGCCCGCACCGGGCAGCTGTCGACGGCCGCCCGCCAGCTGCGCTCCAGCCATGCCACCGTTTCGCGGCGCATCGACCGGCTGGAATTCACCCTCAAGGTCAAGCTGTTCGAGCGCAATCCGCGCGGTTATGTGTTGACGGCCATGGGCACGCGCTTCGTCGAGACGGCCGAGAAAATGGAGCAGGAGACCGAGCGGCTGCGCGCCGACCTCGCTGACGGCTCGATGGCGCAGCGCGGCCTGGTGCGCCTGAGCGCCCCGGAAGGTTTTGCCAATTTCTTCTTCGCCACCGTGCTGCATCGGTTTGCCGCCCAGCATCCGCATCTGTCGCTCGAACTGGTGACGATCCAGCAGATCATGTCGCTGTCGCGCAAGGAGGCCGATCTGTCCGTCGTGCTCGACGAGCCGAAGGGCGGGCCCTATTTCGCCGAGAAGCTGACCGACTATCATCTGCAGATTTACGGCTCTCGAGACTATCTGGCGAAGGCGCCGGCGATTACCTGCCGCGACGATCTGCTTGAGCATCCCTTCGTCAGCTATATCGAGGAGATGATTTTCGCGCCGGGCCTGGATTACCTCAGCGATGTGCATCCGCGCATCAAGCCGCAGTTCCAGAGCTCCAGCATCTTCGCGCAGCTGACCGCCACGCGAAACGGCCTCGGCCTCTGCATCCTGCCCTATTTCTTCGCCAGCCGTTATCCCGAGCTGGTGCGGGTGCTGCCCGCGGAAATCGACCTCAAGCGCCAGTACTGGATCACCTGCCATCGCGACCTGAAACAGGCGCCGCGCGTACGCGCCGTCATCGACTTCCTGCGTGAGGCGGTGCGCGGCAAGGATGCGCGCTTCGTGCCGCCCTATGTCACCGCCGCCGGCCCGGCGCGCCGATCGGACGCCGAAACGTGACTATTTGAGGAACTCGGCCCGGTGCGGCGTGAAGGCATCGATCAGCCGGCCCTTTTCCAGCGCCTTGACGCCATGGACAAGATTGGGCGGCACGATGAAGCTGCCGCCCTGCCGCAGCACCTCGGTCCGCCCGTCGATCGTCACCTCGAAACTGCCCTCGGCGACATAACTTGCCTGGATATGCGGATGCGAATGGGCCGCACCGACAGCGCCGCTTTCGAACACCACCTCCACCATCATCATCTCCGGCAGATAGGTCATGATGCGCCTGGTAACGCCGGGCTCCGGATTGACCCATTCGGCGCCTTCGGCCGATACGAACAGATCGCTTGACGTCATTTCCGCCTCCTCGTTCCAGAATCGAACGCGGGCAAAGTGGAGCATGCCGACGCTTTTGAAAAGATGGCGCGCCCCGTATTTTCGATAGGCTGGCTTCTGTTGACGCGGTCGGCTGGCGGGTCTATGCGACCTTGAGCGAGGAAGCCTGAATCGTGGGTGAGGAGACGCCGCCATGCAGCAGACGCGCGAGGTTTTCGACTGGGCCGATCCGTTCCGCCTGGTGGAGCAGCTGACCAACGAGGAGCGCATGGTGCAGGATACCGCCCATGCCTACGCGCAGCAAAAGCTCGCGCCCCGCGTCCTCGACGCCTTCCGCCATGAAAAGACCGATCCCGCAATCTTCCGCGAAATGGGTGAACTCGGCCTGCTCGGTCCGACGATTTCCCCCGATTACGGCGGCGCCGGCCTCGGTTACACCGCCTACGGGCTGATCGCCCGCGAGGTCGAACGGGTCGACAGCGGCTACCGGTCGATGATGAGCGTGCAGTCCTCGCTGGTCATGGTGCCGATCGAAACCTTCGGGTCTGAGGCGCAGAAGCAGAAATACCTGCCGAAGCTTGCCAGCGGCGAATGGATCGGCTGCTTCGGCCTGACCGAGCCCGATCATGGCTCCGATCCCGGCTCGATGGCGACCCGCGCCAAGAAGGTCGACGGCGGCTACAGCCTCACCGGCTCGAAGACCTGGATCTCGAATGCACCGATCGCCGATGTCTTCGTCGTCTGGGCCAAGACCGAGGACGGCCTCATCCGCGGCTTCATCCTCGAAAAGGGCTGGAAGGGGCTTTCGGCCCCGGCCATCCACGGCAAGGTCGGCCTGCGCGCCTCGATCACCGGCGAAGTGGTGATGGACGCAGTCTTCGTGCCGGAGGAAAATCTTCTGCCCGGCGTCACCGGCCTCAAGGGGCCGTTCACCTGCCTCAACTCGGCCCGTTTCGGCATTGCCTGGGGCGCGCTCGGGGCCGCCGAGGATTGTTATGCCAGGGCACGGCAGTACACGCTCGAGCGCAAGCAGTTCGGCCGGCCGCTTGCCGCCAATCAGCTGATCCAGAGGAAGCTCGCCGACATGGCGGCGGAGATCTCGCTCGGCCTGCAGGGCTGCCTGCGGCTCGGCCGCATGAAGGAGGAAGGCCATCCGCCGGTGGAGCTGACCTCGATCCTCAAGCGCAACAGCTGCGGCAAGGCGCTGGAGATCGCGCGCGCGGCCCGCGACATGCTCGGCGGCAACGGCATCTCCGACGAATTCGGCATCGCCCGCCATCTCGTCAACCTCGAAGTGGTCAACACCTATGAGGGCACGCACGACATCCACGCGCTGATCATCGGCCGGGCGATCACCGGCATCGCCGCCTTCGCGAACTAAACTCCCGGCGCGGCAAGGCGAATTGCCACGCGCCTGACAATATGCAACCTTCCCTCTCGCGGCACGACGCCGGCAATGAGGGGGATCGCGCATGTTTCTGCTTCTTGCATTGCTGATCGGTGTCATCTCCGGCCTGCGCGCCATGACCGCGCCCGCTGCCGTCGCCTGGGGCGCAGCACTCGGCTGGTTCGACGTCTCGCAAACGCCGCTTGCCTTCATGGGTTACCGCTGGACGCCGTGGATCTTCACGGTTTTCGCCATCGTCGAGCTGATCACCGATCAGCTGCCCTCGACGCCGTCACGCAAGGTGCCGGTGCAGTTTTCCGCCCGTATCGTCACCGGGGCGCTCGCCGGGGCGACAATCGGCGCCGCCAGCGGCCTGCTCTTCGGCGGGCTGATCGCCGGCGTGATCGGCGCCGTCATCGGCACCTATGGCGGTGCCGCCGTCCGCGCCAGGCTCGCCGCCTCCTTCGGCAAGGACCTGCCGGCCGCCCTCATCGAGGATGCCGTCGCCGTCGTCGGCGCGGCGCTGATCGTGGTGGCCATGTCATGAAAAGCTTCGACGCCATCGTCATCGGCGCCGGCCAGGCCGGCCCGTTCCTCGCCGCCCGCATGGTCGAAAAGGGCATGAAGGTCGCGCTGATCGAGCGCAAATTCCTCGGCGGCACCTGCGTCAATGCCGGCTGCATGCCGACGAAGACGCTGGTCGCCAGCGCCCGTGCCGCCCATGTCGCCAGAAGTGCCGCCGCCTACGGCGTCAATATTCCGGGCGACATCGCCATCGACATGAAGGTGGTCAGAGCCCGCGCCGAAACGGTGACGATGAATGCCCGCAACGGCCTGATCGGCTGGTTTGCCGGGATGGACGGCATGAGCGTGATCTATGGTCATGCCCGCTTCGAGGGTCAGAAGACCGTCAGCGTCAACGGCGACACGCTGAGCGCGCCGCGCATCTTCCTCAATGTCGGGGCGCGGCCCGTCATTCCCGAACTGCCCGGCATCGATGACATCGACTATCTCACCAGCACCTCGATCATCCATCTCGACACGCTGCCGCGGCATCTGGCCGTCATCGGCGGCAGCTATATCGGGCTGGAATTCGCGCAGATGTATCGCCGCTTCGGCGCCGAGGTCAGCGTCATCGAGCACGGGCCGAAGCTTGCTTCGCGCGAGGACGAAGATATATCCGATGCGATCGCCGAGATCCTGCGTTCGGAAGGCATCGGCGTCCATACCGACGCCGGCAACATCGCCTTTGCTGGAAACGGCAATGGGGTGAGCGTCACCGCCGGCGCGGCGAAAATCGATGCGAGCCATGTGCTGATCGCCACCGGCCGCAAGCCGAATACCGACGATCTCGGCCTCGAGGCCGCGGGCGTCGCCACCGACAAACGTGGCTATATTACCGTCGACGATCGGCTCGCCACCAATGTCGAGGGCATCTTTGCGCTCGGCGACTGCAACGGCCGCGGCGCCTTCACCCACACGTCCTACAATGATTTCGAGATCGCCGCCGCCAACCTCCTCGACGGCGACGACCGCAAGGTGTCGAGTCGCATCCCGGCCTATGCGCTTTATATCGACCCGCCGCTTGGCCGCGTCGGCATGACGGAAAAGCAGGCGCGCGAGTCGGGGCGCAGGATCATGGTCTCGACCCGCCCGATGAGCCGCGTCGGCCGTGCCAATGAACGCGGCGAGACCAAGGGCTTCATGAAAGTGGTGGCCGACGCCGAAACCAAGGAGATTCTCGGTGCGGCGATTTTGGGCATCGAGGGCGACGAGGTGATCCACGGCCTGATCGACGCGATGAATGCCGGCACAACCTATCCCACGCTGAAATGGTCTGTGCCGATCCATCCAACGGTGTCGGAGCTGATCCCGACGCTGCTCGGGGATCTGAAGCCGGTTTAGCCTTGACCTGACGCTTCGGAAACAGCTGGGGGCGGGTCGCCATGTCTATCGAACTGCTGATCGAGAATTACGGCCTGCTGGCAATTTTTCTGGGGGCTGCCTTCGAAGGCGAAACGGCCGCTTTCCTGGGCGGCGTGATCGCTCATCGCGGCCTGCTTACCTATTGGGCGGCAGCGTCTGCGGCAACCGCCGGATCCTTCGCCGGCGACCAGTTCTGGTTCTTTGCCGGCCGATACGCCGCCCGATGGAGCCTCGTCCGCCGGCTGCTGGAAAGACCGGCGCTTGCCCGCGTCACCCGGCTTCTGGAAACATATCCCACAGGCTTCATCCTTGCCTTTCGTTTTCTGGTCGGGTTGCGGACGATCAGCCCCGTCGTCATCGGGACGACTAGGATATCGACCGGGAAATTCGTCGTCCTGAATGCGGTAGCCGCACTGGTCTGGGGACAGCTTTTCACCGCGCTCGGTTATCTCTTCGGGCACGGAATCCAGCAGACATTGGGCCACCTCCCCCTTCACCGCCATCTGCTGATCGCGGTCGGAGCCGCGGCTGTTGTCGCAGCCGCCGCGCTTGCCCTTCGCAAGATGAGACCGAGTGCCGGGCACTCATAGACGTGGTGCGGCGCCCTACTCCATGACGATCTGCAGCTTCACGTCGCTCGGCCGCGCCTCGACGGCCCGGTCGAAGGCCTTGATCGAATCCTCGAAGGTGAAGGTCTCCGATATCAGCGGCTTCAGATCGACACGGCCCGAGCCGAGCAGCGCGATCGAGCGCTCATACTGATGGGCGTAACGGAACACCGTTTCGATGCGGATTTCCTTGGTCGTCGCCGTCGAGACGTCGAAACCAACAGGATTGACCGGCAGGCCGACGGCGACGATGACGCCACCCGGGCGCGGCAGCGCCATGATCGTCTCCCAGGCCTTCGGCGAACCGGAACATTCGAAGACGACGTCGGCGCCCCAGCCGTCGGTCAGCCTGCCCACTTCTTCGATCAGATTCGTCTCGCGGATGTTGACTGGGATGACGCCCTGATATTGCGCGGCGATATCGAGCTTCGGCTGGGCGAGATCGGCAACGATCGCCCGGGCGCAGCCGCCGGCAAGGGCCGCAATCGCCACCATCGTGCCGATCGGGCCGGCGCCAAGAACGATGGCGGTATCGCCGGGCGCAATCTTGGCCTTGCTCGCCGCCTGCATGCCGACCGCGAAGGGCTCGACCATGGCGCCTTCGGCAAAGCTGACATTGTCGGGCAGCTTGAAGGTATAGTTGGCGGGATGCACGACCTCCGGCGTCAGCACGCCATGAACCGGCGGCGTCGCCCAGAAACTGACGGCGGGATCGATATTGTACATGCCGAGCCGGCTTGCCTTGGAATTCGGGTCGGGGATGCCGGGCTCCATGCAGACGCGGTCGCCGACTTTCAGATGCGTGACACCGGAGCCGACCTCGACCACCGTGCCCGCCGCCTCGTGGCCGAGCACCATCGGCGCGTTGACGACGAAGGGACCGATCTTGCCGTGGGTGTAATAATGCACGTCCGAACCGCAGACGCCGACGGTATGAACCCTGATCTTGACCTGCCCCGGTCCTGTCTCCAGCGGCAGATCGATATCGCGAAGCGCAAGCTCATGCTGGCGCTCCAGCACCAGCGCACGGACTTTGGTCATGATCAGTTTCCTTCCCTTTTGCCCCCGCGATTCATCGGGTGCCGTCGACACGGACTATAAGACCGTAAGCGGCGGCAATTCAATCGCACCGATCAAGCTTTTGCTCAACCGATGATGAAATGCCCATTTTCTATAATCCGAAAGATTCACGCTCCAAGACCTCCGTATGATTCCAGCCGAGGCCGACGGGGAGTACATTCTCAATTCGAGATCCCTGGGGTCTCAGTTCGAGATCCCCCGGCGACGAGGACAGGCAGAGAGATGAAAAACGGCCCAACATTATCCAGGTCATTCCGGAAATTCTGGCAGCGGCTTGCGGACCTGATCGCCGCGCTGCCGAAAGGCCATCGGCCGCGGCCGGTGCGCCTTATCGCAAAAACTAGGGATCGAAATCCTCCTCCGCAGCGTTAATAGTGATGCGTCGGCGTGGCGTCACGGAAGCATGAGGGCTCCGGGCACATGCGGATCGGCACAAGGAAGACCATCATGAAGTCGATCGCGTCATTCTGTCTGTTCGCCTTCCTTCTCTTCACCGCAAGTGAAGCGTCTGCGGCCTTGGAACAAGCCTCGCTCCCATCGCAACACCAGGAACAACGGCTCGTTCCTGCCAATCTCGAGCTCACCTTCACCGGACCGGTCGATCTTGCCCGTTCGACGGCCGTGCTGTTCGATGCCGAGGGTACGGCGCTTCCCACAGGCAAGCCGTTTCTCTCCGGCCCTGAGGGATCGATCTTCAAAATTCCGCTCGATCCTGCCATGGCGCCCGGCCTCTATACCGTCGACTGGCGCGTGCTCTCGATGGACGGCCACAGCGCCGAAGGCCGATACCAGTTCCGGGTCGATCCTTAATGCATGTCGCCCGGAAGTGTGCAGCGGTTCCGGGACAACGACATGCATAAAAACAAAGGGCTAAAGCGCGTCGCATGAATCAAATTTGATGCGACGCGCTTTAGCTCGCTTACTGAAAAGCATTTATAAGAGCATTTATAAGATTTTTATATAGACGGCCGCCGGCCCGTCTCGAACCTTTATGCCCTTCGGCTCCATATTCATGGCCGAGAGATCGAACGATCATCTCCACGCCAGAAAGCATGAAAGGCGGCCCTCCCCCCGGATGGCGCCTTTTGTCTTGTCTGACTCCAGGACGAACGACAGGAGTCACGATCATGATGGATATCATTCTACTCGGCACCGCGATCATCTTCTTCGCGCTGTGCTTTGCCTACACCAGAGCCTGCGACAGGCTTTAGCGGGAGAAGCGCCATGACCCTCGATTATGTCTTGAGCGGCGCGGTGACCGTGTTTCTCACCCTTTACCTCACCTACGCTCTGCTTCGCCCGGAGCGCTTTTGAAGAAAGCCGGCGCTTCCGAGGTCGCTCATGCGCGACCGGGAGCCAGCCGGTTATAGAAAGTCTACCTCCATGACCCTCAACGGATGGCTTCAGATCCTGCTTTATTGCGGGATCGTTCTTGCGCTCGTCAAACCGCTCGGCGGCTATATGACGCGTGTCTTCAGCGGCGAACGCACTTTCCTCTCCCCCGTCCTCGCTCCCATCGAACGCGGGCTTTACCGCGCCGCCGGCACCAGCGAGAGAGAGGAGCAGCATTGGACCTCCTATGCCTTCGCCATGCTGGCGTTCAATCTTCTCGGCGTCATCGTGCTTTATGCGCTGCAGCGCCTCCAGGCCGGCCTCCCCTATAATCCGGCCGGCATGGCGGCCGTCCCGCCGGAGCTTTCCTTCAATACCGCCGTCAGCTTCGTCAGCAATACCAACTGGCAGAACTACGGCGGCGAAAGCACGATGTCCTATCTCACCCAGATGGCCGGCTTCACCGTCCAGAACTTCGTTTCAGCGGCAACGGGCATCGCCATCGCGCTGGCCTTCATCCGCGCCTTCTCGCGCGCCTCGGGCAAGGCCATCGGCAATTTCTGGGTCGATATGACCAGGGCAACCTTCTACGTGCTGCTGCCGATCTCGATCGTGCTGACGCTCGCCTATGTCTATCTCGGCGTGCCGCAGACGCTCGGACCCTATGTCAATGCGACGACGCTCGAAGGCGCACGGCAGACGATCGCCCTCGGCCCCGTCGCCTCGCAACTGGCGATCAAGATGCTCGGCACCAATGGCGGCGGCTTCTTCAACGCCAATTCCGCCCATCCGTTCGAAAACCCGGACGCGATCTCCAACCTCATCCAGATGGTCTCGATCTTCGCCATCGGCGCGGCGCTGACCAACGTCTTCGGCCGCATGGTCGGCAACCAGCGCCAGGGCTGGGCGATCCTTGCCACGATGGGCGTGCTGTTCCTCGCCGGCGTCACCGTCACTTATTGGGCGGAAGCCGCCGGCAATCCGCTGATGCACGCCTTCGGCCTTCACGGCGGCAACATGGAGGGCAAGGAAGTCCGCTTCGGCGTGGCGCTTTCGTCGCTCTTTGCGGTCGTCACCACCGCCGCCTCCTGCGGCGCGGTCAACGCCATGCATGGCAGCTTCACCGCGCTCGGCGGCCTCATTCCGCTGATCAACATGCAGCTCGGCGAGATCATCGTCGGCGGTGTCGGCGCCGGCTTCTACGGCATCCTGCTGTTCATCATCGTCGCCGTCTTCGTCGCCGGCCTGATGGTCGGGCGCACACCGGAATATCTCGGCAAGAAGATCGAAGCGAAGGAAATGAAGATGGCCATCCTCGCCATCCTCTGCCTGCCGCTCGCCATGCTGGTCTTCACCGCGATCGCCACGGTTCTGCCCTCCGCCGTCGCCTCGGTCGGTACCGCCGGTCCGCACGGCTTCTCCGAAATCCTCTATGCCTATACCTCGGCTGCGGCCAATAACGGCTCGGCCTTCGGCGGCCTGACCGGCAATACGCCCTGGTACAACGTGACGCTCGGCATCGGCATGCTCGCCGGCCGCTTCCTGGTCATCATCCCGGCGCTGGCCATTGCCGGTTCGCTGATCGCCAAGAAGAGGGTTCCGGCCTCTGCAGGCACCTTCCCGACGGACGGGCCGCTCTTCGTCGGCCTGCTCGTCGGCACGATCCTGATCGTCGGCGGCCTGACCTTCTTCCCGGCGCTGGCGCTCGGGCCTGTCGTCGAGCACCTCGTCGGCCTCGCCGGACAGACTTTCTGAGGCGATCCCGTGAGCCTGCGTCACAGGCTTCGTTCGCCATCCTCGTTTCAAAGCTGGAGTCTCTTATGAGCCAGGCAAAATCCGCGAGCATCATCGATTCTCGCATTCTCGTTCCGGCCGTCGGCGCCGCCTTGAAAAAGCTCGACCCCCGCGCGCTGGCCAGAAATCCTGTCATGTTCGTCGTGGCCACGGTCTCGCTGCTGACCACCGTGCTTTTCCTGCGCGACCTCGTCACCGGCAACGGCAATCTCGGCTTCTCCTTCCAGATCAATCTCTGGCTCTGGTTCACCGTGCTCTTCGCCAATTTCGCCGAAGCCGTCGCTGAAGGCCGCGGCAAGGCGCAGGCGGATTCGCTGCGCAAGGCGCGCACCGAAACCCAGGCGAAACTGCTGACCGGTAGTAATGGCAACGACTATCGCATGGTGCCGGGCACCAGCCTCAAGGTCGGCGATATCGTGCTCGTCGAGGCCGGCGACATCATCCCGTCGGACGGCGAAGTGATCGAAGGTGTCGCCTCCGTCAACGAAGCGGCGATCACGGGTGAATCCGCCCCGGTCATCCGCGAATCCGGCGGCGACCGCTCGGCCGTCACCGGCGGCACCCAGGTGCTGTCCGACTGGATCCGCGTGCGCATCACCGCGGCGGCCGGCGCGACCTTCCTCGACCGGATGATTTCGCTGGTCGAGGGCGCTGAGCGCCAGAAGACGCCGAACGAGATCGCGCTCAACATCCTGCTTGCCGGCATGACGCTGATCTTCGTGCTCGCCACCGCGACGATCCCGAGCTTTGCCATCTATGCCGGCGGCTCGATCCCGATCATCGTTCTCGTCGCCCTCTTCGTCACCCTGATCCCGACGACGATCGGCGCGCTTTTGTCAGCGATCGGCATTGCCGGCATGGACCGCCTTGTCCGCTTCAACGTGCTGGCCATGTCCGGCCGCGCCGTCGAAGCCGCCGGCGACGTCGACACGCTGCTGCTCGACAAAACAGGCACGATCACGCTCGGCAATCGCCAGGCGACCAGCTTCCGGCCGGTCCACGGCGTGTCCGAACAGGATCTCGCCGATGCCGCCCAGCTTGCCTCGCTGGCCGACGAAACGCCGGAGGGACGCTCCATCGTCGTGCTCGCCAAGGAGAAATACGCGATCCGCGGCCGCGACATGGCAAGCCTCAAGGCGACCTTCGTGCCCTTCACCGCCCAGACCCGGATGAGCGGCGTCGATCTCGAAGGCGCCTCGATCCGCAAGGGCGCGGTCGATACGGTTCTCGCCTATGTCAATGGCGACGCCCCCTCGAAGAACGGCAGCGAGATCGTCCGCGAGTTGCAGTCGATCGCCGACGAGGTCGCCAAATCGGGCGGCACGCCGCTCGCGGTTGCCCGCGACGGCAGGCTGCTCGGCATCATCCAGCTCAAGGATATCGTCAAGGGCGGCATCCGCGAACGTTTCACCGAGCTGCGCCGCATGGGCATCCGCACGGTGATGATAACAGGCGACAACCCGTTGACGGCGGCCGCCATTGCCGCCGAGGCCGGCGTCGACGATTTCCTCGCCCAGGCGACGGCGGAGATGAAGCTGGCGCTGATGCGCGAGGAACAGGCCAAGGGCAAGCTCGTCGCCATGTGCGGCGACGGCACCAACGATGCGCCCGCACTCGCCCAGGCCGATGTCGGCGTCGCCATGAACACCGGCACGGTCGCCGCCCGCGAGGCCGGCAACATGGTCGACCTCGATTCGGATCCGACGAAGCTCATCGAGATCGTCGAGATCGGCAAGCAGCTTTTGATGACCCGCGGCGCGCTGACGACCTTTTCGATCGCCAACGACATCGCCAAGTATTTTGCCATCATCCCGGCGATGTTCCTGACCTTCTACCCGCAGCTCGGCATCCTGAACATCATGGGGCTTTCGACGCCGCAAAGCGCCATCCTCTCGGCGATCATCTTCAACGCGCTGATCATCATCGCGCTGATCCCGCTGTCGCTGAAAGGTGTCCGCTACCGCCCGATCGGCGCCGGCGCGCTGCTGTCGCGCAACCTGCTGATCTACGGCCTCGGCGGCATCATCGTCCCCTTCATCGGCATCAAGGCGATCGACATGGCCGTCGCCGCCCTCGGCCTCGCCTAGCGGAAGATCCGGTTCCTCACCGGGAACCGTCTCCGCGTGAACACGTCAAGGAGTAACAACAATGTTGAAAGAATTTCGCCCGGCAGTCGTCATGATCGTTGCCACCACCGCCATAACAGGGCTTCTCTATCCACTCGCCATGACGGGGGCCGCCCAGGCGCTCTTTCCTACCCAGGCGAATGGCAGCCTCGTCGAGAAGAACGGCCAGGTGATCGGTTCGACGCTGATCGGCCAAGCCTTCACGACAGACAAATATTTCCACGGCCGACCCTCGGCTGCCGGCGACGGCTACAATGCCGCCGCCTCCAGCGGTTCCAACCTCGGCCCGACCAGCCAGAAACTGATCGACCGGGTCAAGGGCGACTACGAGGCGGCCAAGGCGGAAAACCCGACTGCCGACGTGCCCGCCGACCTCGTCACCGCCTCGGGCAGCGGCCTCGATCCCGACATTTCGCCGGAGGCCGCCTATTTCCAGGTGGCCCGTGTCGCCAAGGCGCGGAGCCTTGACGAGGCCAAAGTGAAGGCGCTGGTCGACGGCGCCGTTCACCACCGCGAACTCGGCCTTCTCGGCGAACCCACGGTCAATGTTCTGGCGTTGAACCAGAGCCTTGATGCTTCTATGACTGAGTGAGTTTCGTTGGCTGGGTGCCGCCTTCTCCTCCCTCATCCCTGTGCTTGTCACAGGGATCCAGCAGCGTCGCGTCTGCGACGCGGGAGACTTCCTTTCACGCGAAGGACTTCGCGTGGCTGGATTCCTGTGACGAGCACAGGAATGAGGGAGCAGGAGACGTAGCGCCCATCCTCAAGCACAGGCATCTGCAGAAAGACCACACGCATGCCAGACGACAATCGCGACCAGGCCGGCAGGCCATCGCCCGATGCGCTTCTCGAAAAAGCCCGGGCGGAGATGCGCGGCCGTCTGAAGATTTTTCTGGGGGCCGCCCCAGGTGTCGGCAAGACCTACGAAATGCTGATCTCCGGCCGCGCCAAGCTCGCCGATGGTCTCGACGTCGTCATCGGCGTCGTCGAAACCCATGGCCGCAAGGAGACCGAGGCGCTCGTCGCCGGCTTCGAGATCATTCCCCGCGTCGAAATCGACTATAAGGGCCGGCTGCTCGAGGAAATGGACCTCGACGGCATCCTCGCCCGCCGGCCGGATCTCGTGCTCGTCGACGAACTCGCCCACACCAATGCCGAAGGCAGCCGCCATCCGAAACGTTACCTCGACGTCAAGGAATTGCTCGATCGCGGCATCGACGTCTATACGACGCTCAACATCCAGCATGTCGAGAGCCTGAACGACGTCGTCTCGCAGATCACCCGTATCCGGGTGCGCGAGACGGTGCCGGATTCGATCATCGATCTTGCCGACGATGTCGAGATCATCGATCTGACCCCGGACGATCTGATCAAGCGCCTGCATGACGGCAAGGTCTACATGCCGCGCACGGCCGAGCGGGCGCTGACCAATTATTTCACGCCGGGCAACCTGACGGCGCTCCGGGAGTTGGCGCTGCGCAAGACTGCCCAGCGCGTCGACGACCAGCTGCTGACCCACATGCAGGCTCACGCCATATCAGGCCCCTGGGCGGCGGGCGACCGCGTCCTCGTCTCCGTCGATCATCACCCGCGCTCGGCCTCGCTGGTGCGCTACGCCTCGCGCATGGCCTCGCGGCTGCGGGCGCCCTGGGCCGCCGTCTATATCGAGACCAACCGCTCGATCAACCTCAGCGAAGCCGAGCGCGATACGATCGCCGCCACACTGCGGCTTGCCGAACAGCTCGGCGGCGAGGCGATCACCATTCCCGGCCGCGAGGTGGCCGAGGAACTCGTGCGCCACGCCACCGCCAACAACGTCACCCATATCGTCATCGGCGCCCCGAAGAAGCCGACATGGCGCGACTGGTGGGGCCGCTCGATCACCGACGAGCTGATCCGCAAGACCGGCGAGATCAGCGTCCATGTCATCTCGGGCACCGAGAAGGACGGCACCACCGCGCGCGGCATCAAGGCCGCCGCCGCCGCGCCGCAGCTGGATTTTCGGGCCTATCTGCTGGCGACCGGCTATGTCGCCATCGCGCTCGGCGTCAGCATCGTGCTCGACCAGGTGCTCGATGTGCGCAACCTCGCCCTGGTGTTTCTGATGGCGGTGCTGACCTCCGCCGTCCTCCACGGCCTGCGGCCGGCGCTCTACAGCTGCATTCTCGGCGCGCTGTCCTTCAACTTCTTCTTCCTGCCGCCGCGCTACACGCTGACGATCAGCGATCCGGAAAGCGTGCTCGCCTTCTTCTTCTTCCTCGGCGTCGCCATCATCGCCAGCAACCTGACCGCGACCGTGCAGCGCCAGGCCGCCGCCGCCCGGCAGCGGGCGCGCACGACCGAAGATCTCTATCTCTTCTCGAAAAAGCTCGCCGGCACCGGCACGCTCGACGACGTGCTCTGGGCGACCGCCTTCCAGCTCGCCTCGATGCTGAAGGTTCGCGTGGTGCTGCTGCTGCCCGAGGACGGCAGCATCGCCGTCAAGGCCGGCTATCCGCCCGATGACACGCTCGACGATGCCGATATCGCCGCCGCCCGCTGGGCCTGGGAGCACAATCACGCCGCCGGCCGCGGCGCCGACACCCTGCCCGGCGCCAAGCGCCTGTATGTGCCGCTCCGAACCGGGCGCACCGCCGTCGGCGTCATCGGCCTCGACAGCGACCGCCGCGACGGGCCGCTGCTGACGCCCGAGCAGCAGCGGCTGCTCGATGCGCTGGCCGACCAGGCAGCCCTTGCCATCGAACGCATCCAGCTCGTCGCCGACGTCGACCGGGCAAGGCTTGCGGCCGAAGCCGACCGGCTGCGCTCGGCTTTGCTCACCTCGATCTCGCACGATCTGAAGACGCCGCTTGCCGCCATCCTCGGCGCCGCCGGCACGCTGCGCGATTATTTCGCCTCGATGCCGGAGGAGGATCGCGCCGACCTGCTGTCCACCGTCGTCGACGAATCCGAGCGGCTCAACCGTTTCATCGCCAACCTGCTCGACATGACCAAGATCGAGTCCGGCGCGATGGAGCCGAACTCTGCGCTGCACTATGCCGGCGATATCGTCGGCACGGCGCTCGCCCGCGCCGCAAAGATCCTCGAGCACCACAAGACCGAGATGAGCATTCCGGCCGAGCTGCCGATGGTGCGGGTCGATCCTGTCCTGTTCGAGCAGGTGATCTTCAACCTGCTCGACAATGCCGCCAAATACGCGCCTGCGGGATCGGTGATCCACATCGAAGGCTGGGCCGACGCCGACAATGTCGTCGTGCAGGTTTTGGACGAAGGCCCGGGCATTCCGCCGGCCGACCTTGCCCGCGTCTTCGACACTTTCTACCGGGTGCGCAAGGGCGACCAGGTGCGCGCCGGTACCGGGCTTGGCCTGTCCATCTGCCGCGGCTTCATCGAGGCGATGGGCGGCACGATCACGGCCGGAAACCGGAGGGGCCGCCCGGGCGCCACCTTCACCATCCGGCTGCCGAAACCCAACGACATTCCGAAACTGGATGAACTCAAATGAGCGGTTCAGCCGTCAAAATCCTCGTCGTCGACGACGAGCCGCCGATCCGCAAGCTGCTCCGCGTCGGGCTGACCGCGCAGGGCTACGATGTGCAGGAGGCGCCGAACGCCGAAAGCGCCCGCCAGTCGGTCGCCGACGACATGCCCGACCTCGTCGTGCTCGACCTTGGCCTGCCCGACACGCCGGGTCATGACCTTTTGCAGGCGTGGCGCGACGGAGGGCTTTCCATGCCGGTTGTCATCCTGTCCAGCCGCACCGACGAGGCCGGCATCGTCAAGGCGCTGGAAAGCGGCGCCGACGATTACGTCACCAAGCCCTTCGGTATCAACGAACTCGGCGCCCGCATCCGCGTGGCGCTGCGCCACCGGCTGCAGCAGCAGGGGGAAAGGGCGATCTTCCAGACCGGCGGCCTGTCGATCGACCTCGTCAAGCGTATCGTCAAGGTCGACGGCGAGGACCTGAAACTGTCGCCGAAGGAATACGACATTCTGCGCGTGCTCGCCCAGCATGCCGGCAAGGTGCTGACACACCAGTTTCTGTTGAAGCAGGTCTGGGGGCCGGCGGCTGACGTGCAATATCTGCGCGTCTACATCAGACAGATCAGGCAAAAGGTCGAGAAGATTCCGGATCAGCCGCACTATATTACCACCGAGACCGGCGTCGGCTACCGGCTCAGAGAACCGGACTGACATCCTTCCCCTTCCCCCTTGCCGACCTTCGAGCCGACTATATCGAGAATGCCATGAACCTTCCCAACATCATCCGGCCGGAACACACTTTCCTCGGCGTGTCGGCTCCGACAAAAGGGCGGGCGCTGCAGACCATTGCTGACAAGGCGGCCATGGCCTTTTCCGTCGATGCGCAAATCATCCTGAAGGCGCTCGAAGCCCGCGAAAAGCTTGGCTCCACCGGGATCGGCAACGGCATCGCCATTCCGCATGCGGCGATCGACGGCATGAGCAGCCCGCGTGGTCTGCTCTTCCGCTTTTCCCGGCCGCTGGATTTCGAGGCGATCGACGATATCCCGGCCGACATCGCCGTCGTGCTGCTTTTCGGGGAGAACAACCGCGGCGAATATCTGAACGTGCTGTCCGCCATCGCCCGGCGGCTGCAATCGGACGGCGTGCTCGCCGCCATGCGCAAGGCAAGGACGGCCAACGAATTCTATTCCGATTTCATCGCCGACTCCAGGGTATGAAAAAGGCGCGGCCCGAAGGCCGCGCCCGCTCGTCTGCAATCAGACGATCTTAGAAATCGCGCTGGAAGCGCAGGAAGCCGAACACTTCGTCGTCGCCTTCGTCCTCATCGTGATACTGCACGCTGAGCTTCGAACGCAGGTCTTCGACGATCTGGTAGTCGATCGTGACACCGGTTGTGTACGCGCTGCCGCCGGTGAAGCCGTTGCCGTCAGCTTCGAGAGCGATGTTTTCGAAGTACTGGAAGCCGGGGGTGATCTTCCACTTGTCGTTGATCTTCAAGGCGTATTCTGCTGCGATCGTCCACTCGGACTCTTCGTAGTAGTAGTTGGCGCCGCTCGCCCAGATGCCGGCGATGCCGAGTGTGCCCGGGCCGATATCGGCATAGACGATGCCACGGACAGCGACTTCGCTGGTGTCGGTGTCATAACCGGCAAGCAGGTAAGCGCTGATGGCGCCGGCCTTGTAGGAGACCTGGCCTGCGACACCGAAGTTGTTCGGGCCTTCGCCCGGCTTGGTGGCGTAGTCTTCTTCCAGCTCGTCGACCGAGAGGCCGGCTGCGAAAGCGCCGTTCTCGTACTGATAACGGATCGAGTTGTGGGTCGTCTCGTTGCTGGCGAGCGTATCGGTCTCGCCGCTCATGTCGTCGTCCCACCAGCTGTAGAGCTTACCGACGCGGAAACCGGCAATGTCGATATAGCCTTCATCCAGCAGCGCTTCCTGGTCGGAGGCGTTGTCGACATTGTAACGCAGGGTCATGACGCCGGTCAGCGTGCCGAACTCGGTGTCGTTCTTCGCCTGGAAGGTGACCTGGCCGCGAGTCCAGAAGTTTACGTCGGAATCGCCGGCGATGTTGTCACCGAAGCGCACTTCGGTACGGATGTAACCGCCGATCGAAAGGCATGTTTCCGTTCCCGGAATATAAAAATAGCCGGTGCCGTAGGCGTCGCAAACGCGAACATATTCGACGGGCTCGGGCTCCGCCGCCACGATGGCGTCGGCTGCGCGTGCTCCGGAGGCCGCGGCAAGGGCGGCAACGGAGGCAAAAAGGATAGTTCTGATATTCATTTTGAATGGCCCTAACAGGTTGGAATGCGAGGCGCATTTCAAGGGATGCCCCCACGTAGCGGCCGGCAAATACGACCGCACCGCCGCCATATAGGAATCCGCAAGTGTCATCGCGGCAAAATCCGGGCAAAAATCAGCATTGCCTGCGTCGCTTGCGGGGGAACTGTGGCCAAAAAAACACGGTTCTGCGGCAGGACGGCGGCGACCGAGCGATTGGCCGCGGCCAACTCCGGCACGTCTATTTCCAAATAACCCCTCAAATGGAATGGCATTCTAACAGGAGCGCCGGAACCGGAAGATGTTTCGTTTCATTATACGACTGACTTGATAGAGTTAAGACAGTAAACAGGAGGGTCCCAATGCAGACACAACGGTTCACCCGGCTCCTCGCGGCCGCGGTCATGGCAGGCAGCTTCGTCGTCGGCAGCATTGCGCCGGCTTTCGCGGATCAGGCGCTGCTTAACGTCTCCTATGATCCGACCCGCGAATTGTACAAGGACTTCAATGCCGCCTTTGCCGCCAAATGGCAGAAGGACAATGGGGAAACCGTGACGATCAAGGCCTCGCACGGCGGCTCCGGCGCCCAGGCCCGTTCGGTCATCGACGGCCTCGACGCCGACGTCGTCACGCTGGCGCTCGAGGGCGATATCGATGCGATCGCCAAGGCGACCGGCAAGATCCCCGCCGACTGGAAGACGAAGTTCCCGAACAATTCGACACCCTACACCTCGACGATCGTCTTCCTGGTCCGCAAGGGCAACCCGAAGGGCATCAAGGATTGGGCCGACCTAGTCAAGGACGACGTGCAGGTGATCACGCCGAACCCGAAGACCTCGGGCGGCGCCCGCTGGAACTTCCTCGCCGCCTGGGCATGGGCCAAGCAGGCCAATGGCGGCGATGACGCCAAGGCGCAGGATTACGTGACGAAGCTGCTGCAGCATGTTCCGGTGCTCGACACCGGTGCGCGCGGCGCCACGACCACCTTCGTTCAGCGCGGCCTCGGCGACGTGCTGCTCGCCTGGGAAAACGAAGCCTATCTTTCGCTCGAGGAACTCGGCCCCGACCAGTTCGAGATCGTCACGCCAAGCTTCTCCATCCGCGCCGACCCGCCGGTCGCCATCGTCGACGGCAACGTCGACAAGAAGGGCACGCGCAAGGTCGCCGAAGCCTATCTCAACTACCTCTATTCGGACGAAGGCCAGAAGATCGCCGCCAAACACTATTACCGGCCGATCAAGCCTGAGGCCGCCGATCCCGCCGACATTGCCCGCTTTCCGAAGCTCACCCTTGCCACCATCGACGACTTCGGCGGCTGGAAGGACGCACAGCCGAAATTCTTCGGCGACGGCGGCGTATTTGACCAAATCTACAAGCCAGCCCAATAATAGACTTCATGAGAGCACATAGCCCCACGCGGTGGCGGTTCAGGCGGCCGAGCGTCATTCCGGGTTTCGGAATGGCGCTCGGCCTTACCTTGACCTGGCTCACCCTTCTGATCCTCATCCCGCTCTCCGGCCTTGCCGTCCGGTCGAGCGCGCTCGGCTGGGAGAAATTCTGGTCGATCGCGCTCGATCCGCGCACGCTGAATGCGCTGCGCATCAGCTTCGGCAGCGCCTTCATCGCCGCGATCGTCAATGCCGTCTTCGGCATCATCCTCGCCTGGGTGCTGGTGCGCTACCGCTTCCCCGGCAAGCGCATCATCGATGCCATGGTCGACCTGCCCTTCGCACTGCCGACCGCGGTTGCCGGCATCGCGCTGACGACGCTCTATGCGCCGAATGGCTGGGTCGGTCAGTTCCTGACGCCGCTCGGCATCAAGATCGCCTTCACGCCGGCCGGCATCGTCGTGGCGCTGATCTTCGTCGGCCTGCCCTTCGTCGTGCGCACCGTGCAGCCGGTCATGGAGGAAATCGACAAGGAGGTCGAGGAGGCCGCCGCGACACTCGGCGCCAATCGCTTCCAGACGATTTTCCGCGTGCTGCTGCCGGGGCTGGCGCCGGCCGTGCTCACCGGCTTCGCGCTCGCCTTTGCCCGCGGCGTCGGCGAATATGGTTCGGTCATCTTCATCGCCGGCAACCTGCCGTTCAAATCGGAGATCGCGCCGCTGCTGATCATCATCAAGCTCGAAGAATATAATTACGCGGCGGCGACCGGCATTGCGGCGATCATGCTGATCCTGTCCTTCGCCATGCTGCTCGTCATCAACCTCATCCAGAGCTGGAGCAGGCGGAGGTACGGCCATGGCGCTTGATACGACCGCGCAACCCGTCAAGCTGCGTTCGGTGACCACCGAAAACCGGATCGCGCGCTACAGCCTGATCATCCTGTCGCTGGTCTTCCTGCTGCTGATCCTGCTGCTGCCGCTTGCCGCCGTCTTCGTCGAAGCCTTCCGCAAGGGGGCCGGCCCCTTCATCGAGGCGCTGCAGGATGACGAGACCTTCTCGGCGATCCGCCTGACGCTGATCGTCGCCGGCATCAGCGTGCCGCTCAATCTCGTCTTCGGAGTCGCCGCCGCCTGGGCGATCGCCAAGTTCGAGTTCAAAGGCAAGGCCTTCCTGACGACGCTGATCGACCTGCCCTTCTCGGTCTCCCCCGTCATCTCCGGCCTGGTCTTCGTGCTTCTCTTCGGCGCCAATACCTGGCTCGGCCAGTGGCTCAGCGCCCACGACATCAAGATCCTGTTCGCCGTGCCGGGGCTGATCCTGGCGACCATGTTCGTCACCTTCCCTTTCGTCGCCCGCGAACTGATCCCGCTGATGCAGGAACAGGGAACGGCGGACGAGGAGGCTGCGCTTTCGCTCGGCGCCAGCGGCTGGCAGACCTTCTGGCATGTGACGCTGCCGAACATCAAATGGGGCCTGCTCTATGGCGTGCTGCTTTGCAACGCCCGCGCCATGGGCGAGTTCGGCGCCGTCTCGGTGGTTTCGGGCCATATTCGCGGCCAGACCAACACCATGCCGCTGCAGGTCGAGATTCTCTATAACGAGTATAATTTTACCGGCGCCTTCGCCGTGGCCACGCTACTGGCCCTGCTGGCGCTCGTCACCCTGGTTTTGAAGACGCTGCTGGAAATGCGTTACAGCGCGGAGATCTCCGCCAGCCGGCGGCACTGAAGGATTTGCAATGGAAGTACGCGTTCAAAACATTCGCAAGGAATTCGAGCGTTTTCCGGCGCTGCACGATGTCTCGCTCAGCATCCGCTCCGGCGAGCTGATCGCCCTGCTCGGCCCGTCGGGCTCCGGCAAGACGACATTGCTGCGCCTGATTGCCGGCCTGGAAAGCCCGACGGAGGGGCAGATCTTCTTCGGCGACGAGGACGCCTCGAAGAAATCCGTGCAGCAGCGCAATATCGGCTTCGTCTTCCAGCATTATGCCCTCTTTCGCTACATGACGGTGCTCGACAACGTCTCCTTCGGGCTGAGGGTCAGAAGCGGCGCACGGCGTCCTGCGAAGGCCGACATCCGCCGGCGGGCGCTGGAGCTGCTCGACCTCGTGCAGCTTTCCGGCCTTGAAACACGTTATCCGGCGCAGCTTTCCGGCGGCCAACGCCAACGGGTGGCGCTCGCCCGCGCCATGGCCGTCGAACCGAACGTGCTGCTGCTTGACGAACCCTTCGGCGCGCTCGACGCTCAGGTGCGCAAGGACCTGCGCAAATGGCTGCGCGAGATCCACGACCGCACCGGGCACACCACCGTCTTCGTCACGCACGACCAGGACGAGGCGCTGGAGCTTGCCGACCGCGTCGTCGTCATGAGCCAGGGCGCGATCGAACAGGTCGGCACGCCTGATGAGGTCTACGACAACCCCAACTCGCCCTTCGTCTTCGGCTTCATCGGCCAGTCGAATTGCCTGCAGGTCGAAATCTCGGACGGCGACATCCGCTTCGAAGGCCGCTCGCTCGGCCTCAATGCCGAGGGTGAGCCCGATGGCCCCGCGCAGCTCTACTTCCGCCCGCATGACGTCAGGCTCTGCGAATCGGCGGAAAACTGCATTGCCGGCCAGCGGGTCTCCAGCCGCCGCGTCGCCGGCACCCGTCATATCGAACTCGACATCGGCAATGACCGCCCGCATATCGAAATCGAGCTGCCGCCGAGCGAGGCCGGCCGACTCGATCGCTACCGGGTGGCTTTCAAGCCGACCCGCTGGAAGCTGTTTCGCAGCTGACGGATCAAGGGTGCAAAGTGGCTGCCGCAGTTGGGGCCACTGCATAATTCGTTAAATTTTCGGAATTATGCAGCAGGCGGTCTGACACTTGCCGCCGAAGTCGCCTTTGGCGGGAGTCGATTTTGGTTTTTGTGATCTCCGGTTGTTTGTGTTTCAGTCATATGACGAGTAAAAGTTTTTTCGCATTAATCATAAAGGGCTGGACTAATCCCATAGGAGGCACTTGGCGTTGAGGGCGGAGATTTCCTTTGGAAAATCCCTGATCGGGATTTTATTCGCAGGACTGGCGGCCACAGGCTGCACCACAACACCGAAGCCGGCGACGACGGCGGCCAAGACCAAGGTTCAAACGACGAAAGTCACCTTCAATTATACGGCAAAAGATCGCGATTGCCTGAAGCGTGCGATGTATTTCGAATCGCAGCATTCCGATGAAGACGGCTATCTCGCCGTCGGCACCGTCGTCATGAACAGACTGACGTCGGGCGCCTATCCTCCATCGATCTGTGGTGTCGTCGCCCAGAAGCGGCAGTTTGCGCCCGGCGTCATGACGCGCGAGGTCAAGGTGCAGGCCGAACCGGAGCTTGCCACCGCGGCCGATGCGATCCTGCTGAAGGGTGCGCGCCATCCGGCGGTGAAGGATGCGATGTTCTTCCACACCGACGGGCTGAAATTTCCCTACGACAACATGCACTATGTGACGGTCGCCGGCGGCAACGCCTTCTACGAGAAGCGCGACTCCAACGGCATGCTCGAAACGCCGCCGCCACTGCCCTCCTACGAAGTGGCGATGAATTACGTGCCCGGCGAAAGCATGCTGCCGCCGCAGTTCGAGGCGCTGATCCCCTCGGCCGTTCCCGTTCCTCTGCCGGCGCCCGATCCCATGGCCACGGCGAGCACGGCGCCGATGCGGATAACCGCGCCGGTGACCCTGCCGGAACCCTCGATCGAGCCCGAGCCGGGAATGCCGGTCGCCATCCCGACGCCCCGTCCCGCCTATGACAGCGTCATGCTGCGCGGAAGCATTGCGACAAACGGCGGCTGACGGCGTTCCGCTGTCCCGGCGAGGAAGAGCGTCTTAAGCGCGCTCTTCCCAGACCCGCGCAAGCTCCACGATGGTTTTGACGGCCTTTTCCATGTCCTGGCGGCTGACCCATTCGAGCGGCGAGTGGAAGGCATGGCCGCCGGCGAAGATATTCGGGCATGGTAGTCCCATGAAAGAAAGGCGCGAACCGTCCGTGCCGCCGCGAATGCTGCCGCGCACCGGCGTCATGCCGGCCCGGCGCACGGCTTCAAGTGCGTTTTCGACGATCTCCGGGTGACGGTCGAGCACCACCTTCATGTTGCGATACTGCTCCGCCACCTGGAAATGCGCGGTCGAGCCGGGATAGGCAGCCATCACCTCCTTGACGATGGCGTCGAGCATGGCCTCCTTTTCCGCCAATCCCGCTTCGGTGAAATCGCGGATGATAAAGCTCAGCGACGCCTTTTCCATCGAGCCGGTCACGCCGACCGGATGGATGAAGCCCTGCTTGCCTTCGGTGGTCTCCGGCGCCAGGTCCTTCGGCAGCCGATCGATGATGGCGCCGGCGATCTTGATGGCGTTCTCCATCCGGTCCTTGGCAAAGCCCGGATGGATCGCCACGCCCGAAATGCCGATCTCGACGCCATCGGCCGAAAAGGTCTCATCTTCGATATGGCCTGATGTCTCGCCGTCCATCGTATAGGCGAAGTCGGCGCCGAGCTTCTTCAGATCGACCTTGTTGACGCCGCGGCCGACTTCCTCGTCGGGCGTGAACAGGATCTTGATCGTCCCGTGGCGGATATCGGGATTGTCGACAAGGATTTGGGCCGCGGTCATGATTTCCGCCAGCCCGGCCTTGTCGTCGGCGCCGAGCAATGTCGTTCCGTCGGTCGTGACGATGTCGTTGCCGACCTGGTTGTTGAGCTCGGGATGCTCGGCGACACGGATCACCCGGCTCGGATCGCCGGCAAGCCTGATATCGCCGCCGGCATAATTCCGGACGATCTGCGGTTTGACATTGGTGCCGGTAAAATCGGGCGCTGTATCCATATGCGAGCAGAAGCAGATGACCGGCACCGGCTTGTCGCTATTTCCGGAAATGGTCGCATAGACATAACCGTGTTCATCGAGATGCGCATCGGCAAGGCCGATCTTCAGCAGCTCGTCGACCAGAAGCCGGCCGAGATCCTTCTGCTTTTCGGTGGTCGGCTGCGTCGAGGAGGAAGGATCGGATTGCGTGTCGATAACGACATAACGGAGAAAGCGGTCGAGAACAGTGTCGGTCATAGCGTCCAGTCCAACGAGATCACGCGGAGAGGATATAGCCCTCATGGGCGATGCTGCAAAAGATTTTTCCACTCGCAGCGCGGGCGGGTTCACCGTTCATTCCATGTCATGCGGGTGCCGGAATGGACACTACATGGGAAACCAGCCTGCCGTCGCCGACATCATGCACGAAGAAGGACGGAGCGTCGATCAGCGGAAGATCGGCCCGGCCTTCCAGCAGAAGCGGATTGGGCGGGCACAGAGAGCCGCAGGTCTGGACAGGGATTATTCCGAGCCGGCCAAAGGCAGGTCGGTGAACATGGCCACAGAGAACCGCCAGCGGCGGCCTGTCCATCGTCTCCAGGATACTGAGAAGCGCGCCGCCGTTCCTGCATGCGACCTGGTCCAGCGCCTCGATGCCGATCGTCAATGGCGGCTGATGCATGAACAGAAGGACCGGCGTCGTCACGTCTGCAAGCACTTGCGTCAGCCATGGCAAATGGGGCAGGACGTCGCCATAGCTCTGACCGGCGACTGTCACATCGATACCGAAGAGGGCCAAGTCGTCGACAGCTGCCTGGAAATGCATCGGTCCCGTCGCATTGATCCAGGTGCCGACGGCAGCAAGTTCGGAGCGCATCATTTGCAGATCATCGCCGTTGCCCGGCAACAGATGGACCGAGCAGTCCAATGACAAAAGGCTTTCGGCAACCAGGCGGTAGCCTTGCCGCCATCCCCCGTCCACCAGATCTCCGGTGACGACCAGCACATCCGGGCGGAAGGTTCTCAACCAGCCTACCGCTCGCTCCAGCGTCCGGAGCGAAGAAAGGTCGGGCCCTGCATGGATATCGGATATCTGCGCAACGAGCATATTCTGCCTCCCCGCCACTGCCGGAGACAGTATGCCGAAACCGACAGCAACGAGCCAGCGGCCGGTTGCTCAGTCGACGCGTTTTCCCTCTGCGTCGAAGACATGCAGATACTCGGGCGGGAAAGCCACATTAACCTTCGGCCCGGCCTTCAGCGCTTCGCGGTTGAGCGTGAAGACCTTGAAGGGCAGGCCGTGCAGGGCAAGGTGCAGAATGATGCCGAAGCCTGTGGGTTCGACGAGCTCCACATCGGTGGCAAGCCCTGCCCCGTCAGTCGTCATCAGCACGTGCTCCGGCCGGATGCCGAGCGTCACTTTGGCACCGGCTGCAAGCGGCAGCGGCTTTACCAGCGGCACGATCGTGCCGTCCTTCAGCTTCACACCACCTGCTTCATAGGTCGCCTCGAGGAAATTCATCCCCGGCGAGCCGATGAAGCCGGCGACGAAGAGATTGGCGGGCCGGTCGTAGAGTTCCAGGGGGCTGCCGACCTGCTGCACCACCCCGCCATGCATGGCGACGATCCGGTCCGCCAGCGTCATCGCCTCGATCTGGTCATGGGTGACATAGATCGAGGTCGCCTTCAGCTCCCCATGCAGTTTCTTGATTTCGGCGCGCATCTGTTCGCGCAGGCGCGCATCGAGATTGGACAGCGGCTCGTCGAACAGGAAAGCCTTCGGCTGGCGGACGATGGCGCGGCCCATGGCGACGCGCTGGCGCTGGCCGCCGGACAGCGCCTTCGGCCGTCGTTCGAGCAGCGGATCGAGGCCGAGCTTGGCCGCAGCGGCGGAGACGGCGCTGGCGATCTTCTCCTTCGCCGTTTTCCGGAGCCTCAGGCTGTAGCTCATATTGCCGGCGACGTTCATATGCGGATAGAGCGCGTAGGACTGGAACACCATGGCGATGTCGCGATCCCTGGGATGCCGTTCGTTCACTCTGGCGCCGGCAATGCGGATTTCGCCTGATGTGACGTCCTCCAGTCCGGCGATCATGCGCAACAGCGTGGACTTGCCGCAGCCGGAGGGACCGACCAGCACGACGAATTCGCCGTCCCGGATCTCAAGGTCGACGCCGTGCAGCACCTGCACATGGCCATAGGCTTTGCGGATATTCTGGATATCGATCGATGCCATTTGTTTAACCCTTGACCGCGCCGGCCGTCAGGCCCTGGACGAGATAACGCTGGATGAGCAGGAAGAAGAGGCCGGCCGGAATGAGCGCCATGACGCCCGCCGCCATCATCTGCCCGAAATCCACCGAGAATTTCGAAACGAAGGTGAGAAGCCCGACCGGGAAGGTCGCCGCCTCGTTGCCGTTGATCAGCATCAGCGCAAAGAGCAGTTCGCTCCAGGCGGCGGTGAAGACGAAGCCGAGCGTCGCGGCGATGCCGGGCAGCGTCAGCGGCAGGATGATCTGGCGAAAAGCGGTGAACTGCGTCGCACCGTCGATCATCGCCGCCTCTTCCAAATCCTTGGGAATGCCGTCGAAAAAGGACTGCATCAGGAAGGTGGCGAAAGGCACGTTGAAGGCGGTGTAGACGATGACCAGCCCGGTCAGGCTGTTGGTCAGATGTAAGGGCGACAGGATCTTGAAGATCGGCGCGACCAGCATGACGAGCGGAAACATCTGGGTCAGCAGCATCAGCGCGACGATCCAGTATTTCGCCCGGAAATTGAAGCGCGACAGCGCATAGCCGGAGAGCGAGGCGCAGACCGTCACGGTCACCGCCGTCGAGGCCGAGACGATCAGGCTGTTCTTGAAGAAGGTAGGAAAGGCGCTGTGCTGCAGCACGAAGGCATAATGATCCCAGCTCGTGCGCGACGGCCACATGCGCACGCCCTCGCTATAGAGCAGGTCGTTCGGCGTCACCGAGACCTTGAGCAGCCAGAACAGCGGGAAGAGCGCGAAGGCGATATAGCAGAGGATTGCCAGGCGGTGCGCGATGGTGGGAAGGATGGATCGTCTCATGGTCTCAATCCTTGTTCAGCAGCGTCTGCCTGAGCAGGATGATCAGCATCGAATAGGCGAGCAGCAGCGCCAGCAGCACCAGCGCGATCGCCGAGGCATAACCGAAATCGAGCCGCTTGAACGCCGTCGTGAAGATGTAACTCGCGACGATCTGCGTGCGGTCGGCCGGCCCGCCATTGGTCATGACGACGATGAGATCGGCGAAATTGGAGATCCAGACGGTGCGCAGAAGCACGGTGATGGCAATCGTCGGCGCCAGAAACGGCAGGGTGATCGAGCGGAAGCGCTGGAACCAGCCGGCGCCGTCGATCGACGCCGCCTCGTAGAGATCGCGCGGGATCGCCTGCAGGGCGGCCAGCAGTGTGATGGCGAAGAAGGGAATGCCCCACCAGACATTGGCGATGATCGGCCCCCACATCGCATAGTTGGGGTCGGAGAGGATATTGCCCGGCTCGTGCATCAGCCCCAGCGCAAAGAGCCAGTGTGGGATCGGCCCGATGACGGGATTGAACAGCCAGGCCCAATTGAGGCCGGCGAGAAAGGACGGCACGGCCCAGGGCAGGAAGACCAGCGCCTGGGCGATCGCCCGGCCCTTAAACGGCTTGTCGAGCAGCAGCGCCAGGATGAGCCCGAAGGCGAACTGCAGGACGACGGAGGCGCCGGTCCACCAGAGCGTGTTCCTCAGCGCCCCGTAGAAGGCGGCATCCGTAGAAAGCTCGCGGAAATGATCGAGCCCGACGAAGCCACCGGAAAATGGATTGAGCAGCTGGATATCGCGAAAGGCGTAGGAGAGACCCAATGTCAGCGGCACCAGCATGACCGCGATGATCAGGATCAATGACGGGGCGCTGTAGAGATAGGGCTCCGAAGCATCGGCAAGACGACGCAGCCACGGCCTGCGGTCGCGACGCATGTCGAGCATATCGGCGGAAATGGTCATCGGATTGCAGTTTCCATTGTCTTACCCGGTGAGGCCTTGCGCGGGTGATGCCTTTGAACTGGGCGGCTGAGGCCCCCTCATCCGCCCCTTCGGGCCACCTTCTCCCCCAGGGGAGAAGGGAAATGCCGCAACGTTTCGACTCCCTCTTCTCCCCTCGGGGAGAAGGTGCCCGTAGGGCGGATGAGGGGGCTTCTGTCTCGAAGCCCCCTTCACCCTTACTTCTTGCTCAAAAACTTCTGCTGCGCCTTGGTCAGATAGTCCGCCCACTGGTCGGCCAGATCCTTGGCCGAGATATCGCCGAGCAGGGCCTGCTGCGAGGTCTTGATCGCCAGCGAATCCTTGAAGAAGGCGAATTCCTCGAGGTAGGTCGGCATGACCGTCGGCACCGTGTTCGGATCCGCCAGCTCTTCGAACCAGCCCTTGAACTGGTCACCGGCGTAGAACGGATCCTTCTCGGCCGCCGTATAGGCCGGCAGGGCGCCGATGCGCTTGTTCCACTCGATATTGCCTTCCGGTCCTTCGAGGGTGGCGATCAGCTTCCAGGAGAGATCCTTGTTGGCGCTGGTCGAAAACATCGACCAGCCGCCGTAGCCGATGGTCGGGAAGGATTTGCCGTCAGGCCCCTTCGGCAGCGGCGCAACACCGAAATCTTCCTTCTTCATGCGCTCGGCAATGGCGATCAGCGCATCCGGATCCTGGTCGAGGAAGGCGCAGGTGCCGGAATAGAAGCCGGCGACGACTTCGTTGAAGCCCCAGTTGACGCTGTCCTTCGGCGCATAGCCCTTCTTGTAGAGATCGACCATCCATTCGATGCCCTTGGCCCAGCCGGGGCTGTTCATCGTCGAGGTGCCGTCTTCGTTGAAGTACTTGTTCGAGCCGGCCATCGTCGCGGCAAAGATCATCCAGCCGTTGAGGCCGCCCGGCCCGCCGCGCATGCAGTAGCCGTATTTGCCCGGCAGCTTCGAGACCTTTTCCGACGCGGCGGTGAATTCGTCCAGCGTCTTCGGCGGCCCGGCGACGCCGGCTTCCGAAAGCAGCTTCTTGTTGTAGAACATCGCCCTCAAATAGAAGCCGTAGGGCAGCATATAGGCGGTGTTCTTGACGTCGCGGCCGAGTTCGAGGGCGCGCGGCGTCAACTCCTTGGTGTGCTCCCACTTTTCGAGATAGGGCTCGAGGCTTTCGAGCATGCCGTTATTGGCATAGAGCGACAGCCAGGTATCGGGCATCTCAATCACATCGGGCACGTCGCCGGCCGACACCATGGTGGCGAACTTCTGGAAGGCTTCGTTCCAGGGCAGCGAGATGATGTCGACCTTGGTGCCGGGATTGGCGGCCTCGAACTTGCCGACGATCGATTTCAGCGTTTCGGTGCGCTCCGGGCTGGTGATGACTTCGACCAGCTTCAGCGTCGTGTCGGCAAAGGCCGTGCCCGCCATCATCGAAGCAAAGAGCGTCGAGAGTATTAGTTTTTTCATGCTCAGTTCCCCCTTTTCGGTTTCTCTCGGGTTTCAGGATAATGAGGCGGCGGCGAGCGCCTCCTCGATGTCTCTCCACAGGGCCTCGGTTCCTTCGAGGCCGACATGGAGGCGTACAGATCGCGCATGGATGCCAAAGGTTTGCGCGGAATTCGGCTGTGCCTTCTGCTGCAGCACCACCTCGCCCGGTACGATCAGGCTTTCGTGCCCACCCCAGCTTACACCCAATTTGAAGAGCTTGAGGTGATCGGCGAAGGCGCGGATATCGACGCCTTCGCGGAAGATGAAGGAAAACAGGCCCGAGGTGCCTTTGAGCCCGGCCGGCAGGCGGTTGGCGAGGCCGGGATGGCAAACCGTCTCCACCACCTCAAGCCGCTGCAGGCGCCGGGCGATTTCCACCGCCGACGCCTCATGCGCCTTCATGCGCAGCGGCAGCGTGCGCAGGCCGCGGATCAGCAGCCAGGCGTCAAAGGGCGAAAGCTTGCCGCCGAGATAGGGATAGGCCTCGGCCTTGATGCGGGCGATCATCTCCTTCGAGCCGGCGACGATGCCCGCCACCACATCGCTGTGGCCGCCGAGATATTTCGAGGCCGAATGGATGACGAGATCGACGCCGAGCGTCAGTGGCCGCTGAAAGAACGGGCTCGCCCAGCTGTTGTCGATCATCGAGACGATGCCGTGGCGCTTGGCGAGTGCCGCGAGCGCGCCGACGTCATGCGCCTCCATCACCCAGCTCGTCGGGCTTTCCAGGTACAGGAGCTTGGCGCCGGGCAGCGCTCTGGCGACCGCCTCCTCGTCGCGCCCGTCGACATAGGTCACCTCGATCTTCATCCGCTTCAGGATGGTGCCAAACAGGCGGAAGGCATCGGGATAGACGTGTTTGACGGCGACGATGCGGTCGCCCGGCTCGACGAAGCTCAGCACGGATGACGAGATCGCCGCCATGCCACTGGCAAAACCCAGCGCATCCTCCGCACCTTCGAGCTTGGCCAGCATTTCCTCGAAGGCACGCACCGTCGGATTCAGCCCGCGCGTATAGGTCGGCCGCACCTTCTCGCCGCGATAGACGGTGATCATCTCGTCATAATCGGAAAAAGTGAAAAGCGAGGTCTGGAAGATCGGCGGCACAACGGCGTCGGCGAAGTTGCCGTCGTCATGGGCGGTGATGATGGAGGCAAGATCGAACGGGTCGGCGCCGCTGCTCATTGGGACATTTCCTTGATGTCTTCCTCGACGATATCGAGAATTTTCAACGTTTCGGCGCGCGCCGCCTCGGCATCTCCGGCAGCGATCGCGTTGAAAAGCGTACGGTGAAAGGGAAAGGACCGGCGGGCAAAATCCTGCCGGTCGAAGGGATGCTCCCAGAAGCGCTCGAAAGTCTCGCGCATCTGCTCGAGCAGCTGGCGAAACAGCGGATTGTGGGTGGCGTCGTAGACGGCAAGATGAAAGGCCAGATCCTCCGGCCCGGAGGTACCCTTCTCCAGGTGCACCCGCTCCATCGCGTTGAGTTTCTCCTCGATGACGACGAGATCCTTTTTCGTCCGCCGCCTGGCTGCGACCATGCCCGCCTCGCATTCGATGCCGCGGCGCACTTCGAGCGTCTGCAGCAGCGCGTCGCGCAGATGCGCCGCATCGAAGGACAGCGGCATATGGATCGTCGCCCGGGACACCGGCTTCAGCAGATAGGTGCCGCTGCCCTTGCGCGTCTCGATGACGCCGAGCGCCTGAAAATGGCGGATCGCCTCGCGAATGGTTGAACGCCCGACGGCAAGTGCGGCCATCAGTTCCCGCTCGGCCGGCAGCCGGTCACCAGCCTGCAGGCGCGCGTCTTCGACATAGTCCGCCAGCGCATCGGTCACCTGACGCGCGCGGTCCATGACGGGAAGCGGCCGGATCACCGGCCTGTCGTTACGATTTGCCTTCATGGTTCCCCATTTTCTTATCAGGCAGTCGTGAAATTGGTCTGACATCTTAGCATTTCGCAAACGACGACAGCCGTCAAGTCGGCGACGTCGTTTTCCAACCCCGCCCTTCACATTGTCCCTTTGTCTGCCAGAAACCGCGCACGTACCTTCGTTCTCGGAGACGATCTTCGCTGACCTCGCAGGCGGACTGACCGTAATTCCGAAATAGGGTGCGCAATTTTTCCGTCTGAGTTTTGCCTGAAGGTCGTGGCCGGCCGTCTAGCGGATACGTCCGATCCGCGACAGCAGAATGGCCGGCAGAATGCCGATCAGCACGATGGCGAGCGCGGCAATCGAGGCTTCCTCGTAAGTGCCTCTCGCAGCCTCTCCATAAAGATGCGTTGCGAAAGTCTCGACATTGAGTGGCCGCAGGAGGAGCGTCGCCGGCAGCTCCTTCACGCAATCGACGAAGACCAGCAGGGCGGCAGCCGAGATTGCCGCCTTCGAGAGCGGCAAATGCACGTATCGCAGCGTGCCTGCGGTCGATTGCCCCAGCGAACGCGAAGCATGATCAAGCGACAGGGAAATGCGCGAGAGACCGGCTTCTATGCCGCCGGCGGAGATGGCCAGAAACCGCACGATGAGAGCATATAAGACAGCGGCACCCGATCCCATGAGGAGCAAGCCGGTCGACACACCAAACAGGGAAAGCGCGGCGCGATCGATAAACTGATCGAGCCCGGCAAGGACGACTAGCACGCCGATGGCGACCACGGTCCCGGGAGCAGCATAGCCCATTGTCGAACAGCGCAGGAGCCAGGAGGACGGCTGGCCCGGGCGCAGGCGGGTCGCGTAGGCAGCGAGAAGCCCAAGAATGACGGTCGCGGTTGTCGCCAGGGTGGCGATAACAAGCGTATTCACGGCCTCATCGAGGATGCGAGGGGATATGCCGGCGAACCGATAGCGTTTTGCCGCTTCGATCAAGAGATAGAGCGCGGGCGCGGCGAAGCCGAGGATGACCGGCAGAAGACCGCCGAGAAACAGCAGCGTGCCCTTTCCCAAGGATACCCGCCGCGGTTGGAAACGGCGCATCCGGCGTACATCGATCGAGTAGCGCTGCTTGCGTCGCGCCCATCGCTCGACCGCAACAAGCGCGACGACGATGAGAAGAAGGGCAAGGGCGATCTGCGACGCTCCCGATAAATCCGAGCGGGTGATCCAGGTCGTGTAGATGGAAACGGTGATCGTGCGGACACCGAGGAATTCGGCGGCGCCGATATCGTTCAACGTTTCCATCAGAGCAAGGCTGATGCCCACGGCGACAGCCGGGCGCGCGAGCGGCAGGGCGACCCGCCAGAAGACTGCGCGGCGAGATGTGCCGAGCGTGCGTGCCGCGTCGACGAGATTACCGGATTGGGTCAGGAACATCGCGCGGGTCGGAATGTAGACATAGGGGTAGAGCACGATTCCGAGAAGCAGGATGCAGCCGACCATGGAACGGACGTCCGGAAGGCGAAACTGGCGCGGGCTCTCGTAGCCGAGCAGCCAGCGCACGGCATCCTGCACCGGACCGATCGGATGGAGTATATCCAGATAGGCATAGGCGACGATGTAGGTCGGAACGGCAAGCGGCAGAAGCAGCATCCATTCCAGAGCACGCCTGCCGGGAAAATCATAGGCCGTCACCAGCCATGCCGTCGTCGTGCCGACCACAGCCGTGATGACCCCGACCCCCGCAAGGAGGATGACGGTGTCGAGAAGCGCGACCGGAAGGATGGTGGAGAAAAGATGTCCCCAAAGACCGGCCGAGCCCTTCGAGGCTTCGAGAAGCAGTCCCCCGATCGGCAGAATGGCGATGAGGGCGATGGTAGCGGCAATTGCCAGCCATGCGCTGCCAGGGCGCTTTGCAGAGCGGGCGGGCGCCTGGCTGGGAAACATCACTCGATCCATTCTCGGGAAGGAAGGCGCCTCTGAGCGGCGCCTTCCTTGTTCTTTAGTTGTCGAAGCCGACCTTGTCCACGAGTTCGCTCGCCTGCTTGCGATGGCTGACGATCTCGGACAAGGGCTTGCTGTCGATCTTCAGTTCGCCAAAGGATGCGATGATCGGATCGGCCGCGACGCCCGCCTTCACAGGATATTCGTAGTTGGCCTCGGCATAGATCTTCTGCGCTTCGTCAGAGACGAGATATTCGAGAAGCTTGACGGCTTCAGCCTTGTTCGGTGAATGCTTGGCGATTGCCGCGCCGCTGATATTCACTTGCGTCCCGCCGTTCTTGAAGGTCGGCAGGACGACCTTGATGGCATCGCCCCATTTGACCTGCTCTTCGCCACCCTTGCCGGATCGCATCAGGCCAACATAATAGGAATTGGCGATACCGATATCGCAAATGCCGCCGAGGATATCCTTGGCCGCATCGCGATCGCCGCCGGCTGCCTTGCGGCCGAGGTTGTCCTTGACACCCGTCAGCCATTTCTCGGCGTCTGCAGCGCCGTAATGGGCGATGTAGTCAGCAAACAGCGCCGTATTATAGGGGTGTTGACCCGAGCGAATGCAGATCTTGCCCTTCCACTTGGGATCGGCGAGCTCCTCGTAGTTGAATGTGCTGATATCAAGGTCCTTGGCGGCGTAAAGCACGCGGGCGCGCATCGATAGCGCAAACCAGTTGCCCTTGGCATCACGCAGCTGTTCCGGGATAGCCGAGTTCAGAACCGATGATTCCACCGGTTGCGTTACGCCTTTATCGACCAGATCGACAAGGTTGCCGGCATCGACGGCCATCAGGATGTCAGCCGGCGAGCTGGCACCTTCGGAGGCGACACGCTCTGCGAGGCCGTCCTTCAGGAAAATGGTATTGACCTTCGTACCGGTCGATTTGGTGAATGCCTCCAGAAGAGGTGCAATCAGAGCCGGTTCTCTCGTCGTGTAAAGGTTGATTTCTGCGGCGGCGGCGATGCCGGGTGACATCAGCGCCGAAGCAGCAAGCAGCATGGATGTGAGGATAGAGCGTGAATTCATTATGTCCCTCCGCGAATGAATGCGCATTGCTTGCAGCAGTTCATGACACTGAAAGTCAAGTTTCCCCCGGAACTTGAACCCAACTATCACGGAAACTTGATGAGGAGGTCAGCAGAATGCGCTCACCGTGAGCTTCAAAAAGCCAGCAGCCGCTCGGGGAGGATTGAGATCTCAATATCCTCCGCATCAACGGGCAACCGCTCCAGGGCTCTCGCCTTAAGCGGCACCTCGAGGCGATCGACCTTCAACGTGATCTGCTCGAATTCACCATGCAGAACGCGGTTTTCGATACGAGCGCGGATTCCCGAGCCGGGGGACAGCGCGACAGCATGCGGCCGGATATAAACGGTCACGGAGCTTGCCGGCGGACGATCGAGCGTATAGGCGAAGTTACCGATCGCGGTCTCGATCCATCCGCCACGGTAAACGCCGGGAACTTTGCTGGACGCGCAAAAAAACTCTGCCGCATAGGCATTCGTCGGACGGTCGTGAAGATCATAGGCGGAGCCGGACTGGACGATTTCACCTGCCCGCATCAGGACTACCTGGTCACCGACGGAAAGTGCCTCCTGGGGATCATGCGTCACGATGATCACAGTCGTGCCAAGTGCCCTCAACAGGCTCAAGGTGTCGCTGCGTACCTTCCCGCGCAGACCCTGATCCAGATTGGAAAAGGGCTCGTCCATCAGGACGATGCTCGGCCGGGGCGCCAGGGCGCGGGCGAGCGCGACACGCTGCTGTTCACCGCCGGAGAGGGTGTGCGGATAGCGATGCGTCAGATGTTCGATTCCGACCTTGCTGATCATCTCCTCTGCCCGCGCGGCTGCCTCGCCCTTCGGAAGTCGCTTGAGACCGAAGAGGACATTGTCCCGTACGGTCAGATGCGGAAAGAGAGCATAGTCCTGGAAGACGAAGCCGACGCCACGCGCCTCCGGCTCGACGAAAGTGGCCGAACTTGCGACCTCGCGACCTTCGAGGAAGATGCGCCCGGATTCCGGTATCTCGACACCGGCAATCATGCGCAGGAGCGTAGACTTGCCGCAACCGGAATGGCCCACGAGCGAAACCGCGTCGCCGCGCCGAATATGAAGAGAAAGATCGCGCACGGCTGGAGTGATGCCGAAGCGGCGGGTAACATTGTCCAGTCGTACTGCGATTTCGCTCATTTCAGCTTTCATGCTCGCCGGCGGGTTCCAGTGCAAGTCCTGCCCCGTAGAACACACCGAGGCGAATGGGGACAAGCGCAATCTGTCGCTCCATGAGGCAATCTGCAGTCACTGTCACCCCTGGGGGCGTGAACGCGATCAACTGTACCGATTTCGATACCGCACCGGGCATTTGCACAAGGCCAGCCATTGTCCCCTCGACCAGGTCATGACATCCTCCGGAGGTTGCAGCCAAAACATGGGCTCAGAAGCATGCGCGACTATGTGAAAAGCAAGGACTTTCACCGCCATATGCGGTCGCTGCTGGCCTCGCGATTTCAGGAACTCGGCTGGGAATCGCAAGCAACCGGCAAATGCAGCTTTGTCCGTGGCGGACGGGTTTTCTGGTTACAGATATCCCAATATTCGAACAGCGTGACCGGCGCCAAATTTACCATCAACATGACCGAGGGCTCCGGCGGCGCCAGCGACACACGCATATTGCGTCAGCTGGACGACGGGGATCGAGCCGCTGGCAAAGCTTTGGAAGAGCGCATCATCGCGCGTCTTCCCCGGCCGGATCCCGATCCAGACGTTGAAGTCGTCGGCGACCACGGTGAAACCGTAATGGTAAAACTCGGTGATCTGGCGAAGGCAAATCCGAGACAATGGGATGGCCCCTCCGACGTCTGGCTGCCTTACTTCGGCAGATCCGACCTCGACGATTGGGCTGCCTTTCTCCTGCCGCGCCTCGACCGGCTGGTTGCGTCCTCCTCGCCTGAAATGACCGATCCGTTTCTATGGACTCAGCGGTTTCGCCACCTCATCGGATTTCTTCGTCCGAAATAGGCGATGCTGTAGATTTGATTGACTTGGCAGTAAGCCCACCGGATGGCGACCTCCGCAGCGCCCCGGCTCCTGGCACATGATGCGTCGCAGCCACAGAAATGGCGCGAATCTCCAATAGTCACTTGTCGCGATTGATAATGAACCACGTTCGATGTAATCGACGGAAGATGGGCAATATGTACCGTACCATGTTGAGCAGACTGCTCTTCTTCGTACGGCTGGCGATCGTCGTATCGCTGGCTGGGTACAGCAGTTCCAACGTCGATGCCGCCATGCACGGCCCTGGCCTGCAAGTGGAAAAGACGGTATCGAGCGCCACGGCGCACGGCAACCACGACGACATGGCCGGCGTTTCAAACCACACGCACTCACATGGCGATGCGGCCGACGACGATGGTTCCTCCAAGGTCGTCAAACAGGAATGCTGCAAAGATTTCTGCGGCGGCTTCGTGCTTCTGTGCACGGGCCAGATCATAGGCGGGCCTGTTGTCTCCTCGATCCGGCAGTTTATCGACGACCGGCACATCCTTGGGGAATTGCCGCCTCTGCATCGTCCTCCGAATATCTGATGAGGGATACACCCGCTTGACCGGGTCAAGTCGGCCGCCTGCCTGCTTTTGGGCAAGGCTACCGTAGGCTATCTCTTTTTCGGAAGATTCATAATGAAACCCTCGCTTTTCGTGGTGGGGCTGCCGCTTGTTATCGGCGGCTGCACATCCACGCTTCCTCCCGACGTGATGGCGTCTTCCGCCGCGGTCGAAGAGCCACCCGCGCGCCCGGTCGCTTACCGGTCGCCAATTTCGGGCTATGTCACCAGGCAGCCGGTCGATCCCAAGCCGTGGCGAAGACAGAACGATTTGCAGTCTCCCGCCAAGGGAGACGCCTCATGATCGGACTCAGAAAATTAGTCACGGCGCTCGCGTTCCCCCTGATATTGAGCGGCTGTGTCACGGGTACCGAATATGCAGGCAGACAAGCAGGCTTCGCTTCTGTTGCCGAAAAAACGGCGATCGTGACGGCGAAGCAGACGGTCTGGATACAGAACCAGAACCAAGCCCGCGCGACCGCTGCGCAGGTCAGAAGCCTGCTCGCGGGAAAGAAGATCCTCGATGTCGAGACAGCCGTCCAGATCGCCCTGCTCAACAATAAAGGCCTGCAGGCCGCCTACGCCGATCTCGGCGACAGCGCTGCCGATGCCTGGCAGTCGACAATGTTCATTAACCCGACCGTCTCCGTCGGCACGACGGGAATAGGGACACCAGAACTTAAGGCGTTCAAGACCATCGAGGGGATGATCACGACGAACATCCTGGCGCTCGCAACCAGGAATAGCGACATTGCAATTGCCGACGCCCGCTTCCGGCAGGCGCAATTGACGGCAGCCGTGAGGACGCTTCAGGTCGCCGCCGAGACGAGACGTGCCTGGATCGGAGCAGTGGCGGCCTGGGAGTCCGTCGGGCAGTTCCAGCGCGCCCAGACAGCGGCGGACGCCGCATCCGAACTGGCGGAGAAGCTCGGCGAGACAGGCGCGATGACCAAAGGCGCCCAGGCCCGCGAGCACGTGTTCGTCGCCGAACTTGCCGGAGAGGCGGCAAAAGCCCGTCTGGCGGCACGTCTCGCCAAGGAGGAGTTGACCCGGCTTATGGGTCTTTGGGGCACCGACTTGGACTATAGGGTTCCAAATAGCCTGCCGCCCTTGCCCAGGGCCGTCGTCAGACGCGACGCCATCGAGGCCGAAGCACTCCGAAACCGCATCGACCTCCAGGTGGCAAGGCTCGAGCTGGAAGCCACCGCCAAGTCCTACGGCCTAACCCAGGCGACACGCTACGTCACCGATCTCGAAATCCTGACCGGTTTCGAAACGGAACGGGAAATCGAGGACGACGAAAAGAAAACCAGAACGACCGGCCAGGTCGAGCTGGAATTCGCCATCCCGATCTTCGATACCGGCAAGGCCCGGATGCGCAAGGCCGAGGTTGCATACATGAGGGCGGCGAATCAACTGGCGGAAAAGGCCGTCAACGTTCGCTCGGAAGCCCGCGCCGCCTACGAAGCATATCGCTCGAACTATGATATCGCGCGGCACTACCGCAACAATGTCGTGCCGCTGCGTACGAAGGTCGAGGAGGAATCGCTGTTGTCCTACAACGGCATGATCACCAACACCTTCGAGCTGCTGGCCGACACGCGCGACAAGATCAATGCCATCCTGCTCTCCGTCAATGCGAAACGCGACTTCTGGCTGGCCGAAGCCAATCTCGCGCCCGCGATCTATGGCGGCGGCGAGGGGACCCTGTCGGCCGGGACCGAGGTTGCCGCTGCTTCCGAAAGCAACGGCGACACCGGCCATTGAGAAAGGAGCCCACCATGTTCAAAAGAAGACAATTGTTCGGAGCAAGCGCGGCCCTGCTGGCCGCTGGCGCCTGGACGAAGACCTCGGCGATGGGCCTCCCCGACGCCCCGACAATGGAATCGGCGGACATGCAGCCGCCGCTCCACCCGACCTCAGGGCCGGACTACCAGCCGGTCGTCACCCTCAACGGCTGGACCCTGCCTCACCGGATGAACAATGGCGTCAAGGAGTTCCACCTCGTCGCCGAACCGGTGGAACGTGAGATGGCCGACGGCATGACCGCGTACCTGTGGGGTTACAACGGCCAGTCGCCAGGACCGACGATCGAGGCTGTCGAAGGCGACCGGGTTCGCATCTTCGTTACCAACAAGCTGCCGGAACACACGACGATCCATTGGCATGGAATGATCCTGCCATCGGGAATGGACGGCGTTGGCGGCCTGACGCAGCCGCACATCCCCGTCGGCAAGACCTACGTCTACGAGTTCGACCTGGTGAAATCAGGCACCTTCATGTACCACCCGCATTCCGACGAGATGGTGCAGATGGCGATGGGCATGATGGGCTTCTTCGTCGTCCATCCGAAGGATCCGACGTTCATGCGCGTCGACCGCGACTTCGTCTTCCTGCTCAACGCCTACGACATTGATCCCGGCTCCTATGTGCCGCGCGTCATGGAGATGACCGACTTCAACATGTGGTGCTGGAACAGCCGCGTGTTTCCGGGCATCAGCCCGCTGATCGTCTCGAAGAACGACAGGGTGCGCGTGCGCGTCGGCAACCTGACGATGACCAACCACCCCGTTCACATGCACGGCTACGACTTCCAGGTGACATGCACGGATGGCGGATGGGTGCGGCCGGAAGCACGCTGGCCCGAGGTCAGCATCGACATCCCGGTCGGTGCAATGCGGGCCTACGAGTTCGACGCCAAATATCTCGGCGATTGGGCGATCCACTGCCACAAATCGCATCATACGATGAACGCGATGGGGCACGACATCCCGACCTTCATTGGAGCTGACAAATCGAAGGTCGCCGAGAAGATCAGGAAGCTGCAGCCTGAATACATGCCCATGGGCACCAAAGGCATGGCCGACATGGGCGAGATGGAAATGCCCATCCCCGAAAACACAATCCCCATGATGACAGGCTGGGGGCCGCACGGTCCTATCGAGATGGGCGGCATGTTCTCGGTCGTGAAAGTCCGCGAAGGTATCTCCGCGGACGATTACTCCGATCCGGGCTGGTATGAAAACCCTCCCGGAACACAGGCCTGGGAGTGGACCGGCGAACTGCCGGACGCGACCAAGGCGAAAGACGCAAAGACGCAAATCACCCCGAAGCCGACAAGGGGCTAAGGCTCAATTCCCACGTCCAGAAAGGATATATGCATGAAGAACCATCTACTCGCATTGGCGTTCGTCGCCTTCGCAAGCCCGGCTTTCGCATCCGGCAATCACGCCGGCGGCCACGGTGAGAAAATGGCGGTTGGCGAGCCTGGTGACAAGGCAAAGGCAACGCAGACGATCCGCGTCACGATGACGGAAACCGACGATGGCAAGATGCTGTTCACGCCGGCCGTCTTCTCCGTCCGCAAGGGGCAGACGGTCAAGATCGCGATCAGGAACGCAGGCACGGTCGACCACGAATTCGTACTCGATCAGCAAGACAAGATCCTGGAGCACAAGAAGGTCATGGAGAAGTTCCCGGAAATGGAACATGCCGATGCCAACTCCATCCGCCTCCCGGCCGGTCAATCCGGCGAGATCGTCTGGAAGTTCACGAGCGACGGCGCCTTCAAGTTCGCCTGCCTGATCCCCGGTCATTACGAAGCCGGCATGCATGGCGATGTCACCGTCTCCAGGAAGTGAACCTCAATAAAGGAGCATGAAAATGAAATCGGCAATGATCAAATTCGGGCTGGCCGCTTTGCTCTCAACCTCGGCAGCGGTGGATGCGTTCGCCCAGGAATTCACCAAGGGCTTCGTCAATAAGGTCGACGCCAAGGCGAAGAAGGTCACCATCAAGCATGAAGACCTGAAGAATCTCGACATGCCCGCGATGACCATGGTCTTCCGGGTAGAAGATCCCGCTCTGCTCGAAAAGCTAAAGGAAGGTTCGAACATAGAGTTCGTCGCCGAACGCCTGAATGGCAAGCTGACCGTCACTGAGGTAAAATAGCGAACGGCTGCCGCCCGGGGACTAGCTGGGCGGCAGCACATCGAGGAGTGTATATATGCGCAGGAGAAGCTTCATCGCAATTGCGGCGTCCGCACTGGCGTTTCCTGGCCGAGGGGCCCTTGCCGCCATGGTGAAGATGACGGTCTACAAGGATCCCGCTTGCGGCTGCTGTCATGAATGGTCGAAGGCGATGGCCGCGGCAGGATTCTCCGTCGAAGCCCGCGACACCGACGACCTCGCCGCGGTCAAGGCGCGGCTGGGCGTTCCTGCCGACCTTGAGGGCTGCCACACCGCCGTCGTCGGGGATTACTATCTTGAGGGACACGTGCCGCTCACGGCCGTCCAGCGACTGCTGCTGGAGCGGCCGGCGCTCCGCGGGTTGGCCGTGCCGGGCATGCCGCCTGGTTCATTGGGAATGGGCGACGACCTGCAGGCGTCCTATGACGTTTACGCGATCCCCTCCGGGACCGGGGCACCATACGTGTTCACGGAGGTCAGGCCCAGAAAGGGTTGATGACCAAGGTTCATCAGCCATGTCGGACTGCCGCCCCAGAAACCGGAGCGTCGTAGAGCGCCGCCCAAAGATCGTGCTTCAGCCGACACCCGGCTGCGCCGACACGTCGACCGCGTAGTCTACTGAATTGATCCGCACCATGACAGCCGAAACGCAGCGCACGCCTGCCTGGTGTTTTCCCGTGTCCCGATAGAGCACTGTCCGCCACCGCCGAGTTCCGGAGAGCCCCGGCCGGATGGCGAGTTCCGTTAGGGCCGCATAAATGTCTGAATCTCCTCAGGTGCCACCTTCCCGTCCTTGTTGGCATCCACACTATCGAAAATACGCCTGTGAACCGCTGTCACCTCGTCGAAGGACAATGCGCCGTCCCCGCTGGTATCCGCGACGGCGAACATGATCTTCATCATCGATCCACGCATGCCCATCATCGGCATGCCGCCCATCATGCCGGACTGCATCATATTCCGGCCCATCATCCCGCCGGGCATCATGTCAGAGCTCGGCATTGCTCCCTGGCTTCCGGCCATTCCCTCCATCTCCGAAGGCGAAGTGACCTGCGGCGAGCCTTCCGGATGATGTGGATCCGGTCCATTAGCCTGGGCAAAGGTCAGACCTGCCGGGCCGACGGTGCTAACCCCGGCCAGCAGGACAGCGTTGATAATCGTCATTCTCATATGCCTTCTCCTTTGGTTGTTTGAAGTTCATCCCGCCAGCTGCTGCAGGAGCACGACGAATTCGGATCCATAAGCTGCGGTTACGCCGGGCCGCCCGGATCGACACAGGCACCGCGCCAGCGACAGCAGCCGAAGCGGCATAGCCATTCAGCCAAAGCGGCGGCTGATGACGTTGAAGACGGTTCCGAGCAGTGCACCCGCATAGCCCCCGAAGATGACGCTTTGAACCGTACCCAGCACCACGCTCCAAAAGTCGAAGCCAGTGAGCCCGAGGTAGACCTGCAGCCACGGCCTATGGAGGCCCCATTCGGGAGCGACGAAGCCGAAAAGTATGCAAAGCAGGAGCGATATGGCGGCAAAAACGGCTACCGTTGCGCCGAGAATCGAATCGGAGACTTGCACGGGCGTCGCCGTCGACACATCGGAACGGGTCTGGAAGATTGCGTTCGCCATTGTGGTTCTCCTTCGGAGTCGTTGATACCGCAAGACCACAAGTCGACCTTAAGCTTGTCCTTTGCGATGTCCTTGATCCAAGTCAAGAAGGGCAGCGCAGCATGGCAAGTTTGCCGAAATCGGCACGAAATTGCTTGCCGTCGGCTCGACAGGGCGTTCTTCGCGCTGGACCTCTGCGCTTCGTTCGCCCAATTCAGGCCAGCGAACTTTGCGCAATTTTATTGGAGCTGATTTATCGGCCTGCCTGTTGCAAGTTCACCAGCGCCTTGATCGGCAGATGATCCGAGGCGATACGCGCGAGCGGCGTGTCATGCGCTTCCACTTCGGTGATGATCCCCTTGCGGTTGGCGATGATGCGGTCGAGCGCCAGAAGCGGCAGGCCGGCGGGGAAGCTGGGGACTGCGGGCGGCAGCTCTCCGAAAGCGGATTGGAAGGTGTTGAGCGAGGAGCGGTCGCCGAGGCGCCACTCGTTGAGGTCGCCGAGCAGGATGGTCGGCATCTCGTGCCGGTCCTTTATCAGTTCCACCAAAGTGCGGGCCTGCTGGGCTCTGTTGTGGCGCAGCAGGCCGAAATGCGCGGCGATGATGCGCAGCACGCCGCCCTCTTCGAGCTCGATCTCGGCGACCAGGGCGCCGCGCGGCTCCAGCCCCGGCAGCTTGATCTGATGCACGTCATGCACCAGCCCCCTCTTGAACAGCACGACATTGCCGTGCCAGCCATGCGCCTTGGCCATGCCGGCGACCGGCACCGGGATCAGTCCCGTCTCCCGTTCCAGCCGGCCGAGGTCGAGAATGCCGGTGCGCTCGCCAAAGCGCGTATCGGCCTCCTGCAGCGCGATCACGTCGGCGCCGATTTCATGAATCACCCGGCTGGTGCGCTCCGGGTCGAAGCGGCGGTCGGTGCCGACGCATTTGTGCACGTTGTAGGACGCGATCAGCGTTCCGGCGCTGCGCGGCCTTGCCTCCATATGGGCCGCGTCGAGCCGCTTCTTCCGACTCCTGATCGAGGCGAGAATGCTGGCGGGAAGGCTGTCTTTTCTGGCGTGCATCGCAAGAGCGCACTTGTTCGGTTAATCAAAAAGGCTTCACCCGGCAGTATAGGCGGGCAAGCGGAACTTGCCATGTCCGACGATAAAATTCGTTCAAAGATAGGGCGATCCCAACCATAGCACCTTCTCGAGCAGCCGCACCGGAAAGGGCCGCGCGCGCAAGCCCTCCAGCGTCACCAGCGTCGCCGATTTCAGGGTTTCGTCGATATGCTCGTCGATCTCGGCGGCAAAGCCCTCGTTCAGCACCTCGAGATCAACCTCGAAATTCAGCCTGAGCGAGCGCGGATCGAGATTGGAAGAGCCGACATAGGCCCAGGTACCGTCGACCGTCAGCAACTTCGAGTGGCTGAAGCTGCCGGTCGAGCGCCAGATGCGGCAATAGTTCTTGAGAATCTGATCGAATTGCGCCGTCATCGCCCGGTCGACCAGCATCAGGTTGTTGACGTCAGGCACGATGATATCGACTTCGACGCCCCGGCGCGCCGCCGTCACCAGGGCGCTGATCAGTTCCCGATCCGGCAGAAAATAGGGCGACATGATGCGGATCGATTGCCGCGCCACGGAAAAAGCGCCCATCAGCATCTTGTGGTTGGTTTCGACGCTGCGATCCGGCCCGGACGCGACGACGCGCATCAGGATGGGATCGCCGGGGTTGCGCTGCGGCGGTTCGATGCGCCAGGCTTCGCCGTTCAACAGCTCCTCGGTGGTGAAGCGCCAGTCTTCGGCGGCAAGGTCGAAGAGGTCGGCGACGACAGGGCCGGTGACGCTGAAATGCGTATCATGGGCGAAGCTTTCGCCCGTCTCCTGCTCGCTGAAGCCCGCCCTGATATTCATCCCGCCGGTCAGCGCAATACGGCCGTCGGCGATCAGGATCTTGCGGTGGGTGCGCAGATTGGCATAGGGCAGCCGCAAGCCCATGATGACGTTGCCGTTGAAGACGGCGACGGTGACGCCACCCTCCTTGAGATAGCCGAGAATGCTTGGCACCGAATAACGCGCGCCGACCGCATCGATCAGCACCCGCACCGCAACGCCGCGCTTGACCGCCGCAATCAGCGCGTCGGCGATGCGCAATCCGATCGCGTCGCGGTCGAAAATATAGGTTTCCAGCAGGATGCTGCGGCTCGCCTCGTCGATGGCTGATTTCATCGCCGCATAGGCCTCGTCGCCGGTCTCCAGCATGTCGATCGCATTGCCCGAGGTCAGCGGGTTGCGGGTCACCCGGTCGCCCAGCGTCTGCAGCGCCGCAAAGCGGCGGCCGAACTGGCTGATGACCGTCTCGGCCTCGGCGTCGAACGTCTCCAGCTCGTTCATCCCGGGCGCAAGCAGCAGGGCGTCGCGGCGAATGCTCAGCGATTTGCGGCGGATGCGGTTGATGCCGGCAATCGCATAAAGCAGCGCGCCGACGATCGGAGACAGGATGATGACGCCGACCCAGCCGATCGCGGCGCGCACTTCCTCCTTGGTCATGGCAGCATGGATCGCCGCCGCGGCCCCCATGGCGACCGAAACGACAAAGAGGATATGCGGCCAATAGGTCGACAGAAGATAGAACATCGCTGGCCAATATAGCCGCGAAACGGCGGCGTTCAATTGCGCCAGCTCTCTCCCATGGCGCGAAATTTCTCGCGCGTTGCCATTCTTCGCCGGCGGCGCCGGCTCGGCAGCCGGAACAATCCCCGCTGCGAGCGATTGATCCCGAGGAAACGAGGATCGCGACCATGAATATCGCCGCAAACCTCGGCCCGGCCTTGACGCTCGAAGTCGCGGATGCGGACAGCATTGCCAAACTGCGCCATCAGGCCGAAGGCTGCACCCGCTGTGACCTCTACAGGAACGCCACGCAGATCGTCTTCGGCGAAGGCTCGGACAAGGCCGAGATCGTACTTGTCGGGGAGCAACCGGGCGACCGGGAAGATATCGCCGGCAGGCCTTTTGTCGGCCCCGCCGGCCGTCTGCTCGATCACTGTCTCGAAGAAGCCGGTCTCGATCGCGGGCGCTGCTACGTCACCAATGCGGTCAAGCACTTCAAGTTCACACCGCGCGGCAAACGGCGCCTGCATGCCAAACCCAATGCCGGCGAGATCCGCCGTTGCGCCTGGTGGCTCGGCGCCGAACTCAACATCCTGCAGCCGAAGCTCGTCGTGGCGCTGGGCGCCAGCGCGCTCTACGCACTGCTTGGACCGAAGGCGAAACTGACGCCGGAGCGCGGCCATATCCTGCAGCCGAGGAACCATCCGCCCGTTCTCGTCACCATCCATCCTTCCTTTCTCCTGCGCATCCGTGACGAGAAGGAGAACCACCAACAGCGCCAGGCGTTCGTGTCAGATCTGCACAAGGCGGCGGAATTTCAGTCTCGGTGAATGCCGATTCTCAACCCTGATATGCTGCGACGCGAAATATTTAGGGTTGTAGGCCGATTTCGCTTGAAACAGCGGCCCTCCTCTGGAACCATCCGGGCAGTATCGCGTTCGAACGACGGCATTATGTGACTGGAGATCAGCGATGGCAGAAACTCGGGAAGAGTGGATCAAGAAACGTGCATACGCCCTCTGGGAAGAAGAGGGCTATCCGACAGGGCGAGATTCCATTCATTGGGAACAGGCACGCCACGAGCGCGAAGCGCTCGAAGGCTCTGCTGCCTCGTCCAACGGCAAGGAAGCCAAGCCCAAGGCCAAGCGCGCCGTAACGGCCCCGAAGAGTACTGCAACCGGCGCCAAGACGAACGGCGTCGTCACGCCGGCGCCCAAGCGGACTGCGAGCCGCAAGACGGCGTCCTGAAACACGGCATACCGAACACTTCAATCAAAGGGCGTCGTCGCGACGCCCTTCGGCCTTTCTTTGTCATATGCCTGAATTAGTTGTGTTTTATGAAGGTTCGGAGGTGGGCTATTCCATGCGGGGGTGAACAGAGGCCGGATGACGCTGCAAGCTTTGAGGCTTCCAGAAGCTGACCTCTCGCCCGATCGTCGGGAACACGCCCCTACCAGGGCTGTTTGCGGCGAAACGGGGGAAATTATCATGGCCGACGGCCCTGCCGTGATCCTTGCCTTGCCCGTTTCCGCAGCCTGCGGCCGCGCCTTCACCGTGGTCGCATGAGATATGGAGATCTCGCTCCTGCTCGTCGCCGCGCTGCTCTATCTCGGTCTCGCCCTCGGATTGATCCTTGTCGTCGACAAGCTCGTCGGACTGGTTTTCCGCGATCCCCGCAGGCCGCTGCAACTGCCCTCCTTCGACATTGGCCGCGCCCTCGCAGCGTCGCAAAAATTCTACCGAAAATAACCGCTCGAAGATGGCCCGCGTCACCGCTGCAAAAGGTTGAACTGCCAGCGGTTAATGATATTTCGACACGACCCTTTCCCTGCCCTTTCAAGCCGCTATCTTGACGGTTGGACGAGCTGAACCCCTGCAGCCGCGCCTCTTTCAGACGTGCGAAGGGGGCTGCAGGACTTTCAATTGCTGGCGCCTACACCGGCGCGGCGGGCGACAAGAAAGCGTTTTGGATGCGAAGCTTCGGCAACGGCTGGCCGAGAGGCGGCGGTGAAATCGGCGAATTGCTGCGGCATCCGGCCTTTGACGCCGTCGGTCTCGGACCGGTTGAAAGCTGGCCTGCTTCTCTCAAGCATATCGCCGAAATGGTTTTGAATTCGCGCCAGCCGAAATTCGTCGCCTGGGGTCCCGATCTCGCCTTTCTCTACAATGACGCCTATGTTCCCGTTTTCCCCGAGCGGCATCCCGCCGCACTCGGAAGACCTTTCCGTGAAGTCTGGGCGGATATCTGGGAGCAATTCTCGCCGATCGTGGCGAGCACGCTCAGCGGCAGCCCGCAGCTCTTCGAAGAGCTGCTCATTCCGATGCGCCGCGACGGCCGCACCGAGGACACCTGGTTCACCTTTTCCTATACGCCGTTGCGCGACGATGACGGCACCATCGCCGGCATCCTCTGCGCGACCCTCGACGTCACCGACCAGGTGGCGGCCAAACGCGGCGAGAAGCTGGCGCTGGAAGAGCTGCGCACCAAGTCGGAGGCGCTTGCCGTCGTCAATCGGGCGGGTGCGGCGATCACCGTCGAGCCGGACGTCGAACGCCTGACACAGATTGTCGTCGATGCCGGCGTGACGCTCACCGGCGCCGAATTCGGCGCCTTCTTCTACAATGTCGACGATGGCGAGGGTGGCAGCTATATGCTTTACGCGCTCTCGGGCGTCGACCGGAAGAACTTCGAAAAGTTCCCGATGCCGCGCAATACCAAGGTCTTCGCGCCGACCTTCGGCGGCGAAGGCATCGTACGCTCCGACAACATCCTGCTCGACCCGCGCTACGGGCAGAACGCGCCGCATTCCGGCATGCCGAAGGGGCATCTGCCGGTCAGGAGCTATCTTGCCGTGCCGGTGAAATCGCGCGACGGCAGCGTCATCGGCGGCCTGTTCTTCGGCCACGGCGAACCCGGCCGTTTTTCCCAGGCGGCAGAGGCAAGCCTCGTCAGCCTCGCCAGCCAGTCGGCCGTGGCGATCGACAATATTCGGCTCTTCCGGGCCGCCACGGTCGAAATCGACCATCGCCGCGACATGGAAGATCAGCTGCGCAAACTCAACGAAATGCTCGAAGTCCGCGTCGCAGCCGAGATCGCCGATCGCCAGCAGGCCGAAGCGGCGCTCCAGCAGGCGCAGAAGATGGAATCGATCGGCAAGCTCACCGGCGGCGTCGCCCATGACTTCAACAATCTGCTGCAGGTCATCTCGGGCAATCTGCAGCTTCTCGGCAAGGACGTGGCGGAAAGCGGCCGGGCCAAGGAGCGCATTGCCAATGCGCTCGTCGCCGTCGAACGTGGTTCGCGGCTGGCTAGCCAGCTGCTCGCCTTCGGCCGCCGCCAGCCGCTGGAACCGAAGGTCATCAATATCGGCCGTCTCGTCACCGGTATGGACGATATGCTGCGCCGCGCGCTCGGGGAGGAGATCGAAGTCGAGACCGTCGTCGCCGGCGGCCTCTGGAACACCTTCGCCGATCCACTCCAGATCGAGAACGCCCTGCTCAACCTTGCGATCAATTCGCGCGACGCGATGAATGGCGCCGGTAGGTTGACGATCGAGGTCGGCAACGCCTTCCTCGACGATTCCTACAGCCGCACCCATCCTGAAGTGAAGGCCGGCCAATATGTCGTGCTCGCGGTCACCGATACCGGCTCCGGCATGACCGAGGAGGTGAAGGAGCAGGCCTTCGAGCCCTTTTTCTCGACGAAACCGGAAGGCAAGGGCACCGGTCTCGGCCTGTCGATGGTCTACGGCTTCGTCAAGCAGTCCGGCGGCCACGTAAAGATCTACAGCCAGGCCGGCGAAGGCACGACCATCAAGCTCTATCTCGCCCGTTCGTTCCGCAGCGAGGATCACGTCAGCGCCGCCGACACCGTGCCGGCAACCGGCGGGACCGAAACCATCCTTGTCGCCGAGGATGACGAGGGTGTTCGCAGCACTGTTATCGAGATGCTGTCGGATCTCGGCTATTACGTCTTGAAGGCCAAGGATGCGCAAAGCGCGCTGACGGTGATCGAGAGCGGCGCCCATATCGACCTGCTCTTTACCGATGTCGTCATGCCCGGCCCGTTGAAGAGCCCGGAACTTGTGCGCATGGCGCGCGCGCGTCTTCCCGACATCGCCGTGCTCTACACCTCCGGCTATACGGAAGACTCGATCGTCCATGGCGGCAGGCTCGATCCCGGGCTGGAGCTGCTCTCCAAGCCCTATACGCGCGAGGAGCTGGCCCGCAAGATCCGCCACGTGCTCACCAACCGGCCGCAGGGCGGCCGAGCGGCAGCCGATGCCGCCGCGCCCCATTCAACACCTCCCGATCCAAGACATGCCGAGACTGCCGGAAAGCTGAAGCTGCTGCTCGTCGAAGACGACGCCTTCATCCGCATGGATACTGCAGAGATCCTGCAGGATCTCGGCTATGACGTCATCGAGGCCGAGAGCGGCGAACAGGGCGCGGATATTCTTGGCCATACCATCGTCGACATCGTCGTCGTCGATGTCGGCCTGCCCGGCATGTCGGGTTCGGCCTTTGCCGCCAGAGCGCGGGAAGTGCTTCCCTCGGTCGGTCTGGTCTTTGCCACGGGCGACAGCGATCTGCCCGACGCCAATCATTTCTCCGGCTCGGTGCTACTGACGAAACCTTTCGACAGCGCCGCGCTCGACCGGGCCGTCAAGACCGCCCTGCAGCAGCGGCTTTAGAGCCTTTCCTGGTTAGATTGAAGCATTCTGTTGGCTCAAACGGAGGCGGATGGTCGACCGGCCGGCGCGCGTCGTAGCCCGGCTCTACGGCCAAGCCGGCCGGTCGATCAGGCGGCCCGTTTCCGCCAACCCTCCCGCAGAGTTGCCTGGCAAATCTGCAAGACTTGGGAAGCGCCGGACGCACTGATCGCTTCGCCATAGCGAAGCGGTGCGGCCGAAGGGCCGGGCATGTTTCCGCCAGGATCAGAGGCGATCGGCTCGGACGTACCAACGGGTATGCCCATCGCCAATCGCCTCTGCCCTGACGAAAACCTGCTCCGGCAGAATGCTTCAATCTAACCAGGAAAGGCTCTAAAACTGTCGAACTCCGGATATTTGCCCATCAGATCAGCCTCGTTGGTGCAGCTGTCGTCGCGCGCCGTCAGTTCGATCGAAATCGCTTCGGCAGGATCCAGGCGGCCACCGCCGTGATGACCGTCATCGTGATGGTTGGCACCATCGTGGCGGTTTGCGCCGACGTGATGGTTGGCACCATCGTGATAAATGGGAATACGCGCGCCGCTCTGGCTGACCAGCACGGCATCACGGTTGAAACCCCTCTGCAGCAGCCAGTCGCGCGGCGCCATCAGGCGGATATCGACCTCATAGGAATGGCCCATTCCCTCCTTGAAGCTGACGGTATAGGTGACCGGCGAGACCTGGCCGTTCACGTCGATCATGCCGGTTCCATCGGCTTTGACGAGGTGTTTTTCCATGTTCTCGGCTCCTTGCTCTATCAGGCTCAGGCAGGCTTTCTCTTCGAAAACCTGACAAAACCGGCTTTTGTTCCGAAATCCGGGGCCATGAATCCGAGGGAACTTTTGCGCTCCGCGCCGGTTGGATTGGCTTCAAAACGCATTGCATCGCGTTGCAAACACAGGAGGCGAAGATGCCGCGAGGAGACAAATCCGACTATACCGACAAGCAGAAGCGCAAGGCCGAGCATATCGAGGAAAGCTACGAGGATCGCGGCGTTTCCGAGAAGGAAGCTGAACGGCGTGCCTGGGCGACGGTCAACAAGGAAAGCGGCGGCGGCAACAAATCCGGATCCGGCCGCGGCAAGAAGGATACCCATGAATCCTCAGAAAAGGGCGGACGCGCCGGCGGCGCTGCATCGGCGGCGCGCTCGAAAGAGGAGCGGTCCGCCTCGGCCAAGAAGGCGGCAGCGACGCGCAAACGCAACGAGCACCACAGCCACCACTAAGGATGGCGGAAACGGCGGCGGCCTGCGCCGCCCGTATCCGGCAAAAGGATTTCGCCATGGCCAAATCGAAGAAGAAATGGTCGCAGGATGTCACCGAACACAGCGACGCAATGGATCTGAAGGAAGGTGTGTTCAAATCGGACGATCCGAAGAAGATTGCCCGCTCGGTCAAGCATTCGGCCGAGGAGAGCCATCGCCGCAAGTCGAGTCCGTTTCGCGCGGCCATGTCGATGCTGACCTTCTACATCAACCGCGCCGGCGACCAATTGACGAAAAAACGGCGGGCCACCCTTGAAGAAGCCAAGGACGAACTGCGAAAAGACTTCGGTCGTAAACCGAAGGATTAAGCTGAGATGACCTATGAGCTTTATTACTGGGACGGCATCCAGGGTCGCGGCGAATTCGTCCGGCTTGCACTGGAAGAGGCCGGCGCCGATTACGTCGACATTACCCGTGACCCCGGCCGAGGCACCGGCGCCATGTTCGACATTATCAAAAGCGAAAGCGAACCGTACATCCCCTTCGCGCCGCCCTTCCTGAAGGATGGCGATCTGATTGTCCCGCATGTCGCCAACATCCTGTTTTATCTCGGCCCGCGGCTGGGGCTCGCGCCCAGGGATGAGGGCCTTCGACATGTCGCCAACGGCCTGCAGCTCACCATCACCGATTTCGTCGCCGAGGTGCACGACACGCATCACCCGATCGACATGGGGCGATATTACGAGGAGCAGAAGCAGGAGGCGAAGGCCCGCTCGGCCGCCTTTATCAGCCAGCGCATTCCGAAGTACCTCGGCTATTTCGAGCGTGTGCTGCGGCAGAACCCTGCTGGTTCCGGCCATATCGTCGGCGACGCGCTGACCTATGTCGACCTTTCGCTCTTCCAGGTGATCGAAGGCCTGACCTATGCCTTTCCGAAGGCCATGGCCAAACGCAAGGCCGATTATCCTGCTCTGCTGACCCTGCATGCTGCGGTGGCAGAGCGGCCGAACATCACTCGCTATCTGGCCTCCCCTCGCCGCCTCGCCTTCAACGAGGAAGGGATTTTCAGACATTATCCCGAGCTCGACAGCACGGAATGAGCGGGCCATTCACGGCAGCGGCACGGCCGCCTCGAAGAAATCACCCCAGGGATCGCGCGGCCTGGTCTCCAGCCGCTGCGGCACATTGGCGAGAGCGAAGGCGGCCGGACCGCTGAGTTCCTTCAGCTCGGACCAATCGAGCGGCATCGACACCGGCGCACCGGGCCGCGCCCGCGTCGAATAGGGCGCGACCGCCGTGCTGCCGCGGCCGTTGCGGAGATAATCGATATAGATATGCCCACCGCGTTTTGCCTTCGTCGCCGTTGCCAGATATTTCTCCGGCGCGTCGGCCGACATGCTTTCGGCAAGCGTATGGGCGAAATCCTTCACCTCGGCCCAGCCGGCCTTCGGCGCAAGCGGCGCCACCACATGCAGCCCCTTGCCACCGGAGGTCTTGACGAAGGCGGCAAGCCCGCGGGCTTCCAGCCGCGCCTTTACGTCAAGCGCTGCCGATGTCACCGCGCTCCAGGCCACGTCCTCGCCGGGATCGAGATCCATGATGATCATATCGGGTGTTTCCCAATGATCGGTCGTCGTGCCCCAGGGGTGAATTTCAAGTGCGGCCGATTGCACCAGCGCGACAAGCCCGTCGAAATCGGAAATGCGCAGCAGTTTCCCGCCGTCCGCGTCCTCAGGGTCGGCGATCTCCTCGATATGGGAATTCATACCTTTCCAGCCGTGTTTCTGGAAAAACCGCTGGTGGCTTTTAATGCCGTCCGGCAGGCGCAACAGCGCCAACGGCCGGTTGACGAGATAAGGGGCCATGAAACGCCAGACAGCGGCGTAATAATCCGCCAGCTTCTGCTTGGTCACACCCTCGTCCGGCCAGTAAAGCCGGTCGGGATGGGTCAGGGATACGTCCGACGTCGGCGGGTTTGCAGCGCTCATTCCTCGATCTCGCGTGTCAGGAAATCAAGTAGCCTGTTTTCTTCCGCCCGCAAGCCCCGCAGCGGCTCGTTGCGACCCTCGATCACAGGATGGTCATTGCCGGCGAGCGCGATGATCGCCGGATGGATGTAGCTCGAGCGTGAAATTGCCGGCGTATTGTGCAGCGCCTCGGCCGCCGCCTCCGACATTTCCTTGACCGTCGGCCGGCCGCCGCCGACAATTCTTTCGCGCGCCATGCCGAAGGCCGCCAGCGATCCGGCCCAGGTACGAAACGTCTTGGCGGAGATCGGAATGCCCGATATCTCGGCCAGATAGGCATTCAGCCGGCCGGAATCGACCGGTTTCAGCGCCCCGCCTTCATCCTTCCAGACGAAGAGCTGGCGGCCGGGCAGATCGGCAATCTCTTCCAGGATCTTCTGCAGCCTGGGATGCTTGAGGCTGCGCTGGACGCGCTTGCCGCCCTTGGCGCGGAACTTCAGCTCGATCCGTCCGTCGACGATCTTCAGGTGCCGCTTCAACAGCGTCGTTGCGCCATAGGTGCCGTTCTCCCTGACATAGGCCTGATTGCCGACCCGCAGATGCGCCTCGTCGAGCAGCGTCGTCAAAGCCGCCAGCACGCCCTTGACATCCTCCGCACCGGTATCGAGATGGCGCAGCACGGTGCGGCGGATCTTCGGCAATGCCCGGCCGAATTCGATCAGCTGGTGGAATTTTCCGGCGCTGCGGAAGGATTGCCACTCCTTGTGATAACGGTATTGCTTGCGCCCGCGCGCATCGATGCCGGTCGCCTGGAGATGACCGTTCTCGTAGAGACAGATCCAGACATTCTCATAGGCCGGCGGCAGGCCGAGCGCGCCGATGCGCGCCCGCTGCAACTCATCGGCAAGCGTCGTGCCATCAGGCATCACATAGCTGAAGCCCTTGCCTTTCCTTCGTCTGCGGATGCCCGGTTCGGTATCGCTGACATAGATGAGGCCAAGATCGGTGATGGCTTCGGCATTCATGCTGTTGACGACCTGCTATTTGCCGCGGCGACCAAACTGGAACCACCGGCGGCGCTGGGCCTTCGTCGCCCCCTCCGGCGGCTGGGTCTGTCCTTTCGGCGCAAACACGGCCAGGCTCTGGGTGTAGACCATGAAGGGATTGTCCTGATCGTGCACATCGAAGGCGCCGGTCTCCGCCCCGGTGTCGAGAACCCGGGACCACTTTTTCAGGCCGTTCACGACAGGCAGATGAACTTCGCAGTCACCGCCGGCGTTGAAGACCAGGAAGAGGTCGTCCATCGCCTCGGTATCCGGCGCATGCGCGCTTTTCGAGAGGTAGACGCCGAGCACTTGCAGCCCGTCGTCGTTCCAGGCCCCGTCGTCCATAAAACTGCCGTCCGGCTTGTACCAGGCGATCTCGATGCGCCCGTCCTCGCTCACCTCGCCGGTCAGGAACCGCTCCTGCCTGAGGACCGGATGGGCCTTGCGGAAGGCGACGGCCTGCCGGCAGAAATCGAGGAAGGGATCATCGAGGCCGTCCCAACCGGTCCAGCCGATCTCGTTGTCCTGGCAATAGGCGTTGTTGTTGCCGCCCTGGCTGTTGCCGAGCTCGTCGCCGGCCAGGATCATCGGCACGCCCTGGGAAAGCATCAGCGTCGCCATCATATTGCGCCGCCGCCGTGCCCGCGCCGCGTTGATATCGGCGTTATCGGTGGCGCCCTCGGTGCCCATATTGTCGGAATGATTGTCCGAATGGCCGTCCCGGTTGTCCTCGCCGTTCGCCTCGTTGTGCTTGCCGTCGAAGGAGACGGTGTCCATCAGGGTGAAGCCGTCATGGGCCGACAGGAGATTGATCGAGGAGGTCGCCCCCCGGTCCGAATGGTTGAACTGCAGCGCCGAGCCGGTGATCCGCGCCGCCAGTTCCGACACCATGCCGCCGTCGCCCTTCCAGAAACGGCGCACGTCGTCGCGGAACTTGTCGTTCCACTCGCGGAAAGGATGCGGGAAACCGCCGACCTGATATCCGCCTTCGCCGATATCCCAGGGTTCGGCGATCAGCTTCACCCCGGCCAGGATCGGATCCTGTCTTATGGCGCCGAAGAACAGACCCTGACGGTCGAATTCCAGATCCTGCCGGCCGAGCGTACTGGCGAGATCGAAGCGGAACCCGTCGATATGCATGACCCCGACCCAATAGCGCAGGCTGTCGAGCACCATGCGCATCACCATCGGATGGGCGACGTTCAACGTATTGCCGGTGCCTGTGGTGTCGAAGGTGTGGCGGGGATCATCGGGGGAAAGGATATAATAGCTCGCATTGTCGAGGCCGCGGAAGGACAAGGTCGGCCCCTTCTCGCTGCCTTCGGCGGTGTGGTTGTAGACCACGTCCATGATCACCTCGATGCCGGCGGCATGGAACTTCTTCACCATGGTCTTGATTTCGGTGATCTTGTCGCCGGACATGTAGCGCGATTGCGGCGCGAAGAAGCCGAGCGTCTGGTAGCCCCAGTAGTTGCGAAGGTTCTTCTCAAGGAGATAACGATCGTCGAGGAAATACTGGATCGGCAGGAGCTCGATCGCCGAGATGCCGAGCTTGACGAGATGGTCGATGATCGGATCGCTGCACATGCCGAGAAAAGTGCCGCGCAGCCGCTCCGGCACCTTCGGATGCGTCATCGTCAGGCCACGCACATGCGCCTCGTAGATGATAGTGTCGGGCCAGGGGCGGCGGATCGCCTCTTCACCGGCCCAGTCGAAATCCGGATCCTGCACCACGCTCTTGACCGTGAAGGGCGCACTGTCGCGGTCATCGAAGGAAAGATCGTCCTCGCCGATCCGGTAGCCGAACAGCGCGTCGTCCCATTTGAGGTCGCCCGTTACCTGCTTGGCATAGGGATCGAGCAAGAGCTTGTTCGGATTGAAGCGATGACCGGCCTGCGGGTCATAGGGCCCATGGGCGCGATAACCGTAGACCGTGCCAGGGCCGACGCCGGCGATATAGCCCGACCAGATGTCGCCCTCGCGTTTCGGCAACGGCAGCCGCGCGATCTCTTCCTTTCCGTCGGGAGAGAAGAGACAAAGTTCGATCTGTTCCGCATGGGCCGAGAAGACGGCGAAGTGGGTGCCTGAACCAATATATTCCGCCCCGAGCTCCGGTTTGAGGAAGTCGAGTTCCGAAAATGAAAAGCTCATGGTGCCCCGCTTGAAAATATGGCCAAGCGGGAAACGTGACGGCGGTTCGAAAGTTCCCTTGCGAGGGAAAAGGAAGAGAGAACCTCCGGCGAGAATGACTTATGGCATCAGCTGACCGCCATTGACCTCGATGATCTGCCCGGTGATGTAGCCTGAAAGTGTCGGCGAGGCGAGAAACAGATAGGCGCCGACGCAATCCTCCGAGGTGCCGACGAAACCCATCGGGATCGACTTGCGCTGCAGCTCCATCTGCTCGTCATCGGTATAACGCTCGTGGAAAGGAGTGGCGATGACGCCCGGCGCTACGGCATTGACGCGGATCCTGTCGGCGACGAATTCCTTGGCATGACCGCGGGTGATCGTCGAGACGAAGCCCTTGGACGCCGCATAGAGGATCGCGCCATTGCCGCCGCCGTTGCGGGCGGCGATCGAGGTGGTGTTGATGATGAAGCCGCCCTGCTTTTTCAGCCAGGGATGGGCCGCACGCGTCGCCGCCAGCACCGAGCGGGCATTGAGATCCATCACCGCGGCATAATGCGCGTCGGTATATTCCGAAGTCGGCTTGCGCCCCAGCATGCCGCCGGCATTGTTGATGAGGCCGTCGAGATGACCGAAGGTCTTCGCCGTCTCTTCGACGACCCGCTCCGTCTCGCCTTCCCGCGACACGTCGCCCTGGATCAGATGCACGGTGCCGCCGGCAGCCCGGATCGCCTCGCCAAGCTTCTCCGCCGGCTCGCGGCTGGCATTATAATGCACGCCGACCTTGGCGCCCTGTGCCGCAAAGGCGCGGGCGAGCGCCGCCCCGATGCCGGTCGAGGCGCCGGTGATCAAAACCGCCTTGCCGGCAAGATCCGGCAGTCTGATGGATGCGAGCAATTGAGCAAGTTCTGCCATGGCTAGGACAGCCTCCCGAAAACAAAGGACATAGGTGATGAAACAGACAGGGGAAGTCTACCAGCCGAAATCGGCGAAGGGCAATGCACGAAAGCCGGAGATTTGTATGGAGGGGGATGTCGTGGCTGGCCGGTGCGGGCCGACCAAGACCCCTCCCCAACCCCTCCCCACAAGGGGGAGGGGCTAGCGTGCCGCACCACTTCAGGTAACCCTCCATCGTACCAATTCGTCGAACGGTAACAGCCCGCAGGACCACTCCTTTTGATCACTGCCGGGGACCGCAGTGTAGCCCCTCCCCCTTGTGGGGAGGGGTTGGGAGGGGCGTTGGTCTCGCAGACCTCCTCGATCGGAATGGAACCTCATCAAGGAGCCACACCCAAGGCCGGCTGCGGCTTCTGGCTGGCCAGCGGCGGGAAGGCCAGCGCGATCGCCGCCGCTCCGAGGCCGACCATGGCAGAGCCAATGAACAGCCAGGAATAATTGGCAAAGGTGTCGAAGATCCAGCCGCCGATCAGCGGACCGAAGGCCATGCCGAGGCTGGAGAGCATCGTCGCCGCGCCCAAGACGGTGCCGATAATGCGCTGGCCGAAATATTCCCGCGCCAGCACCGCATAAAGCGGCATCACGCCGCCATAGGCGCTGCCGAAGACAATGGCGAGCGCATAGAATTGGGTCAACTCGCTGACCAAGAGATAGGTCGCCAGCGCCCCGGCCTGCACCGCGAGGCCGGCGACCAGCACCGGCTTCACGCCGATCCGGTCGGCAAGGCTGCCATAGAGCAGCCGGCCGCCGAGACCGGCCAGGCCCTCGACGCTGTAGATGCTGACGGCGGCCATCGGAGCGACGCCGCAGATCGTCGCATAATTCACCATGTGGAAGATCGGCCCGGAATGGGCCGCACAACAGGCAAAGAAGGTGAGGCCGAGCACGATGAATTGCGGCGAGCGGAAGACCTTCGACAGCTGAGGCCGGGCACCCTCCGCGGCGAACTCGGTACCGGCATCGGCGGTTTCGGCAAGCGGGCGCTGCCTGACCAGCAGGGCGGCCGGCACCAGCAGCACCCAGGTTGCAATGCCGATGATCAGCATCGCGGGCCGCCATTCATAGGCCGAAATCAGCCAGCGCGCGAAAGGCGAGATCGTCATCGGCGCGACGCCCATGCCGGCGGAGACGAGCGACACGGCAAGCCCGCGATTGACGTCGAACCAGGCGGTCGTCGCCGCGATCATCGGCGCGAAGAAGGCGCTGGCGGCCAATCCGACCAGGAGTCCGTAGGTCAGCTGGAATTGCATGAGCGTCTCGGCGCGGCTGGCGAGCACCAGCGCCAGACCGAGCAGCACGGATCCGATCATCACCACGATGCGCGGCCCGAAGCGGTCGCTGGCCGCACCCCAGAGGAAGCCGCCGAAACCCATGACGATGAAATTCAGCGTCATCGCGCTGGCAATGCCGACATGCGACCAGCCGGTCGCGCTCGCGATCGGCTCCTGGAAAATCGCCAGCGAGAACATCGCGCCGATTGCCACGCACGACATCAAAGCGCCGACGGCGACGATGACCCAACGATAGGGAACACTCATGGCTTCCAACCTCCATGCCGACAGTGATCGCGACGATGCGGCCGGCTTGCCGCATTTCGCCTACGATCAATGACGTTTGGAGCGCCGCGAATTCGACACCGCCCTCCCATCTTTTTTCGGACAATCCTACAGGGTGCGGAACATCACAAGTGCGTCGACATAACCGTCGGTCGGATGGAGGAAGACGCCGGGAAGCCGGCCGACGATGTCGAAGCCAAGCGATTGCCACAGCTCGACGGCGCGGCGATTGCTGCTGACGACGAAATTGAACTGCATCGCCCGAAAGCCCCTTTCGCGGGCATGCTCCAGGGAATGCTCATGCATGCGGCGGGCGACGCCACGGCCAGCCGCCGCGGCATCGGTCATATAGCCGCAATTGCAGACATGGCGCCCGCCGCCGGCCTGATTGGCCTTGATGTAATAGGTGCCGAGGATGACGCCGCCCTCTTCCGCGACGAAGGTCTCGCGGTCCGGCCCCATCCAGTAGGCGAGCGCATCGGTTTCGGAGAGATCGCGGTCGAGCGCATAGGTCTCGCCGGCACGGATCGTCGGGCCGATGATCCTCCAGATGGCACTTCGGTCGTCGTTGTTTGCAGGTCGGATCAGCATGCCCGATTTCTAGCGAAGCCTGATCTGGCGCGCAACCGACCCGGATCTGCCGGCACGTGCCGGAAGCCCCACGCGTAACCAGCCTCAGACCTTTTTCGAGTACGCGAGTGCAATTGCTATCGCCTGCCTGGCGCAGATCCACAACGCCGCCAGCGACTTTCGCGCGGCTCCCGAAAGCTCCGGTGCCGTGATGCCGCGATGCTCGCCTGAGATGCACCGCGGGCGGACGAACCAGCGCTCAAACCTCCGCAACGCGGATCAAACACCCGATTGAACGCTGTGGCAGAACAGGCGCGGCATCTGGCCCCGCAGGAGGTTGTAATATGAACGTCAAAATCCTTTCCAACCATCGCGAGCACAACGACCGCGCTCAGCATCGCAAGCTTCAACATTATACGAAGCATTCAATCTTCAGCGCGCCCGGGCGCCATTCCGCACTCCTCGATATGCTGCCGTCCGATCCATCGGGGGTCGCCCGCACGGTGCAGGCTCTGCTGATCTACGAACACGCCGCAGAACCACTCTATGGTTACAAGGTTCCCGACGCGCGCCGCGCCGAAAGCCATATCCGCCCGATCGAGAAGATGGTTGATGCGTTGCTGGCGCTTGACGATCGTCCGCTTTCCTGTGCCCGGGCGCCCGGGAAGCGCCTGGTCGGCATTTGCCGCCACTACATGTTACTGTCCATCGCAATCCTTCGCCACCACGGCGTTCCCGCTCGAGGCCGTGGAGGGTTCGGCGCCTACTTTAATCCCGGCAAATTCGAAGATCACTGGGTTTGCGAATACTGGAGCGCGAGTGATGGACGCTGGGCGCTGCTGGACAGCCAGCTCGACGAGGTTTTCATCCGCAAGCTCGGAATTGGCTTCGACATCCATGACGTTCCACGCGACCAGTTTTTGACCGCGTCCGACGCCTGGCGCAGATGCCGCACCGGAGAACTCGATCCGAACTTGTTCGGCATCGAGTTCGCGCAGCTTCGTGGTCTGTGGTTCATCGCTGGTAACCTGATCCGCGACCTCGCCACCCTCAACGGTCGCGAAGTCCTGCCCTGGGACGTTTGGGGTGCACAACCCGCACCAAATTCAACGCTTTCGGACTCCGAACTGGATTTCTTTGACGAGATCGCCTTGGTTACGGCCGATCCGGATGCAGACTTCGACGCGTTGAACCGGCGTTTTTTCGAAGATACGAAACTAAGGCTGCCCGGAAGCGTCTTCAACTCATTGCGCGAGCGTCATGAAAGAGTGTTAGAGGGCTGAGACGCCGCGCGGAGTGTCATACGCTGCCGCGGCGAGTACCCTGGCTCTCCTGCTACCATTCTGCCCTCGTGCATCGGCCAAATGGGACATCCGGTCCCAGGATCTGCGCCTGTGATAAGGTGGCTATGGCGCCGGAACGCCGGGAGTTGGGGATGTGGCGGTCTCTCGGGATCTGACGTGCCGCGCCCTCAAACCCTTTCCAGTGCGATTGCGATCCCCTGCCCGACGCCAATGCACATCGTCGACAGCGAGTATTTTCCGCGGGCTTCGGCAAGCTCCAGCGCCGCTGTGCCGGTGATGCGGGCGCCCGACATGCCCAAGGGATGGCCGAGCGCGATGGCGCCGCCATTGCGGTTGACCCGCTGATCGTCATCGGCAATGCCGAGCGCGCGCAGCACCGCCAGGCCCTGGCTGGCAAAGGCTTCATTGAGTTCGATGACGTCGAACTGTTCCTGGCTCATGCCGAGCCGGGCCATCAGCTTGCGCGAAGCCGGGATCGGCCCGACGCCCATGACACGCGGAGGAACGGCGGCGGAGGCGCCACCGAGGATGCGGGCGATCGGCGTCAGGCCATATTTCCGCGCCGCCGCTTCCGAAGCGACGATCAGTGCCGCCGCGCCGTCATTGACGCCGGAGGCATTGCCTGCGGTGACCGTGCCCCCCTCTTTCTTGAAGGGTGTGGCGAGTTTCGCCAGCGTCTCCATCGTCGTCGCACGCGGATGTTCGTCCCTGTCGACGACGACGGGATCGCCCTTGCGCTGCGGAATGGTGACCGGGGTGATTTCCTTCGCCAATCGTCCGCTCGCCTGGGCGGCCGCGGCCTTAGCCTGGCTGCGCACCGCAAAGGCATCCTGATCCTCGCGGCTGACATGATAGTCCGCGGCGACATTCTCGCCGGTCTCCGGCATGGAATCGACGCCGTATTGCTTCTTCATCACAGGATTGACGAAACGCCAGCCGATCGTGGTGTCGTGAATTTCGGCCGTCCGCGAAAAGGCCGTCTCGGCCTTCGGCATGACGAAGGGCGCGCGCGACATGCTTTCGACGCCGCCGGCGATCATCAGTTCGGCCTCGCCGGCGCGGATGGCGCGTGCGGCCGTGATCACCGCATCCATGCCGGAGCCGCACAGTCGGTTGATCGTCGTGCCCGGCACGGCGATCGGCAGGCCGGCCAGGAGCGCCGACATGCGCGCGACATTGCGGTTGTCCTCACCCGCCTGGTTGGCGCAGCCGAAGATCACGTCGTCGACGGCTTCCCAGTCGACGGCGCCGTTGCGCTGCATCAGCGCCTTCAGCGGGATGGCGCCGAGATCGTCGGCGCGCACTTGGGAGAGCGAGCCGGCGAAGCGGCCGATCGGCGTCCTGATATAGTCGCAGATAAAGGCTTCGGTCATGGCTTTTCCCTTAGAGTTTCGGAACGACGAGATCGGCAACCGGCCCGTCGACATGCAGCGGCGCACCGGTCATCGCCTGCAATTCCTCCTCAGACATCGCGGCCAGCTTCTCGCGCAGGACGAAGCGGCCGTTGACGATGTCGATGACGGCGTGGCTGGTATAGACCCGGGTGATGCAGGCCACACCGGTCAGCGGGAAGGTGCATTTCTCCACCAGCTTCGGCTCGCCCGTCTTGGTGACGTGCTCGGTGATGACGCAGACCTGCTTGGCGCCGTGCACGAGATCCATGGCGCCACCGACAGCCGGCACGCCCTTGCTGCCCACGCGCCAGTTGGCGAGATCGCCATTCTGCGCGACCTGATAGGCACCGAGGATGGCGACATCGAGATGGCCGCCGCGCACCATGGCGAAACTGTCGGCGTGGTGGAAGAAGGCCGCGCCCGGCTTCAGCGTCACCGCCTTCTTGCCGGCATTGATCAGATCCCAGTCCTCCTCACCTTCCGCCGGCGGCTCGCCGAAATTCAGGATGCCGTTTTCGGTGTGGAAGATCGCTTCACGGCCGGGCGGCTGATAGCGGGCGACCATTTCGGGAAAGCCGATGCCGAGGTTCACATAGGCGCCGTCGGCGATATCCTGGGCGGCGCGCCAGGCGATCTGCGCATTGGTGAGTTTGATGTCTCTGATATCGACGGTCATACGTAGGCCACTCCGGCTCGAATGAGCTCTTCTTCCTGCTGCGGATTGGGAACGGCAACGACACGGTCGACGAAGATGCCGGGGGTCACCACATGCTCGGGATCGATGCCGCCGGCGGGCACGATCGATGAGACCTGGACAATGGTCTTCGCCGCCGCCATGCACATCAGCGGATTGAAGTTGCGGCCGGCCTTGTTGTAGGTGAGGTTGCCGTGTGTGTCGCCGACCGCAGCCTTGACGATGGCGAAATCGGCCTTCAGCCAGCGTTCCTGCACATAATGGCGGCCGTCGAATTCGGCGATGACCTTGCCCTCGGCGAGCTCCGTGCCATAGGCCGTCGGCGTGTAGAAGGCCGGAATGCCGGCCCCGCCGGCGCGGATGCGCTCGGCCAGCGTTCCCTGCGGCACCAGTTCGAGCTCGATTTCGCCGGCCAGATATTTGTCGGTGAAGGCGCGCGGATCCGACGAGCGCGGGAACGAGCAGATCATCTTTCTGATCATGCCGGCATCGATCATCGCCGCGATGCCGATGCGGCCGTTGCCGGCATTATTGTTGATGACGGTGAGATCCTTGCAGCCCTTGTCGATCAGAGCGTGGATCAATTCGATCGGTGCCCCCGACCCGCCGAAACCACCGATCATGACGGTCGCGCCGTCACCGATCTCGGAGACGGCCTGCGCCGTGCTCCCGACTGTCTTGTCCATGCCGGATTCTCCTTGGCTCGATCGGGTGGGCAGCTCGCCATCCCGTCTTCCTGTTCAGAGATAAAGCGCGGCAGGGGCATTCTGCAAGATATTTTGTGCGATATTTGACATTTGTTCATATATCGCACAAAATGAAAGCATTGATTGGAGATTGAAAACCATGCGCGAAACCGATTTCGTCAGCGGCTTTGCCCGCGGTCTGAAAGTCATCGAAGCCTTCGGCGAGACACGGCAGCGGCTCTCGATCGCCGAGGCCTCGAAGCTGACGGCGCTCGACCGCGCCACCGTACGCCGCTCGCTGCTGACGCTCGCCGAGCTTGGATATGCCGATTATGACGGCAAGTTCTTCACCCTGACGCCGAAGATCCTGCGGCTTGGCCATGCCTATCTCTCAGCGACGCCGCTGCCGGCGCTGTTGCAGCCGCATCTCGATCATCTCTCGGAACGCGCCGGCCAGAGCGCTTCGGCCTCCGTGCTCGACGGCATCGAAATCGTCTATGTCGCCCGGGCCTCGCAGCGCCGGGTCATGTCGATCAATCTCACCCCGGGCAGCCGCCTGCCGGCCTATTGCGCCTCAATGGGCCGCGTGCTGCTCGCAGCCCTTCCCGAAAGCGAGGCCCGCGCCATCCTTGCCCGCAGCGAGCTGAAGCAAAACACTGCCAATACCAAGACCGATCCCGAGGAACTCATTGCCGAATTCCGGCGCGTGCGCGCGGACGGCTACGCCGTGATCGATCAGGAGCTGGAGATCGGCCTCTGCTCGATTGCCGTGCCCGTGGAAAACGACCGCGGCGAAACGGTCGCGGCGATCAATATCGGCGCGCCGGCCGCCCTCGTCCCGGCGGCGGAGATGAAGGCACGCTATCTGCCATTGCTGAAGGAAACGCAGGCCGCATTGCGGCCGCTCCTGCACCGTTGACGGCAGGCTTAAAGCGAGCGGCCCCGGTCGGAGGGCATTGACCCGCGCCCTACCCTTTCTGTGGGACCTGAGAACGGGAACGCATCCGCTGGCCGTTGAACCTGCAATCAATGATTTATATGCTGTCATTGATGAATGGAGGCATGGCCAGCATGACGATCCGCAATCTCGATGAGGGATTGAAGCAGCGGCTGCGCGTCCGCGCCGCGACGCATGGCCGTTCAATGGAAGACGAAGCACGCGATATTCTGCGTACGGCACTTGCGACCACCGAGCCGGAGGCGCGCAATCTCGCCGATACTATCCGCGCCCGCCTGCAATCGGTCGGCGGAATTGAGCTCGAAATTCCGCCCCGGCAGCCGATCCGTGACACGCCGGACTTTGACGTGTGATCATTCTCGATACCAACGTCATTTCGGAACTGCTCACACCCCGTACCGAATGCGGCTGTGAGCAAATGGCTGGGCGTACAACATGCATCATCGGTATTCACGACCGCGATTACCGAAGCGGAAATTCTACATGGCTTGCGTCTCCTTCCTCACGGGCGGCGCCGGAGTGATCTCGAAACGGCAATCCTGCCAATATTCAACGAGGATATGAGCGGCCGCGTCCTGCCATTCGATCGTGACGCGGCAGACGTCTACGCCATCATTGCCACCGATCGCCGCAAGGCTGGCAGGCCGATCAGCCAGTTCGATGCACAGATCGCAGCCATTACCATCTCGCGCGGCGCTTCGCTCGCAACGCGCAACGTGTCCGATTTTGAGGGAATTGGCTTGCAAATCCTCAATCCGTGGGAAATCCGCTAACCCTCCGCGCGTAGAATTCCAGGCCTACACGGGTTATCACGGCCGGCGCAGCCGTTCCCTCTTGATGTATCATAATTTCCGATATACATCATTTCATCGGAATCATTGGGGGAATGATGGAACGTTCGTTTTTGACGATTGCCGCCGGCGAGAATAGTGAGGCGATCCGCGCACTTTCTGCCCCGGCGCGGATCGAGATTCTCAAGCTGCTCTGCGCCAAGGGGCCGATGAATATCAACGATATCGCGCGCGCTTTGTCTCTCCCCCAATCCACGGTCGCCACCGGCATTCAGATTTTGGAAGACGCACGGCTTGTCGACTCGCAGCTGGCAAAAGCGCGGAAGGGGAACCAGAAGATCTGCTCGGCGATCTACAGCGAGATCCTGATCAGCTTCGAGGAAAGTGCGGCGCAACGAGCCAACAACATCATCGAAGTCGAGATGCCGGTGGGACTCTACACCAGTTGCGACGTCCATGCGCCATGCGGCCTTTGTTCCAGCGAGAGCGTCATCGGCCCCCTCGATGTGCCGGACTATTTCCTCGATCCGCAGCGCATGCAGGCCGGGCTCGTCTGGTTCGGAAGAGGCTATGTCGAGTATAAATTCCCCAACAATGCCAAGGTGTTGAACAAGGATATTCGCGCCATCGAGTTTTCGCTAGAGCTGTCGTCTGAGGTGCCCGGCACCAATCCGGACTGGCCCTCCGACATCACGCTCTGGGTCAATGGCATGGCGATCGGAACCTGGACGTCGCCTGGCGATTACGGCGACAAGCGCGGCGTCTTCACCCCGGCCTGGTGGAAGCTCGAGGGCTCGCAATATGGGATGATGAAGACCTGGCGCATCTCGACGCGCGGAACCTTCATCGACGGTGTCGCCGCATCGAATGTCACGCTCGGCGATCTCGCGCTCGGCCAGCATTCCTCCATCCGGCTACGCGTCGGCATCGCCGAGAATGCCGGCCATACCGGCGGCGTCAATATTTTCGGCCGTGGCTTCGGAAATCACGGGCGCGACATCATCATGCGGCTCCATGTGTGATCAATCAATATCGGAAATTTTGATTTAAAAACGCCGGTTGTTTTTCGATTTCGCGATGGATGAGATACGATAATATACTGTAAATACGTTATTTTTACCGAAAAATGAATTAGTATGATAAAAGATGTAGCTCGGTTGACAGAACGACATTCCTGATATCAAGTTAGGGGCAAGAAAACAAAATTTCTGATACATAAATGGGAGGATCCGTTGAAGACGAATGTCGTTGCCCACCGCGATTTCCGCATCGCGACCATTGACGCCAGGCTCTACAGTTCATTCCTCGAGCATCTCGGCAGAGCGATCTACGGCGGCATCTACGAGCCCGGACATCCGACAGCCGATGAGGACGGTTTCCGCCGCGATGTTCTCGACCTCGTCCGTGATCTCGACACGCCCTACTGCCGTTATCCCGGCGGCAATTTCGTCTCGGCCTATAATTGGGAAGACGGCGTCGGCCCGCGTTCGGAGCGCCCGGTTCGTCTCGACCTTGCCTGGCGCACCCGCGAAGCCAATCAGATCGGCGTCAACGAATTCGTCGACTGGTGCAAGAAGGCGAACACCAAGCCGATGCTCGCCGTCAACCTCGGCTCCCGCGGCCTCGATGCCGCCCGCAATTTCCTCGAATATTGCAATCATCCCGGCGGCACCTATTGGTCGGATCTGCGCCGCAAACACGGCTGGGCCAATCCGCACGATGTCAAATTGTGGTGCCTCGGCAATGAGATGGACGGCCCTTGGCAGGTCGGCCACAAATCGGCCTATGAATATGGCCGGCTGGCGGATGAGACGGCCAAGGCGATGCGCGGCTTCGACAAGTCGCTCGAACTCGTGGTCTGCGGCTCGTCCAATTCCGACATGAAGACCTATCCCGATTGGGAGGCACAGGTCCTCGAGCAGTGCTACGACAGCGCCGACTATATCTCGCTGCATATGTATTTCGCCAACCGCGAGAAGAACACGCTGAATTATCTCGCTCGGGCGACCAAGCTCGACCGCTACATCACCACGATCGGCGGCGTGATCGACTATATCAAGGCGAAGAAGCGCTCGAAGAAGACGATCGGCATTTCCTTCGATGAATGGAACGTCTGGTATCATTCCAACCAGCAGGACAAGGAGATCCTGGCGCGCGACGAGTGGCCGGATGCGCCGCACCTGCTCGAAGACGTCTATAATTTCGAGGACGTGCTGCAGGTCGGCGGCATCCTCAACACCTTCATCCGCCGTTCCGACCGGGTGCGTATCGCCTGCATCGCCCAGCTCGTCAACGTCATCGCCCCTATCATGACCGAGGATGGCGGGGCTGCCTGGCGCCAGACGATCTATTACCCCTTCTACTACGCCTCCCGCTATGGGCGCGGCTCGGCGCTGCAGCTGGTCGTCGATGGCCCGACCTATGACAGCGACGAGGAGAACGAGGTTCCCTATCTCGACGTCTCGGCCGTCCATTCGGAGGATGGCCGGACGCTCACCTTCTTTGCCGTCAACCGCCATCCGGACACGGCGCTCGATCTCGACGTGCGGCTGGAAGGCTTTGGCGGCGCCCGGCTGATCGAGCAGGTGGAGATGGCCCATGGCGATCTCGAAGCCGTCAATACGGCGCGGCGGCCGGAAACGGTCGTGCCCGCCAAGGTCGAGAGCGCGAGGGTTGAGGATGGACGGGTGCGGGCGGCGCTGAAACCGCTGTCTTATAACGTCATCCGGCTGTCGGTGTGACAGCCGCCGGGCCGGCCAATCGGCTTGGCTGAGAATTCGGCTCGGCTGCGAGGAGGCAGACGGGCCGGAGGGATGGTTCGCCGAAGACATGGAAGTTCCGAGGCTTCTGCGAACCGGCAACCGCGACATGCCCATGCGTGCCCCTGCGGCCGCGGCATGATCGCTTTCAAGGGAGGAGTTCATGCAAAAGTGGAAGAGGTTTGCATTCGGCTTCGTGCTGGCCACCATCGGCCTGACCGCAGTGGCCGGAGCCCAAGAATACACCTCCTTGCCGCGCAAGGAGACGCTCATCGTCGAAAATCCGGAAGGGACGATCAAGAATCCCGGCTGGTTCAACATCTGGGTCAATGGCGGCGGCGGGGTTTCGACCGGCCTGCAGCAGCTGACCATGGATACGCTCTGGTATATCGACCCGGAACAAGGGCTTGGCGGCGCGAGCTGGGACAATTCGCTCGCCGCCGACAAGCCGCAATATAATGCCGACTTCACCGAGATGACCGTGAAGCTGCGCAAGGGGCTCTACTGGAGCGACGGCGTGGAATTCACGGCCGATGACGTGGTCTATACCGTCAAGACGCAGATGGATCATCCCGGCATGGTCTGGAGTGCGGCCTTCACGGTGCAGGTGGCAAGCGTCGAGGCGACCGATCCCCAGACCGTGGTGTTCAAGCTGAAGAAGCCGAATTCGCGTTTCCATTCGATTTTCACGGTGCGCTGGAACGGCGCCTGGATCATGCCCAAGCATGTCTTCGAGAAGGTGGAGGATCCGCTTCGCTACGATTTCGCCAATCCGGTCTCGCTCGGCGCCTACAAGCTGAAGGCCTACGACCCTCAGGGCCAGTGGTATACCTGGGAGAAGCGCGACGACTGGCAGCGGACCTCGCTTGCCCGCTTCGGCGAGCCGGCCCCGAAATACGTCACCTATACCGATCCAGGCCCGCCGGATAAGCGGACGATCGCCCAGCTCGAGCACAATCTCGATATCATTCACGACAACACGCCGGAGGGCATGTTCACCCTCAAGGAGAAGTCGAAGACCGTCGACACCTGGTTCCCGGGATTCCCCTTCGCCCATCCGGATCCGACGCTGCCGGCCGTCATCTTCAACACGCAGAACCCGCCCTTCGACAAGGCCGATGTGCGTTGGGCGCTTGCCCTGTTGATCGACATCAAGGCGGTCGACATGGCGAGCTACCGCGGCGCTGCGACGCTCTCGGCGCTTGGTGTGCCGCCGACGGCGGCCACGATGAAGGACTATCAGGCGCCGATGCAGGATTGGCTGAAGGACTTCGAAATCGATACCGGCAAGCGCAAGATCAAGCCGTATGACCCGACCATCGGGCAACAGATTGCCGATATCCTGCGCAAGCAGCCGAAGTTCAAGGATCAGATCCCGACCGACCCGCAGGCGATCAGCGACGCCTTCGGCTATGGCTGGTGGAAGCCGGATCCGCAGGCAGCGACCGAGCTTCTGGAAAAGGCCGGCTTCAAGAAAACCGGCGGCAAGTGGATGACGCCGGATGGTCAGCCGTTCAGAATCCGCATGACGGTGGAGGGCGACACGCGCTCCGTCTTCACCCGGGCAGGAACCCTGATCGCACAGCAATGGGCGGCATTCGGTATCGACGCCAAGGCCGTGCCCGCCGCGAAACTTTGGCAGACGGCGCTGCAGCCCGGCGATTTCGATGTGGCGATCGCCTGGAGCGTCGAGACCTGGGGCGGCGATCCCGACCTCTCCTTCTTCCTCGAAAGCTGGCACTCGCAGTTCGTAGCGAAGAAGGGTGAAAACCAGCCACCGCGCAACTGGCAGCGCTGGTCCAATCCGGAGCTCGACAAAATCATCGAGAGCATCCGCGGCATCGGTGCCGACGATCCGAAAGGCATCGAGCTCGGCAAGGACTATCTGAAGCTGGTCGCCCGCGAAATGCCGACGATCCCGCTGATGTCCTATAACGTCTTCACCTCGATGGATACGACCTATTGGACCGGCTATCCGACGATCAAGGACCCCTATACGGATCCGGTGCCGAACTGGGCGAATTCGAGGCTGATGATGGTCAAGCTGAAGCCGGCTCAACCGAAATAAACCTCCCAACGCCGGCGCGTGAGCCATCGCGCCGGCCCCCTCATCGGCGGGCATGTGCCCCAGCTGCCATGCTCGTCGATCCTTTCCAGAAAGGAACCAGAGAGGAAGCTCCGCCTTATGACGTCCTATCTGATCTTTGTGCTGAAGCGGTTCGGTCAGTTTCTGCTCGTCGTATTTCTCGGCGTGACGATCACCTTCTTCGTCACCCACCTGACCCCGATCGATCCGGTCGAAGAAAGCATAGGCGCCATCACGCAGATGGGGCAGTCCGATCCCAATGCGATCGAACTGATGCGCCAGTCGCTGCGCGAGCTTTACGGCATGGAAGGCACGATCTGGCAACAATATCTGCACTTCTGGCTGCGGCTTGCGACAGGCGATCTCGGCCCCTCGCTCTCGGCCTTTCCGACCCCCGTTTCGACAATCATCCTGCGCTCCCTGCCTTGGACGATCGGGCTGATGACGGTCGCCACGCTGATCACCTTCGTGCTCGGCAATGCGATCGGCGCGCTCGCCGGCTACTACAGGAAGAACATGGTGCTCAAGGGCGTCAGCCTCGTCTTCATCGCGCTGCTGCCCATTCCCTATTATATCCTTGCCTTCGTGCTTCTCATCGTCTTCGGCTATCTCTGGCCGGTGCTGCCGATCACTGGCGGCTACGAGATGAACACCAATCTGGACCTCTCTTTCGCGCTCGTCCTCGACATCCTCGAACATTCCATCCTGCCCGCCCTGTCGCTGATCCTCGTCGGAACTGGCAGCTGGCTGATCGGCATGCGGGCGCTCGTCTCCAACATCATCACCGATGATTACGTCACCTTCGCCGAACTCGGCGGGGTGCCGAAGAACAAGATTCTCCGCTCCTATATCGCCCGCAACGCCATGGTGCCGCAATTCACCGGCCTTGCCATGTCGCTCGGTGCCATCTTCAACGGCACCGTCATCACCGAAATCGTCTTCGGCTATCCCGGTATCGGCAATCTGCTGATCGAAGCGGTGCATGCCGGCGACTACAGCCTGGTGCTCGGCCTCAGCGCCCTCTCGATCGTCGGCGTCGCCGCCGCCGTCTTCATCATCGACGTGCTGAGCCCGCTGATCGATCCGCGCATCAAGGTGGAATAGGCCATGTTTACCATCATCCGCGACCTCTCACGCCACAATATGGAATTCCTCTGCGGCCTGCTGCTTTTTGCCGTGATCGTCGGGCTGGTCATCCTGTCCTATTTCTCGCCCTATGGCTCGACCGACATCTATCTCCTGCCGCCCGACATGCCGCCAGACGGCGAATATTGGCTGGGCACGACATCGCGCGGCCAGGACGTTTTCTGGCAGCTGACGACCGGTCTTCGCAACACGCTCTATTTCGGCATCGGCGTCGCCTTTCTCTCGCGCATCATCTCGCTGGTCGTCGGGCTGGTGGCCGGTTATGCCGGCGGCGCAGTCGACCGGGTGCTGATGGCGATCAACGACAGCGTCATGGTCATTCCGCAATTTCCGCTGCTGATCCTGTTCTACTTCGTGCTGAAGGACAGCATGACCTGGGCCGCACTGATCGTCATCATGGCCTCGCTCGGCTGGTCCTATGACGCCCGCCTGATCCGCTCGGTGGCGATCGGTCTGAAGACCCGGCCGTTCACCACCCAGAGCGTTTACTCCGGCATGAGCATGCGCAAGATCCTCGTCGAAGAGCACCTGCCCTATGTGCTGCCGATCGTCTTCGCCACGACGATGAACAACATGATCTGGTCGATCGGCATGGAAATCACGCTCTCGGTGCTCGGCTTCACCGATATCGAGACGCCGACCATGGGCATGATGATTTACTGGGCCAATGCGCATTCGGCGCTGATCTCAGGCATATGGTGGTGGGTCGCCGCCCCCGTCGCCGTCATCGTCATCCTCTTCCTGGCGCTCTTCCTGCTGTCGATGTCGATGAACGAATACAATGATCCGCGCAGCCGGCTGAACCGGATGGGAAGTTAGTATGGATGCCTTGGTCGAAATCCAGAATCTGAAAGCCTATTACCGCGCCTTCCTTTACGGCGTCGATCGCGAAGTGCGCGCCGTCGACGATATCAGCCTGACGATCGGCCGCGGCGAGGTCTATGGCGTTGCCGGGGAATCGAGCAGCGGCAAGACGACCCTGATCAAAACCATCGCCGGCGCCATCCGGCCGCCGCTTCGGGTCGTGTCCGGGAACGTGAAATTCCATTTCGCCGGCGGCACCCAGGATATCTACGCGATGAAGCCGGAGGAGCGCATGGCGCTGCGCTGGAAGCATCTGTCCTATATTATGCAGGGTTCGATGAACGTGCTCAATCCGGTGCGCCGGATCCGCCATTCCTTCACCGATTTCGCCTTTCGCCACATGCCGGTCGGCAAGCAAGTGTTCTTCGAAAAGGTCGCCGCGCATCTGCAGCGGCTGAAGCTCGATCCGCACCTGCTCGATGCCTATCCCCACGAACTCTCCGGCGGCATGCGCCAGCGCACCACCATCGCGCTCGCCACCATCCTGACGCCGGAATTCATCATCGCCGACGAGCCGACGACCGCGCTCGACGTCATCGTCCAGCGTGACGTGCTGTCGATGATCCGCGAGATCCAGCGCGAGATGGGCTCGTCCTTCCTGTTCGTCACCCATGATATGGGCGTCCACGCCACCGTTTCCGACCGCATCGGCATCGTCTATGCCGGGCGCCTCGTCGAGGAGGCGCCGACCGCCAAGCTCTTCAGCATGCCGCTCCATCCCTATACGCAGCATCTGGTCGGCAGCCTGCCGCGCATCGGCGATGCCTCGGCGCGGCCCTCGCTGGAGGGCCGTCCGCCGAACCTTGCCATGCCGCCGGAAGGCTGCCGCTTTCATCCGCGCTGTCCGAAGCGGATGGATATCTGCTCGCAGAAGGTGCCGCCGCTGGTCACCGTCGAGCCGGGGCGGCGCGTGGCCTGTTTTGCAGTTACGGGAGATCAGGTTTGACGGCTCTGCTTCACCTCTCGCATGTCACGAAAATCTACCGCCAGGGCGGCATGCTCGGCCGGCGCCTGATCACTGCGGTCAAGGACGTCAGCTTCGAAGTCGGGGCGGAACCGGAGATCCTGTCGATCGTCGGCGAATCCGGCTCGGGCAAATCGACGATCGCGGCCATGATCCTCGGGCAGACCGAGCCGACGGAAGGGCGGCTGGAATTTTCCGGAAAAACCGTCTCCATCCACAGCCGATCCGAACGCAAGGCTTTCATGAAGGAGGTCCAGCCGGTGCTGCAGAACCCGTTCGAAGCCTTCAATCCGCTGAAGCGGGTCGACCGCTATCTCTTCGAGACCGCCCGCAATTTCGTCGCCTCGGCAAAGCGGCCGGACCGGAAAGAGGCGGAGCGCATGGCCGATGCCGCGCTGCATCACGTCGGCCTGACGCTCGAAGAGGTGAAAGGCCGCTTTCCCCACGAACTCTCCGGCGGCCAGCTGCAGCGCGTCGCCATCGCCCGCGCGCTGATCCCGCAGCCCCGCCTGCTGGTCGCCGACGAGCCGGTCTCCATGGTCGACGCCTCGCTGCGCATGGCGATCGTCAACCTGTTCGGCCGCCTGAAGAACGAGCTCGGGCTTTCGATCATCTACATCACCCACGACCTCGCCACCGCCTACTACATCAGCGACAACATCATCATCATGCGCAAGGGCGAAATCGTCGAACGCGGCCAGGCCCGCCCCGTGCTCGACAATCCGCAGCATCCCTATTCGCGCGCGCTGAAGGATGCGGTGCTGGCAGCGGATTTCAGCGCGGCGGTGTGAGTGGTGCGGAAGATGTAGCGAATAGCGGCGTCGGCAGCGGCCCTTTGAGGCAGGAGGCGTTCGCCGGTAATTCCTCAGGAGGCGGATACGATTTTCACATTCCCACCATGTCCGCCGCCCCCGAAAACCCGGCGTTCGCCGAAGGAGGAGCGGATCTGCCCATGGGGGCCGGGCAGGCCGATTTCGGGGAAGAGCAACTCGGAAACCCGGTAGGCTTCTTCCAGATGCGGATAGCCGGAGGCTATGACGGTATCGATTCCGAGCGCCTGATATTCCCTCAAACGTTCCGCGATCGTTTTCGGAGATCCGACCAGCGCGGTTCCCGCGCCCGTGCGGACGAGACCGATGCCCGCCCAGAGATTGGGAGAGACTTCGAGCTTGTCGCGGCGTCCCTGATGCAGGGCGACCATGCGCGCCTGGCCGACCGAATCCGAGCTCTTCGCGAACACCTCCTGCGCTGCGGCAATCGTTTCGTCGGAAAGCTTGGAAATCAGCCGGTCGGCGGCAGCCCAGGCCTCTTCATCGGTCTCGCGAACGATGAAGTGAAGACGGATGCCGAAGGTGACGTGCTTGCCCTGCGCCGCGGCGGCCTTGCGGACCTTGGCAATCTTCTCCGCCACCTGCGCCGGCGGTTCGCCCCAGGTCAGGTACTTGTCGGTGATGCCGCCGGAAAAGGCGATCGCAGCGTCTGACGATCCGCCGAAATAGAGCGGAGGGCGCGGTTCCTGTACGGGCGGCAGGCCAAGTCTCGCATCGATGGCCTTGATATACTTGCCGTCGAGGTTGGCCTTACCGGTCTCGACCAGCGAGTTGAACACCTGGAAGAACTCGCCGGCATGATCGTAGCGTTCGTCATGCGGCAGGAAAATGCCGTCACCGGCGAGTTCCTGGGCACTGCCTCCGACCACGATGTTAATCAGCAGGCGGCCGTTGGAAACGCGGTCGAGCGTCGCGGCGAGGCGCGCATAATAGGCCGGCGATGCGGTGCCCGGCCGAATGGCCACCAGAAATTTCAGTCGCTCGGTGTGGGCGGCGAGATCCGCGGCCAGAATGAAGGATTCCTCGCACGCCGCACCCGTCGGAATAAGCACGCCGGAATATCCCAGCCGGTCGGCAGCCTTCGCGATCTCGCGGAAATAGCCGGGATCGGCCGGGCGACTGAGATCGTCCGACCCCAGATACGCACCGTCGCCGGACGAGGGGATGAACCATAGAAAGTCGAGGGGCTTGTCGATTGCCATTATTCCAGTCCTGTCAAAAGGCGGCGGAGCCGTTACAGATTTCCGCCGAGATTATGAAATTCTATAGTTTTTATAAGGAATTTTCTTCCAACTATCGGGCAGCTTCGAAAAGATCAGTTCTCTCGCGGCAGTCTTCAGGATGCCCGCAACACCGCGGCGCGGTGATCGAAGCGATGGGCGAGGATCTGTCTGATACGGTTCGCCACGAACACGGCGTGTTCGGTGACCTGGGGCAGACCCATCAGCTCACCCCAGGTTCCTCGGGCCAAAGGGCCGGCAATGAGCACATCGGAAACGGCTTTGCCGCTGCGAGAGATCGGATGTGCGTCACCATTGCAGGCGATACCAAGCCCCGTCGGGCAGGGCTGAAGCAGGCCGGCGGCGCTAAGGTCGCGCAAAAAATCCTGGCTCTCGAGAATACCGCCATGCCCCGGCCCTGTCGTCACGACGATGGCGTCGACCGTGATTTCACGACGATCTCGCTTATGCCGTTGTCGTAGGCTCACCGTAAAGCCGGAGCCGGTTCTCTCAACCGCCGCGACCGAAGCGGCGAGGATTTCAAGTTTGCGGCTGGAGAGCGCATCGTTGATCACATCCTCCACCTGCGGCGCGATGCGAAAGCGGTGAACGTCCCAGAACGGCCGGACATGGCGGGCGATCCGCCGGCGTTCGGCCATCGGCAAAGCGGCCCACACCGCTTGTCCCTGCAAGCGAACAGCATCGAGCACACAGTGCCAGGTCAGCCCCTTGGCCTCAGCCTCCCGAACCCCTGCGCGCACGCGTCGCAAGAGGCCGCTCGCCGTCATTGCGGGTTCCGTCACGAAATCACCCAGCGCCTCCCGCCCGGCTGGCCCGTGTCCGCGCGAACGCAGACCGCGCCGCGAGATAGAGGTGATGTGGCCGTAATGTCCGCGACGCTTCAGCGATGCCACGACATCAGCCGCGGTCAGGCCGTTCCCGATAATCAACACACGGTCCGCCGCCGCGATGGCGGCCAGCGCACCAGCGACCGTGACATCCGTGACGAGTTTGCCGTTACCGTGCAACGGCGCGAGCACGCGGGGCAAGGCCGGTGGCGGATGGCTGACGGCAAGGACCAGGAAATCGGCTCGAATTTCGGACCCGTCGACAGCCCGCAACCGATATGCCTGGCCGTCTCGGCGAACCGTCTGGATTGTCGCTCGCCAGTGCTCGATCCGACCCTCTGCGATCAAGGGGCGCAGTCGGGCAGCCACATAGTCACCGAAAACGGACCGCCTGGGATAAGGCAGGCCATCTCGACCGATCAACCCTTCGTCGCCGACCTCGGTCGAACATTCTGCGAGGTAGTTCAGGAAATCGTCGGGTCGCGCCGGGAAAAGTGTCATCTTACCGGCGGGAACGTTTATCCGGTGCGCAGGGTCGTTTGTACTATAGGCCAGACCTTGGCCCAGATCCTCTCTGGGCTCGACCACCACGACCTTGGCACCCGCCGCCAGCTTGCCATCGGCAACGAGGTGGGCCGCGACGGCAGCGCCGGTAAAGCCGCCACCGATGATGACAATGGTGATGCCTCCAGCGCCGGCAGCATCCTGTCCACTCATGCAGCCCTCGTTCTCCAATGATGTTGGGTAGAGATTACGCAAGACGATCTAAATTTGAGGACGCCGCTGAGGTGGTATGCCATGGAACGATAGTCTCTCATCGCCTTGCAGCAAGACGTTTGTCATCTGTGCGATCGAGGGATCGTTCCAGGAGTATCGACAGTTCGCGCTTCACGATCGCGAAGCCTGGCGAGTTGCGGTCCCGCCTGCGGGGCAGGTCAACCGGCACAACCTCAAGGATGCGACCCGGCCACGGCCGCATCACAATGATCCGATCAGCGAGTGCGACCGCCTCCTCGATATCATGCGTGACGAGCAGCATAGTGCTGCCATTCTCCTGCCAGAGATCCGAGAGATGATCCTGCAGGTCAGTCCGGGTCATCGCGTCGAGCGCTGAGAAGGGCTCGTCGAGCAGGAGCACGGAAGGTCTGGTCACCAGGCCGCGGGCGAGCGCAACGCGCTGCGCCTGACCGCCGGAGAGCTCGCGAATCCAGCGCCCACCATATCCGGAGAGCCCGATTCGTGACAACGCGGCCTCCACCCGTGCCGATCGCTCCCCCTTGTCGAGGTGCCGGAGACCAAAGGCGATATTGTCCGCGACTGTCAGCCATGGGAAGAGGCGCGGCTCCTGGAAAACGATGTTGACTCGCGCGTCCGGCTCGACGAGACGGCGGCCACCAAGCCGGATTTCGCCGCGCGTCGGGGGTTCAAGGCCGGCGACCAGCCGCAGCAGGGTGCTCTTGCCGCAGCCGGAGCCGCCGATAATGGCCACGACCTCGCCCTCCCCGACCTGCAGTGTGAAGTCTTCGAGCGCATGCGCCCCGTTCGGGTAGATCTTTCCGAGGTGGCTGATCTCCAGCATGTCAGTGCTTCCGGGCATGGTTGTCCTGCCAGCGCACGAAAGGTGCGGAAAGAACGAGCAGGCAGGTGTCGGTGAACTTGCCGACCACGGCAAAGACCAGGATCGTCGCCAGAATCTGGTCGGGCTTTCCGAGCTGCTGGCCATCGACCAGGAGATAGCCGAGCCCTTGCGAAGCGCCCATGAATTCGGCGGCAACGACGAACATCCAGCCGAGGCCGAGGCCCGCCCGCAGCGCCAGCACATATCCCGGCAGTACCGAGGGCAGCAGGATGCGTCGCACAAGATCCAGGCCGGAAAGGCGGAAGACCCGGCCGACCTCGACACTCTTCCGGTCGACCCCCTGCACCGCGCCATAGACACCGAGATAGACGGGGAAGAACACGCCGACCGCGATCAAGGCGATCTTCGAGGCTTCGAAAATGCCGAACCAGAGGATGAACAGCGGAACCCAGGCGATGGAGGGAATGGCGCGCAAGGCTTGCAGCGTCGGATCGAGCAATCGCCGGAGGATGGCCGAATAGCCTGTCAGCGCCCCCAGGACCGTGCCGACCACCGCGCCGGCGAAGAAGCCTGCGAGCACGCGCCACAGGGTGATGGCGACGTGTCCGGCGAGATCGCCGCCGACTGCCAGCGCAAAGACCGTTTCGAAGATGCGTGAAGGCGCCGGCATAAGACGCCCCTCGACGAGTCCGAGACGAAAGAGCGCTTCCCAGAGGACAAGCAGCGACAGCGGAAAGAGGAAGCCGGCGACCGGGCGATCGAAGACGGAAAGGCGGACGGGCCGCCTCTCGATCTCCTGCTTCTCCGGCTGTCGCGCTGCGGTATCGAGCACTGCCATCGGCTTTCTCCCGGAGGTACTGTCCTATTGGCCCAAGGAAGCGCCGAAGGACGGATCGATCAGTTCGGCGACGGCGGCCTTGACGTCGACCTCGGGCTTCAGCACGCCGGCCTGCTGGAGGGCGAGGCCCGCAGCCTCGATGGTCGCACGCTGTGCATCGCCGATCTTCGAATTGGTGAGGTCCGTACGCTCGAGCTGGCGGGCGATGACGGTGTCCGGCAACTTGGTGGCGGCGACGAGGGCGGCCTTCAGGGCCTCAGGCTCGGCGATCGCCTTCTTGCGCGCGACCTCATAGGCGGCGATGACGCGCGACACGATCTCCGGATGCTCCTTGGCGAACTCTTCGCGCACGTTCAGGATGCCCCAGCTATTGTTTTCCGGCTTGCGATAAAACAGCAGGTCGCCGTTTTCGATCTCGGCCGAGGCCATGATCGGATCGAGACCCGCCCAGGCGTCGACGTCACCGCGCTGCAGCGCAAGCCTGCCGTCGGCATGCTGGAGGAGGACAAGCGACACGTCCTTCTCGGAAAGGCCGGCCTCGGCCAGCGCCCGGACGAGAAAGATGTGCGGATCGGTGCCGCGGGTGACGGCGATCGACTTGCCTTTCAGATCCTCGACCTTGGTGATACCAGTATCCTTGCGGGTGACGAGGGCGGTCCACTCGGGGCGGGAATAAACGTAGATCGACTTGATCGGGTTGCCGTTGACCCTGCCGATCAGTGCGGCGGCGCCGGCCGTTGAGCCGAAATCAAGCGACGATGCATTGAGAAATTCGAGTGCCTTGTTCGAGCCGGCGGACTGAACCCAGGTCACCTTGATGCCGTCCTTTTCAAACTCCTTTTCAAGCAGGCCGTCATTCTTCAGGATGAGGCTGACCGGGTTATAGGTCGCCCAGTCGATGCGGATTTCGGACAGGTCGGCCGCGAGCGCCTGACCAAGAGCGGTCACCGACATCAAGGCACCAAGGGCAATGCCGAGCAGCGATTTCATTCGTATCTCCATAGAATTCGATAAATGATTGAAAAATCAGAGGGCGCCATGCCGCGGGGGCAGGATGCCATTCAGATAGAAGTTTCCGATATGGTGGTATTTCCAGCGCACCGGATCATGCTGCGAATGCGTCCGGGCATTGCGCCAGAAGCGGTCGAGCCCATAGTTTTCGAGCGTCGAACGCGCGCCGCCGAACTCGATCAGCTTGGTGGCGGCAAGCTGCGCCACCTCCGTCCCGAGCGCCTTGACCTCCGCGACGGCGATGGATGCCGCCGCTACGCTCGCCGCCGTCGGCTCTGCGGTGGCGCGGTCGACAATCCGGCCAGCCCTTGCGAGCAGCGCATCGACCGCATGCACTCTGATCGCCACGTCGCCGACGCCGTGTATGGTGTGCGGATCCTCATAACCGTGCTCGATCGCCAGTTCAAAAAATGGCCGCGCATGGGCACGAACATAGGAAATCGTTTCCGCGAGCGCCCCGCGCGCGATGCCGACCTGCACGGCGGCATGGATGATCTGCGCGAAAGGCCCCATCGGCGTCGGCTGTTCGAAGCTTCCATCATGGTCGACGATCTGGGACGGCGTCACCTCGACGTCGTCGAAGGTCACGGTGCCGCTGCCCGTCGAACGCTGCCCGAAGGACGACCAGTCGTCGACAAAGCCGAGCCCCGGAGTCGCCCGGTCGATGAAGACCAGATGGACACGGCCGTTCGGTCCCTTCGCCACAGCGACGACGATATGGGCGAAGAGGGAGCCGGTCGCGTAAAACTTCTGCCCGTTCAGGTAGAGCTTTCCGTTGCGATCGGCGAAATGCGTCTTGAAGTCGACCGGCGTCTTCGTGCCGATCTCGGTGAAGGCATTGCCAAGACGATCACCTTCCAGCACGCGCCGGAAATAGTGCTGCTTCTGCTCCTCGCTGCCGTTCAGTCGCAGCGCCTCCACCATGTAGAAATGGTTCTGCGGGATCTGCCCGATCGAGGAATCCGCCGCCGAGATGATGGTGGTGACCTCGGCCAGCGTTGCCGCGGAGACGCCGGCGCCGCCATAGGCTTTCGGGATGCCGATCGCCCAGAGACCGCTCTGCGAGAAGCGGTCGATCTCGGCGAGCGGAAGGCGTCGTTCGCGGTCCCGCTGGGCGGCGCCGACCGCGAATTCAAGCGCCAGGTCCTTGGCGATCCGGATGGCCTCCGCATCATCGCGGATGAGATGGGCGACGCTCCGACGGGCGGCGATGTGCGGCGCAGGACGGCCGGCGGTGAGCGCGGCCTCGCGGTGCAGCTGGCGATCATTGGTGCTCATCTTGGGCTCAGTTCCAGGCGTGGCGCGGCGGATGGACGCCGTTCAGATAATAATTGCCGACGTGGTAGTATTTCCAGCGCACTGGATCATGCAGCGTATGGACGCGGGCATTGCGCCAGTGGCGGTCGAGTCCATGCTCGGCGAGGGTCGAGCGCGTTCCCGCAAGTTCGAACAGCTTGTTCGTCGACAGGATCGCAATCTCCGTCGTCAGAACCTTGGATTCACCTGTCTTGATCGTCGCCTCCGAGACCGTCTCCAGCGTCGGATCGGCGCGCGCCGCGTCAATGGCGTGGCCGGCGATCTCGAGCAGCGCTTCGGCCGCATGCAGCTTGATCTTCAGGTCGCCGATCTGGGCGATGGTGAAGAGGTCTTCGCCGGCCGTCGCCTTGCCGCTGTCGATCCAAGGGCGGCTATATTTGCCGACGAACTCGATCGTATCGTCGATCGTGCCCCGGGCGATGCCGACATCGATCGCCGACTGGATGATCTGCGAGACGGGGCCGCCGACCGTCGGATGGTCGAAAGAGGTGACCTTCAGCGCCCGCGCCTTCGGCACCCGCACGTTTTCGATCTTGACCGAACCCGACGCGGTGGTGCGCTGGCCGAAGCTCGACCAGTTGTTGGTGACGGTGAGACCGGGGGCGTCGCGGTCGGCAAAGACGAGATAGCCCTGGCCGGTCTCGTCGACACCGACGATCGGCACGATATGGGCAAGAAGCGCGCCGGTCGTATAGAATTTCTCGCCGTTGACGACCACCTCGTCGCCGTCATGAACGACCTTGGTTTCGAAATCGGCGACGGTCTTGCTCTTCAGCTCGGAGAAGGCGTTGCCGTATCGGATCCCTTCGAGCGCCCAGCCGAAGAACAGTTTCTTCTGCTCTTGCGTGCCGTCGAGATCGACGGTCGCGACGATCGCCAGATGGTTCTGAGTGATCTGCGCGATGGCCGGATCGGCTGCAGCGATGATGGCGATCACCTTGGCGAGCGTGGCATAGGAGACTTCCGGACCACCATAGGCTTTCGGCACGTTGATGCTCCAGAGACCGCTCTGCGAATAGGCGTCGAGCTCGGCGACCGGCAGCAGTCCCTCACGGTCACGCAGAGCCGCCCCGACCTTGAAGCTCGCGGCCAGTCTCTCGGCGATCCGGATCGCCTCCTCGTCGCTCCCGATCACATGCGCCGGCGTAACCGGGCGCGGACGGGGCGTGAAAGGATCGGTGGAATTGACGCGCGGATGGACGCTGTAATCGATCTTGGTGTCGGTGATGCTTCCCATGGGAAAACCTCGTCGGGTTGGATTGGAATGTCAGCTGGCATTGGCAAGCGTGATCGCCTGGTTGCGTTTGAAGGCTTCGATGTCGCGGTAACGGTCGGCCGGATGCGCCTTGGGCAGATAGGGCCCCTCGCCGAACAGCTTCTCCCGCAGCGTGCCGGGGCGATAGCCGGTCGGATAGACGCCGCGCTTCTGCAGTTCCGGCACCAGATAGCCGACGATATCCTCGAAGCTCTCGGGTGTTACGGCATAAGCAAGGTTGAAGCCGTCAACGTCGGTCTCGTCGACCCAGGCCTGGAGCTCGTCGGCAACGGTGGAGGGCGATCCCACGACCACCGGTCCCATGCCGCCGATACCGCCCCATTCGGCCAGCTCGCTGATCGTCCAGCGCTTATTCGGATCGCCTTCCGACAGGCTCTCGATCGCCGAATGGATGGCGTTGGTCTCGACCTTGCGCACGAGGTCATCCGGCGCGTAGCGGGAAAAGTCGACGCCGGTCCAACCGGACATGAAGACCAGCGAGCCGTCATAGGAAACGTAGTCGAGATAGTCGCGGAATTTGGCGCGCGCCTTCTCGTCGGTCTCGTCGACGATGACCGTCATCAGATTGTAGATGCGGAACTTCGACGCATCGCGCCCGACGGTCGCCGCCCGCACCCGGACATCGCGCACATAATTCTTCAGGATCGTCCTGGTCTGTGCCGCGACGAAGACGCATTCCGCATGCTCCGCCGCGAATTGCTTGCCCGGCCCTGAAGCGCCGGCCTGGTAGAGCACCGGCGTACGCTGCGGCGACGGCTCGGTCAGGGCGTAGCCCGGTACTTCGAAGAAACGGCCCTTGTGGCCGATCTCGTGCACCTTCGAGGGATCGGTGAAGATGCGCTTCTCGCGGTCGCGCAGCACAGCGCCGTCTTCCCAGGCCCCCTCAAGGAGCTTGTAGATGACCTCCAGATATTCGCTCGCCACTTCGTAGCGGTTGTCATGCGCACGCAATCCGCCTTGCCCGATATTCTTGGCGCCGCTCTCCAGATAGGAGGTCACGATATTCCAGCCGACGCGCCCCTTTGTCAGGTGGTCGGCGGTGGCAAGACGCCGTGCGAAGGGATAGGGGTGCTCGAACGAGATCGAGGCGGTGATGCCGATGCCGAGATGTTCGGTGGCGAGTGCAATCGGCGCCGCGAGCTGGATCGGATCATTGACCGGAATCTGCGCCGCCTGATGGATGGCGTGGTAGTTGTTGGCCTTGTAGACGTCGTAATAGCCGATCACGTCGGCGATGAAGATGCCGTCGAACACCCCCTTTTCGAGCGTCCTGGCAAGATCCTGCCAGTAGTCCAGATCCTTGTATTTCCAGGATTTGTCACGGGGATGGGCCCAAAGGCCGGGCGACTGGTGGCCCACGCAGTTCATGTCGAAGGCGTTGAAGTGTATCTGCTTGGTCATTCCTCGATCCCATCCGGATTTCAGGCGTGGTCCCCGAAGCATCCCGATGCGACGCCCATTTAACAGTTATTATATGTTTTTTATGTACTATTTCGTGGAATTTTTTTCTGGTTTTTGTTGACCCTCGGTTATCCCTGGCTGACCGGCCTATCTGACCGCATCCGATCGTGCTTTTCCCCTCGGCCCCCTCTCGAAGCGAGAGGTGTGGCTGAATTTGAAAATAAATTCTATAATTTTTGTGTACTTTAAATTCCTGTTGGTTAACGGCAAGAGTTATCTGTCGAATGATCCCCCCAAAGGCCGACGCAGCTGCCACACGGAATACCGCTCCGTGGTCATCCCTGCGGCCGGCGCCGTCGCAACCGAGGATCAATTCATGTCCAACCCCATCATCGACCAAGCCTATGGCCGCCGCACGGTCCTGAAAACCATGCTGGCATCAGGAGCGCTCTCTCTTCTCTCATCGGGCGTCTTCTCCTCCGCCCTCGCCGCGGACAATCGGCTCGCCGGCCGCACCCTCAACCTCCTGATCATTCAGCCGCATGTCGTCACGGGCAAGAAGATCGCCGAGGATTTCGAAAAGCTGACGGGTGCGAAGGTCAACGTGACCGCCGTTCCCTACGACCAGGTCAGCGTCAAGGCGACCCTCGACTTTCAGTCCGGGGCCGGCGAATTCGACGTCATCGACTATTTTTATACCTACAAGGGCCAGCTCGCCGAGGACGGCGTGATCGAGGACGTGACCGACTTGATCGAGCGAGACAAGGCGGAAATCCAACCCGACGATTTCATCCAGACGATCTATGACCAGTACACGCTGCATGACGGCCGTCGCTATGGCCTGCCTTATGACGGCGACAGCCACCTTCTGTTCTACAACAGGGAACTGTTCGATCGGTACGGCCTCAAGCCACCGACGACCTGGGACGAATACAACGAAAACGCCAAGGTCATCACCGAGGCGGAATCCAGGAACGGCATCTATGGTGCTGCAGTCCTGGGCGCGAAGATCCCTGTCATCATCCTGTCGACCTATGCCAATCGCCTGACCGGTTTCGGCGGCAACTTCCTGAAGGCGGACGGCACCTCGGCCCTCGACAGCACCGAAGCCGTGGAAGCGCTGAAGTCGCTGCTCGCATCCGCACCGCACGCATTGCCGACGCCGCTCGAGACGCGCTTCGAGGAAGGTCTGCCCGCCTTCCTCAGCGGCAAGGCCGCCCAGATCGACTTCTGGACCGACCTCGGCGGCTACGCCCAGGATCCCAAGGGCTCGAAGATCGTCGACAAGTGGGGCGTCACCCGCATTCCCGTCGGTGGCGCCAACAAGACGCCGCGGCTTGCCTTCAATGCCGGTTTCGGCTTCGCGATCACCAGCGGCTCGAAGAACAAGGATGTCGCCTGGGAACTGATCAAGCTCGCGACCAGCAGGGACTACCACGAACAGCTGCTCACGCTGACCGGCTCCGGCATCGATCCCGACCGTCACTCCGGCCTCAACTCCGAGAAGTTCAAGGCCTTCCAGCCGCTCGTGCAGCCGCTGCTGGCAGACGGTGCGCTGGAAAACAGCCTCGCCTGGCCGACGGCCGTCTATGCCCCGAAGCTGGAAAACGCGCTGACCGATGAACTCGCGCTGGCCCTTGCCGGGACGAAGAATGCCGAACAGGCGATCGCCGATGCCCACAAGGCCTGGACGAACATCATCGAAGCCAATGGCTGATCATTGAGCCCCCCTCCTGGCGGACGTGGAACACAAGACCCGAAGGCGTGCCCTGCGGCAGAGCGGGGCACGCCTTTCGAGAGAAGAACAACAGGCGCGATGACATGACTGCGATCGATTTTCCCCTCGCTCGAAGACGAGCCGCCTTAACGACGGCCGATCACGGCATTTCGGCACACCGGCTCGTCCGCTGGCTGTGGATCTCTCCGATCCTGCTCGGGCTCGCCGCCACCCTGGCCTACCCCACGCTCTTCCTGGTGGCGCTTGCGCTCAGCAAGAGCACGCTCGGCAAACCCTTCCGCAGCTTTGTCGGATTGCAGCATGTGCGGGAGGTCCTCCAGGATCCGCTGTTTGTGACCTCTGTGACCAAGAGCATCGCCTATGCTTTCGTCACCGCGAGCATCCAGCTGGTGATCGGCTTCCTGATCGCCTTGCTCTTCACCCGGCTCCTGAAGGCCGGACGGTTCCTGGTAAGCCTGATCCTGCTGCCGCTCATGACGCCGCCGGTGATGGTGGGAGTCGCATGGAAGTTGATCCTGGCACCGGCCGGAGGGCTCCTGAACGGGCTCCTCCTGAACCTTGGCATCGTCGACGCGCCCGTGAGCTTCCTGGGCGATCCCGTTTTTGCCTGGTTCGCGATCGCGGTTGCCGATATCTGGCAATGGACGCCCTTCGTCGTCATCCTCAGCTTCGCCGCCCTTTCGACCATTCCCGAAGGCGTCCACGAGGCTTCGATCATCGATGGGGCATCACCGCTGCAACGCTTCCGGCACATCACGCTTCCGCTCGTGGCGGCGCCGCTCTCCTCGATCTATCTGCTGAAGCTCATCCTCTCCTTCAAGGTCTTCGACCTCGTCTATGTCCTGACGTTCGGCGGTCCGGGCTTTGCCACCACGACGACCGGCTTCTCCATCTATCGCCGCGCATTGGAACAGTTCGATGTCGCCCGCGCCGCCGCCGAGACCCTGATCTACAGCCTGGTGATTGGCGCAGTGCTCTGGCCGGTCATCCGCCTTCACCAGCATCTCGAGAGGAAAGACGCATGAAGATCAGCCGCTCCGACATCCCGCTCGTTGCCGCGATCGCACCGGTCCTCGTCTTCTTCACCCTGCCGATCGCCTATCTCGTCTCGGTGTCCTTCAAGACAAAGGACGACGTGCTGAGCGGCCGTTTCCTGCCGACGAGCCCGACGCTCGACAATTGGCCGGCCGCTTTCGAGGCCGCCCATCTCTCAGGGTTCATCGCCAACTCGGTTGCCGTCTCGCTGCTCGCCGGCGCCCTGACGCTGTTGCTCACCCTGCCCGCCGCCTACGCCGTGCTGCGGCTCGGCATCGGTGGCAAGTGGCTGGGTGATCTCACTCTGTCGAGCTACATGGCGCCGCCGATCGTGGCTCTCATTCCGCTGTTCTATCTTCTCAAGGCAACCGGGCTCCTCAACACCCATGCCGGCCTGGTGATGCTCTACGGCTTTGCCAATATCCCCGTCGCCTTCTGGCTTCTCACCCCCTTTCTCCGGCGCATGCCGCTGGAGATCGAACAGGCGGCGGCGCTCGACGGAGCTGGCCCTCTTCGGATCCTCGTCCATATCGTCGCCCCGATCATCGTACCGGGCATCGTGGCGACGCTGATCATCGTCTCGGTCCTCGCCTATAACGAGTTCCTCTTTGCCTCCGCCTTCACCTTTTCCGACGAGACGCGCACGCTTCCTGTCGGCATCTCGCTGTTCCAGGGGGATCGGCTGGTCAATTTCGGCCAGATGGCAGCCGCCTCGCTCGCCGGCATCACACCGGTCTATCTGGTAGCGCTCTTCCTGCAGCGTTATCTCGTGACAGGTCTCGCCCACGGCGGCCTCAAATGATCACCGCAGACGGCTCGAAACGCTTGCACTTCAAGCGCGAACAGGCTACATACTGAACCAGATGGTTCAGTATGTAAGCCCTCCCCTCGATCTCTCGTTTGCGGCGCTGTCCGATGCGACCCGCCGCGGGATCATCGATCAGCTTGGGTGGGGGGACGCGTCGATCAGCAGTCTTGCGGACAGGTTCCAGATGACGCTGACCGGCATGAAGAAGCACGTCCAGGTTCTCGAGCGGGCGGGGCTCGTCGTCACACAGAAGGTCGGACGGGTGAGAACCTGCAAGCTTGGGACACGCGGCCTCAAGGCGGAGGCCGAGTGGATCGAGGCACATCGCAAGCTCTTCGAGGCCCGCTTCGAAGCCTTGGACGAAATCATCAGCGAGATGCAACAGGAGGGAAGCGATGACTGAGCAGGTTAACGGTGCAGGTGGTGCTGAGAACCGCACGTCGGTCGAGCGCAGAGGGGATCGCGAACTCCTGGTAACCAGGACATTCAATGCGCCTCCGGGTACGGTTTACAGGGCGTGGAGCCAGCCCGAGCTGTTCCGGCGCTGGTGGGTGCCAAAGTCGGTATCCGGCATTTCGCTCGTCTCGTGCGAGATGGACGTGCGTACCGGCGGCAAATATCGGCTGGAATTCGGCGCCGGCGGTTCGGACACCATGGCCTTCTACGGCAAGTATCTCGAGGTGGTGCCGAACGAGCGCATCGTCTGGACCAACGACGAGGGCGAAGAGGGCGCGATCACGACCGTGACCTTCGAGGACCAAGGCGGGAGGACACTCCTGACTTTCCACGAAGTCTATCCGTCGAAGGAGGCGCTCGAGGAAGCCCTACAGGGCTCGGCCACCGCATTGCCGGAGCAGTTGGAGCAGCTCGACGAATTGCTGTCCAGCCTAGGCGAGTAACGCCGGTCGGGAAAATCGCCTCGAGAAACCGTCTGCTCGTGGGAAGTGACTCCGCCACCCGCCGGAGCGAGGCGCGTTCCCGGACATTCACCCTTAATCCAAATGTAGCCAATGCTAACCTTGATCAGGGCGAAGCCGCCTTCCCGCGGCCGAGCTCGAAACTGCGCCACCCCAAGCTTGTGCAGCCGCAAATTACTTGACTGACATTATCAAGGATTATACGCGCTTCGGCCAGTTTTCTGCCATTCGAAGCGCGAGCATGACCCCCGCCGACTTGTTTCCTGAAATCGCTCGCGCCGATCAGCGCCCGGCCCTTATCTTCGCCGACGGACGGACGCTCTCCTATGCCGACCTCAATGCCCGGACGCTGCGCTTTGCCGAGCGGCTGGGACGGGGGGAAAAGCGGCTTGTGGCGATTTCGGCTGACGTTTCGGAACATGTGATCGTCGCCTATCTCGGCGCGCTGCGCGCCGGCCATGCAGTGGCGATGCTGCCGCCCTGCGATGACAGGCTGTGGCAAGAGTTTCTGTCAGCCTTTCGGCCTGATTTCACCTACCGCCCGGCCGGCGGCCGCTGGCGGCTCGTCCAGGAAAGCCGGCCCGGGCAAAGCGACGCGCCGCTGCATCCGGATCTCGCCTTGCTGCTGATGACCTCAGGCAGTTCCGGGCTCGCGAAAGCCGTGCGCCTGTCCTATGCCAATCTTGACGCCAATGCGCGTGCGATTGCCGGTTATCTCGAACTCTCCCCTGCCGACAGAACCGCGCTCGTTCTGCCGCTTCATTATTCCTACGGCCTCTCCGTCATCCATTCCCACCTCGTTGCCGGCGGCAGCATCTTCATTCCAGGCGTCTCGGTGGTGAGCGAGGATTTTGCAAGACTGCTCGGCGAAAGCGGCTGCACCAATCTTTCGGGCGTGCCCTATTCCTATGAGCTGATGGAAAGGACGCGCTTGCGAAGCCACGAGTTGAAGGCGCTGCGCTTCATGACGGTGGCCGGCGGACGGCTGGCGCCCGAACTTATCCGCCTCTACCGCGACCATATGCGCGCGAACGGCGGCCGCTTCTTCGTCATGTATGGCCAGACCGAGGCAGCCGCCCGCATCGCCTTCGTGCCGCCGGAAAGCCTAGCCGACAATGAGGAGCGGATCGGCATCGCCATTCCCGGCGGCAGCCTCAGCCTCGTCGGCGATGACGGGCATCCGCTCGACCGAGCTGACGTTGCCGGAGAACTCGTCTATGCCGGCCCGAACGTGATGATGGGCTACGGCGCCGATCGCGCCGATCTTCAGCGGGGCGCCGAGGTCGCGGCATTGAAGACCGGCGATATCGCCATGCGCGACGAGGACGGTTTCTTCCGGATTGTTGGCCGCAAGAGCCGTTTCGCCAAGGTCGCCGGGCTCCGGATCGGCTTCGATATCATGGAACAGGTTCTGGCTGAGGAGGGAATCGCGGCTGCCGTTGTCGGTGACGATCACGGTCTGCAGGCCTATGTGAGCGAGGCCGCTTCCGCCGATCGGGCGCTGGGAATGCTCGTCGAAGCGAGCCATCTTCCGGCGAGCCTGGTCTCCGTCAGGGCGCGACGAGAGCTCCCGAGGCTTGCCTCCGGCAAGATCGACTATGCCGGCCTTAGCGACGAGATGCTGGCGACGCGCGAAACGAGCCGCGCCGCGGCGGTCAGCGTGCTCGATGCCTATATCAGGGTCTTCTACCCCCACAATGTGAGCCGCAGCGACAGTTTCGTCTCGCTCGGCGGCGATTCCCTCCGCTTCCTGCAATTGACGATGGAACTCGACAGGCTTGGCATCGAGCTGCCGGAAGGCTGGGAGCAGACGGTGATCGCCGAGCTCGATATCGGCCCGCGGGTTGCACGGACTGACATCGCAGAGGTCAGGGCGCTGCCGACCGATCTGGTGCTGAGGGCGATCGCCATCCTGCTCGTCATCACCCATCACGAAATGCTCTGGCCCATTCCCGGCGGATCGGGCGTGATGCTGCTCCTCGTCGGTTTCAGCCTGGCACGTTTCCAGTCGGGCCATTTCCTCGCCGGCAATTTTCGCCAGGCGCTGCGGCCGGCAATCAATGTTCTCATTCCCTATTTTCTCATCGTTGCCGCCTATGGGCTCGCCTGGCGCACCGTTCCCTGGGCCTCGGTCACGCTGACCGGCAATTTCGGCTATGCCGAGCCGGAGCGCCACGAGATGCTTCCCTATCTCTACTGGTTCATAGAAGCCTATGCGCAGACGCTTCTCGTCTTCTCGCTGATTTTCGCCGTGCCTGCGGTGCGAAGGCTGGCGCGATCGCAACCCTTCGCCTTCTCGCTCGCCCTCCTGGCGCTGGCGGTCACAGCGCGGTTTTCTCTGCCACTCCTCTTCGATGTCGGCAGGCGGCAGATTTTCACCATCTACTGGGGCCTGCATCTCGGCATGTTCGGCTGGTGCGCGGGCCTTGCCGGCAAGAAGACGCAGCGGATCATCCTGACGGCGGTTGCCGCCGCCGTGCTCGGTTATCTCGCCTTCTGGGAGACGCTCTGGATCGGAACGACGGTCAAATATCTGACGATCTTCGCAGCGCTTCTCGCCCTTCTCTACCTGCCGCGCATTCACTTGCCCGTGCGGCTGGGGCGTCTCGTGACGCTGATCGCCGTCTCGGCCTTTCCCACCTACCTGCTGCACCGTTTCGTGCCGGAACTGCTGATGCCGCAGACAGCGGCCGTGCTGCCGGCTCCCCTCTTTCATCTGCTGGCGATATCAGGTGGCCTGGCGCTCGGCGTCATCGCCAACAAAATCGCGGCCGACCTTCGCAATCTGCTTGGCGGGATAGCAATGGCCCGCGGCACGGGCGGACGTACTGTCATGGCGGAGACTGTCTGAGCCGCAAGCGAACAGCAGAATATATTAGCAGCACCGCACGAAAAGCTTGCATGCAGGCATTAAATCGGCTGTCCTGAGTATGGCTTCAGTGGTGTTGGGCACCCCGCTATGAAAACCCTCGACGCACGAATTCGGTTTACAGGTGAGCGGCGACAGGTCACTGCCCTTTTCTATGACATTGTCGGCTCCACCGAGCTCTTGTTGCGCAGCGAGCCGGAGAAATTCTTCCGGTCGGTCTCGGCGTTACATCAGAGCGCCGAAGCGGTCATCAGGAAACACGGGGGATTTCTTCACCAGCGGCTCGGCGATGGCGGATGCTGCTTCTTCGGCTATCCCGAACAGTCCGAGGATGCCGCTGAAAGCGCGGTGCGCGCTTCTCTGGAACTGCTGCGCGTCGCGGCCGGGGCCGAGACCCAGACCAGGGCCAAGGCGCGCCGGCCGTTCCGGCTGCGGATCGGGGTCGCCACCGGGCTCGTCGTCTTCTCCACGCAAGGCGATGAGATCGTCGGCACGGCGCCGGTTCTGGCGGCCCGGCTGCAGGCCGAGGCCGACCCCAATTCCGTCCTTGTCGCCGATTCGACCGTCCAGCTCACCCGGCAGAAATTCGATTACAGCCTGCTGCGGGAGGCAAGGCTCAAAGGCTTCGAACATCCGATTGCGCTCTGGCGCCCGCAGGAACGCGACCAATCGGCCCCGGAACCATCGCCGTCCCAGGGCCAGGACAGGCCGATCCGCGGCCGGGAAAAGGAGCTTGCCGCCCTTTCCAGCGCGTGGAATTCGGCGCTCGGCGGCAAGGGAAGCCTGATCGCCGTCGTCGGCGAGGCCGGCATCGGCAAATCCAGGCTGGTCGGCGAATTCGCCGAGAGTTTGCGGCCGAGCGCGCATGAGACCGTGATCTTCCAATGCGGCAGGCGCCTGGAGAGCCAGCCGCTGCATCCATTCGTTTCGTTTCTCGAACGGCTGGTCGCCGAACCCGCGGTCCTGAAGGATGGCGACAACGACGCCCTCATGCGGGCTCTTCAAGCCTCCGGCCGACAGCTCGATGCATCCGTCGCCGACACCATCCTCGCATTCACCGCCGACCGTTCGCCGGCGACGTCGCGCAATATCCGCGTCTCCGATCTCTCCGGGCGCGCCTTCCGGCGGAAGGTCATCGAAGCCGCCGCCGACATTCTGACATGCAAGGCCGCCGGTCTCCCGACGCTCCTCATCTTCGAGGATGTGCACTGGGCCGACGACATGACGCTGGAGTTGATCGACAGGCTGGGATCGCTGGCGGCCGGGCTTCCGATCCTGGTCATTCAGACATCGAGAATCCGACGATCTCTCGCGGTCGCCAGCGAGATCGAATTGCCGGGGCTGACCGCGGCCGCGGTTCGCGATCTCGTCGCCTCGATCTGGCGGGAGCATCCCCCGCCCGGCCTGTCGGATTTCATTCTCGACCAATGCGACGGCATGCCGCTCTATGCGGAAGAACTGGCCAGTTTCTTCCGCGGCAGGCAGCCATTGGGCAAATCACTCTCGGAATGGAAAGGGCTGCTCAGGGAAGGCGGCGTCACCTCGCTCAACGATCTGCTGTCGGCGAGGCTCGCTGCGACCGGTTCGGCACGCCGGGCGGCGCAATTTGCCAGCGTCATCGGCCGCGAATTCAGCATCTCGCTGCTCACCTATCTCCTCGAAGGGGTCAGCCGCCGCAGCGTCGACGTCGATATCGAGCAGCTTCTGTCGCAAGGCATCATCGAGCGTTCGACCACCTCGCACGGCTCCTATCAGTTCCGGCACGTGCTGGCGCAGGAGGCGGCCTATAGCAGCCTTCTCAAGAGCGACCGGCGCCGCATCCACCGGCGGATCGCCGATCTCCTGATCGGCGAAGGAAAGCCCAGCCTGCCGGCGGCAATCGCCGCCTGGCAGTGTGCCGAGGCAGGCCTGCACGACGCTGCCGCCCGATTTGCCCTGGCGGCGGCGGAGGCAAGCGTCCTCCGCTCGGCAATGCAGGAGGCAAATGTCTCGCTCGAACTCTGTGCCGAGGCGGTCGGCAACCTTTCCCGGCGTCACCCCGACCGCACCGAACTCGCGCTCAGCCTGTTCGAACTTCAAGGCGTCGTGGCAAGCGCGCTCGAAGGCGAGGGATCGGAGAGCGCGCGGCGGGTCTATGCCGGCGCCATGCAGCTTCTGCGCAAGCAGCCCTCGGCCGTGCGCGTCAAGCATTTCCCGGTTTATTGGGGATGGTGGTTCACCGCCCCCAACATTCTGACCCAGCAGTCACGCGCGCGCATTCTCATCAGCGACATGCAAGCCGTCGAGGATCGGGAGACGCGGCTTCAATCCTATCACTGCGGCTGGGCGACGAGCTTCCACGCCGGCGAACACGGCTTTTGTCTCGACTGTGTCGCCAAGGGGCTCGCGCTCTACGATCCGGAAAGCGCGGTGCGCAATCGGGCCTTCTTCGGCGGCCATGACGCCAAGGTCTGCGGCCTCGGCGAGAGCGCCCTTTCCTACCTGCTGCTCGACGACGCCGAGGCGAGCGAACATGCGATCGGACAATGCCTGGAATGGGCGAACGCCACCGATCACGCCGGCAGCATGGTGCATGCGCTCTATTACGCCATGGTGCTTGCCCGCTGCCAGGGCCGCTATGACGATGTCCACGCACTCGGCGAACAGATGTTGTCGCTCGCCGAGCGGCACGGGCTGGCGGCCAGCCAGGCGCGGGCCAACATGTATTGCGGCTGGGCGGAGCTGATGACCTCGTCGGCAGCCGGCGGCGAAGAGCGTTTTGCCGGCGGCCTGGCGCTCCAGCAGCAATTGGGCACCGACGACAATTTTTCCATGCACAGCGACATGCATGCGCAGGTGCTGCGGCAGCGCGGCCGGTCCGCCGAAGCCCTGGCGACCGTGCAGAATGCGATCAATGTCGGGCGCAGCAGCGGCCAATCGTTCTGGCTCGCCGAACTCTACCGCCTCAGCGCCCAACTGAGAGACGATCTGAACGAGCCGCTTTCATCGATCAGACGAGACCTGACACGCGCCATCCAGATTGCCGAAGGACAAAAGGCCGCCTGGTTGGCGGAAAGAGCAAAGCAAAGCCTGGACGGACTGCCGCGGCCCTAGAACAGGATGATATTGGGCCCGGTCGGCCTAAAATCTGAATCCTGTTCTAAATTAAAGAGTTAGAGCATGATGTCGTCCGAAAACCGCTCACACTTTTCGGCATCATGCTCTAGCAGAGATGGAAGGATGTGATGGACGAAGCGGTGCTCGATAACATCCTTGATATCATCTTGAAGACCGAGGTCCCCTCGCCTCCCGATCCCCGGCAGACGGTGCAGCGCATCCTCGCGCGCAGACAGGATTACGGCATCACCAGGCTGGGTTCGATCACCGCGCTCGACTGGATCGGCGTCCCGGTTGTCCAGGTCGTGCGGCCGCGCTCACGCTCGGTCGCCGTCAGCCAGGGCAAGGGGCTGACCCTTCCGCTGGCGGCGATATCGGGCCTGATGGAATCCCTGGAAGGCTGGGCCTCGGAGCGGATTGATCAGGAGCGCATCGTCACGGCAAGCCTGCGCGCCATGAATGCACGGGGAGGCTGGTCGCACCTCGGCATCGGCCGGGACGAGGAGATGCTCGCCTGGATTGCCGGGCTGGATCTCTTTTCGGGGCAGCAAATGGCCGTTCCGCTTGCTCTCGTCGATACCGCCTATATCGTCCCGTCGCCGCATCCCCATTGGATCGCCCGCGACACGACGGGCCTTGCCGCCGGCACGAGCCTACAAGGCGCCGTCCTGCATGCCTGCCTGGAGATCCTGGAACGGCAGGCCCGCTGCACGGCGATGAAGACGCCGCATTTCTTCGACCGCTTTCAGATCGACGGCCGGTCGGTGCAATCGGGAAGCGCCGGCGACATCATGCGGCGGCTCGCCAAGGCCGGTTTTGTCGTCGGAATCTGGCAGATCCCGGCGCCGCACGCCCTGCCGATCTACTGGTGCCACGTCATGGAAGATGCCGGCAGAGCCCCCTTTGCGCCGCTGCCGGCCGAAGGTTTCGGCTGCGATATCAGCCATGATCGCGCGCTGACCAGCGCCTTGCTGGAGGCCTGCCAGTCCCGCCTTGGCGTCATTTCGGCAGCGCGCGACGATATCAGGACGGAGCTTTATAATTATGCCGACGCGACCGAACTGGCCGCCTGGCGCCTGCAACTCGCAAAGGCGGGCCGCTCCTTCCCCAAGGACTGTTCTGCGGGCGAAGAGCGATCCCTTGCGCCGGTCATCGAGGCATTGAAGCTCGCCGGCGCGCATGCGGCCGTCCTGGTGGTTCTTCATTCGGATGACCGCATCCCGCTTCACGTCGTCCGCGTCGTCGCGCCGCCGCTGGAAACCAATCCGGAGGCCGATCTTGCGGGATGATATCGTGGTTTTTCTCGGCCCCACGCTGTCGGAGGCGGATGCCCGGACCTATCTGGATGCGATCTACCTTCCTCCCGTCGGCTGCGCGGATGTCGTGCGGGCCGTTGCCAAATATGCGCCCGCGGCGATCGTGCTGGTCGACGGCGTCTTCGGCCAGCTTCCGGCCGTCCGCCACCAGGAAATCCTGTGGGCGATGGCCCGCGGCGTGCGCATCTACGGCGCCGCCAGCATCGGCGCGCTGCGGGCCGCCGAACTCGCGCCACAGGGCATGATCGGCCACGGGCTGATCTACCGCTGGTACCGAAGGCACCCGCTCGCCGACGATGCCGACGTCACGGTGCCGATGGCGCCCGTTGCACTCGGATCACGCGCCCTCGGCGACGCCCTCATCGACATCAGGCTGACGCTCAAGAAAGCCGAACGCGCCGACGTCATCGAAAGACGGCTGCGATGCGAGCTCGAATCCTTGGCGCGCGCGCTTCACTTCAGCGAAAGATCCTTCCCGAAGCTGCTGGCGGCGGCCGAAAACAATTGTGCCGCCGCGGACGAAATCGAAGCACTAAAGGCCTGGCTGCGAGCCGGAGCGGAAAGCCGGAAGCAGATCGACGCGGTAAATCTGCTGACACATCTCGCCGATCAAAAGATCAACCGGCTGAATGAAGACATTCATTTTGCATTTGAACTTACGGAATCATTCGCCAACGACATGGAGTACTACAACATGCTCGATAGTCTATTGCCGAAAGGCACGTAGTACTGGTATAGTCGACGATCGCTTGACGTTGGGCAACGAGCGGTGGGGGCAGCATTGGATGCCATCACGCATAACGAGGGCGCAGGCCAGGGGGCAGCTCCAGAGCGGCCGCTTGGAACGCGTTTCCTTGTCTTCCCCCAGCCATCCTTCATTCCCGGTTACGAGAAACCCGAAGTGGTGTGGATCGGGCCGTCGGCAGGACCGATCCTGGCGGGACCGTCCGACGCCCGCATCTATGTGGCAAATCCGCTCGAGGCGAAATCGCCCTACGCCGCGCCTTATATTCCGCCCTATCCCGGCCTTCTGCAGCCGCCGGCCGAACCCGGCCCCGACGGCCATTTCGATCACATAGGGCCGGGCTCACCGGCCTTCCTTGCAACCCACAGCTATGCCTGCACCCGCCGCGTTCTCGACATCTGCGAGGGCTATCTCGGCCGCTCGATCGTCTGGTTCTTCCAGCCGACGCTGGAACGGCTGGAAATCGTCCCCCGCATCCCGCACTGGCAAAACGCCCAATCCGGTTTCGGCTTTCTCGAACTCGGCGAAAGCGAGGAACACGGCGCGCCATCCTGTTTCGCGCTGAATTTCGATGCGGTCGCCCACGAAATGGGCCACCTCATTCTGCTCAGCGAACTCGGAATCCTCGAAGGCGACGGAGCGGCCTGCGATTTCTTTGCCTACCACGAAGCGATCGCCGATTTCATCTCGCTGCTCGGACTGCTGCACTTCGACACCGCGCTCGACCGGCTGCTGCGCCGCACCGGCGGCAACCTACTGCTGCACAACGAACTCGACAAATTTGCCGAGCTCAGCGACGAGAAACAGCTGAGATTGCTCAACAATTCGCTTCGTATCGGCGATGTCAGCCAGGAAGTGCACGACCGGTCGAAACCCTTCGCAGCCGGCCTCTTCGACAGCCTCGTCGAGGTCTACCAGTCGCTGCTCTACGAACGCGGCGTGTCGGATATCGATCCGAGGCGCTTCAGCGACCTGCGCCAGCAGATGGCGCCGGCGCTGATCGAAGAAGGGTTGCGCGGCCACAGAGCCTCTTACGAGCTGGCCCATTTCGCCGCGAAGTCCGCCCTGCAGGAGGCGCGCGACATCATCGGCCAAGCGCTCATTCGCTCCTGGAAATACCTCGATCCCGACAGCCTGACCTTCGAAGCGGCGGCCCTGGCCTTCCTCGAGGCGGCGAGCCGCGGGCGCGGGGTCTCCTATCTCGACCAGCTTGACGATTGCATGAGGTGGCGCGGCATTCTCTAACCAACGACGGGAGGCATCGATGACAGACGAAAGCGTTCCAGCACCCTCACTTTCTGGGCGCCGCTATAAAGCGGATGAGATTATACTTTACGGCATAGATTTGAATGACGCTAACGGCATCGCCCATCTGGATGTCGGGCTTGTGAGTAAAGCAGAGCTGCAAATTAAGCTGCATGCCGGAAGAGTAACCGGCTACACAGTGCTTGCTTATGGCTACGCTTTCGAGGGCCATTGCTACAGGCTGGATTCAACCCGCATTTTTATTATCACCGGCCCAGATGCCGAGGAGGCCAAGGGCTGCGGCTTTGACAAAGATCTGGGTTACCAAATGTGGCGGATCACCGCATCTGAACAAATCCTCGAAATTACGACGGCCTTTGGCGACGCAAGGAGCCTCATTCTGGATTCGCAGTTGCCAGGCAAGAGGTCGCCTAGTTCCTACGCCATCACCCTGAGAATGGCGCATCGCAATGGTCGCCTCAATAACGAGTAGGTCGAGTCTACAGCAACGGGAGGGCAATTATGCCATATAAGGTTGATGTTTACATTTCGAAAGCCTACGCTTCGCTCACAGTGAAAGACTGGCTTAGCGATAGTCCCTGCGTCGACACTAAGACGGGTACGAAACTCGAGAAGGTTGCCGTAAATCACCCGACTACCTTCTATGTACTGATCGGGCACAGTAACGGCGTGGGCGGCGTCACCGTTTACGAAACGGTGCCAAATGTCGATCCGGTGCCCTCCGATTACGAAATTCCGCTTGAACTCGATGAGACTGGAACAATCACGTTTCCCAAACCAAAGCGCGTGTTGCAAAGCGATCTCGACGCCCTAGACGCAAAGGTAAATGCTCTGCAACCAATCGCGGGCAATAAACGCGGGAAGTAGCGCGCTCGAACGCCGATAACCCTACGCCGCGCGCACCCTGTCGCGGCCGCTCATCTTGGCGTCATAGAGAGCCTGGTCGGCGCGCCGATAAAGATCCGAGACGCTGTCTGACGGCAGGCAGGCGGCGATGCCGGCGGAGCAGGTGTAGCTGAAATCGGGCGAGTCCGGTAGCGGCCGGGAGAAGCGGATCACCGTCAGCATGCGCTCGATCATGGCGATGGCGTCCTCCTGGGCGGTTGCCGGCATGACGAGAAGGAATTCCTCGCCACCGACCCGGCCGAAACAATCGTTGCGGCGGACATTCTGATGAATGCGATGGGCGAAATCGCGCAGGACGAGATCGCCGGCGTGGTGGCCGAGCCGATCGTTGATGCGCTTGAAATTGTCGATGTCGAAGACGGCAAGGCAGCCGCTGCCGCCACCCCGGGCGGCGGCCAGCATGTCGTCGACGCGGGCCATGACGAAACGGCGGTTGGCGACGCCGGTGAGCTCGTCGGTATAGGACGCCTTGATCGCCTGATCGCGATCCTGCCGGACAGTCCTGCCCTGCGCTCTCAACCGGGTGATGTCGCTGGCGATGCACAGCATCCAGCCGTTCTGCTGGACCGTCTCCGTCATCCACAGCCAGCGGCCGTCGCACAAATCGGTCTCGAAGGCGCGATAGCCGATCTTGCCGCGGCGCGACTGGGTCGAGCGCAGCCACGCCTCGAAATCATCGGTCCGAAGGACCGTGCCCCGGTTCAGCTCGAAATTGCGCCGCATGAGATCCGGCCAGAGCGGCGTCTCGTCCGGTTCGATGAAATAGGCCGAACGAAAGGCACTGTTGGCATATTGCAGCCGGTCATCCCCATCATAGACCGCAATCAGCGTTTCGGTGTGTGCGGAAAGATTGAGAAGCTGTTCGACGAGCGCGTCCATACCCTACCCTGTCTGGTTGTCCTGGCATGACATGGCGCAGAAATCTTACGAGGAAAGGGCCGGTTGCGGCAAGCAATGGTGCCACCCGTGATTACGGAAACGTCAACGAGAACAGCTCGCCGCGACCGGCTTCACCGCAGCGCGCCATTGAGATCATGCAGCCCAACCATCAGCATCATAGGATCGGATGGCGAGGGCAGGAAGCCGACCGCCTCATAGAAGGCGCGCGCGCCGTCGGAAATCGCGTGCACCAGCAGGCCGCGGATTCCGAGAATTTCTGCGGCGTTGACCAGGCGCAGGCCCGCGTCGCGCACCAATGCCCTGCCGATACCGCGCCCCTGGTGGGATTGATCAATGGCGAGGCGGCCAAGCACGGCAACCGGAATCGGATCGGGCATGTTCCGCCGAAAACGACCAGGCGCTTCCGGCTGCCGCACCGCGCCGGAGGCGAGCGCGTAATAGGCGATGACCCGGCTCCCCTGGCAGACCACGAAGGTGCGCGATGCGCCACCTGCCTGATTGGCGCGGGCGCGGCGACGCAGCCATTCGTCCAGTTCAGCCACGCTGGACCTGAATTCGGCCAGATCATGATGATCGGCCAAAGGCGCCGGCCGGCTGAGGGTCACGCCTCATCCCACGGCGCTTTGGTGGACATCGTCCGTTTCAAACGCTCATTGGGCTCAGCCGGTGCATCAAGGCGGGCAAGATATTCGGCATAGATTTCGGGGCTGACGGTGAATACAGTGCGGTCGAGCAGCACTTCCTCGGCGCGGCGCTCCGAAGCCTCCAGCATGAAGTCCGTGCGCGTCTTGCCAAGCAGTTCGGCGGCGCGGTCGATCAAATTGCGGGTCGCAGGCTTGATGCGCATATTCAGCGGCACGCTTGCCTCCGGACCTTTGTTCGTGGACGAGGCGGGCATGGGAAACTCCTATCTGGAGCCTTACAAATAGCGTAACGACACCATCTTTACAAGCATCGTAAAGATATCGCCGTTACGCTATCCATCGTTCGCGCGGCGCGGGCCCTATTTTCCCTCGGGCTTTCCCGTTTGTGTCGTCGCTGCCTTAACGCCGCCCTGCTGCAAATCCGCCCCGTCCGCGACAATGGCGGCCGCCTCGTCGAGCAGGACGTCCTTGGCCTTCTTGCGGGCGTTTTCCATGGCGATATCGGCGCTCAGGCTGCGCTCGTCCGATTGCAGGCCGTCATCTCCGGTCGGATCCTCGCCGTCGCTCGCCTCGGCCCGATCCTTGAACCGCTTCTCGCGGGCCGCCGCTTCCTTGCGGCGTTCGGCTTCGTTCAGCGACACGACGCCTTTTTCGCGCTGCGCCTTCAGCTCGGCAATGTCCTCGATCAGGCGCTGGAAATCCGGATCGCTCTTGACCCGCGCATCATGACGGCTTTGCAGGGCCGGCACCAACGCCGTGACATCGCCTTCCGGTGTATATTTTGCCGGCTTGATCTCTGCCCAGGGCAAGGCATTGTCATAACTCGTCTCGCCGAAGCTCGTCGGATCGGACAGGCCCGGCAGGCTGATATCGGGGGTGACGCCGCGCAGCTGCGTCGTGCCGCCATTGACCCGGAAGAACTGCGAAATCGTCACCTTCAGCTCGCCGAGCTCGGGCTTGCTGTTGTGAACCACCTCGTCGAGATCGACGACCGTCTGCACCGTGCCCTTGCCGAAGCTGGGTTCGCCGATGATGACGCCGCGCCCGTAATCCTGGATGGCCGCCGCGAAGATCTCCGACGCCGAGGCCGAACCGCGATTGATCAGCACCCCCATCGGGCCCGTCCAGGCGGGGGCTGGAAACTCCGCGCTCTTCACCACGATCTTGCCATTGCTGGCGCGCTGCTGAACGACCGGGCCCTTGCCGATGAAGAGGCCGGTGAGATCGATCGCCTCGTCGAGCGAGCCGCCGCCATTGTTGCGCAGATCGAGGAGAACGCCGTCGACATTCTCCTGGCTCAGCTCGTCGAGAAGCTTGGCGACGTCGCGGCTGGCGCTCTTATAATCCTTGTCGCCTTTGTTCTTGGCATCGAAATCCTCATAGAAGACCGGCAGGGTGATGATGCCGATCTTGCGCGTGGCGTCGCCCGCCTTGACCGACAGTACCGTCTTCCTGGCGGCCTGCTTGTCGAGGCTGATCTTGTCGCGCACCAGGCTGACGACGCGATGCGTGGCATCGGCGCCGGCATCGGCCGGCAGGATGTCCAGGCGCACGACGGAGCCCTTCTTGCCGCGGATCATCTGCACAACCTCATCGAGGCGCGTGCCCACCACTTCCTTGATCGGCCCGTCCTTGCCCTGGCCGACGCCGGTGATGCGGTCGCCGACGGCAAGCTTGCCGGAGAGCTGCGCCGGCCCGCCGGGCACGAGCTCACGGATCGTCGTGTAATCGTCGCGCTCCTGCAGCACCGCGCCGATGCCGAACAGCGACAGCTTCATCGAGACATTGAAATCGGCCGAGGCGGCCGCGCCGAAATAATCCGTGTGCGGATCGACCGCGTTCGAATAGGCATCCATGAACGACTGGAAAACGTCGTCGCTTTTGAACTTGTAGGCGCGCTCGAGCGTGTTTTCATAACGCTTGTCGAGCGTTTCGCGAATGGCCGCATCGGTCTTGCCGCCGAGCGTCAGCCGCAGCCAGTCGCTCTTGACGCGCTTGCGCCAAAGCTCATTGCTCTCGGCTTCGGACTGCGGCCAGGGCGCCTTCTCGCGCAGCACCGCATAATCTTCCTTCACGCTGAAATCGAAACCCTGCTTCAGCAGGCTGCGTGCATAGCTCATGCGGTCGGCAACGCGCCGTTCATAAGCATTGAAGATCGCAAACGGGATCTTCAGATCCTTCCGCTCGATCGCATCGTCGATCTTGCTGCGGTCCGCCATGAACTTGTCGATATCGGCCTGCAGGAAGAGCATGCGATCAGGATCCAGCGCCTTGATGAACCCATCCATCACCCTCGCCGACAAGGCGTCATCGAGCGCCACCGGCTTGTAGCTGTAGCGCGACAGAAACTGCGCGCTCAACAAAGCCGCATCCGCCTGCCGCTCCAGCGGCTTCAAAACAGGCGGCGGTGCAACTTCAGCATATGCGGACGGCGCAATTGCAAGAAATGCACCAAGAAAAACGTAGGCTATGCGCATTCAGCGTGGATCCAATTCTTATGCGTGCTTTGTCGATGGGTGATTTAGGTGGCGCAATTATGGTTCTTTGGCAAGCGGGTGGCAAATGGAATGGTTTGAGGCGCCGCGAAACTGTTCGGAATGATGGACGGAGGCAATGAAGCGTATGGGAACGGATCGTCCTGTGTTCTGGGCGGCCCGAAGCATTCGCTCCGCCCGCTCTCTGCAATTCTGGATCGATGATGGGAAAGCGCGGTTCATTGGGCCAAGCCACGGACGTCTCAGACGTGAATACCGGGCGTAGATTTCATCACCAAATGGTGCTATTTTCAACACCAGAACTGGGAAACCAACCATGCGATCAACCATCAATCTCGACGACACCCTCATGGAAAGGGCCAGGTCCCTAACCGGCACGAAAGAAACCGCCACTCTGGTCCGCCAGGCGTTGGAGACGCTTGTTCGTGTGGAGTCGGGAAAACGCCTCATCGCCCTCGGCGGAACCATGCCGGATGCGGAGGCAGCGCCACGCCGCCGGAGCGCAGCTCGCAAGTGATACTTGCCGACACTTCCATCTGGATCGATCATTTCCGGCATGCCGATTCAGAGCTGCGCAGGATTATCGAGGACGATCGTCTCTTATGCCATCCAGCCGTGATCGGAGAACTCGCGCTTGGCAGCCTTCGGGATCGCAGTAACGTGATCGCTTTCCTGGCGGCCCAGCGCCAAGCGTTCGTCGCGACGCACGACGAAGTCATGATGATGATCGATCGCCACGCCATTTTCAGCATGGGCATTGGCTACACAGATGCCCATTTGATGGCTTCAGTTCTCCTCGATCAGCGAGCGGCCTTATGGACCAGAGACAAGCGTCTGCGGGCAGCGGCCGAAAAGGCGGGGGCTTCACTGCACACGCCCGACAATGCGTAAGCAAGCCCCCAACCGCGGGCTTGTGCGACGACAACTGCAAACATTTCAGCCGCGTAAGGGCGGGCGTGAGCCCGGCTCTGTGAACGAGCATGCAGTGGCGCGAACGTTTCAGTGTGCGGTGCCCGTTTTCTCCTTTGCCTTCACAATGGCGTCCGCTTCCTTGCCGTATAGTTCCTCGAAGTGATCGAAGGTCTTGGAAAAATAACCAATGCCCTGCGTCGCCGAGCGCAGCGACCGCGCCAGATCTTCAAGTGCGCCGCCCGGAACGAGCGCCCGGAAGATGTCCCATCCCTTGGCGGTTTCATCACGGTCGAAGCCGAGAACCTGACCGTTGAGAGCGGCGACGATCTGGACAAGGCTGCCTGAATAGACCGACGGGATGTGGAACTCCGTGCGGAAGACCGGCTGCATCAAGACGGGCGATCCCTCGGAAAGCGCCTGTCGCACCCCCATTTTCGACGCAGTCCGGAAGGCGTGTTCCGAACTGTCGACGGCATGGTGCTGACCATCCAACAGCGTTACGCCGACATCGATGACTTCGAAGCCTAGCGGTCCTTTCTCCATCGCTTCGCGCGCGCCCGCTTCGACGGCGGGGAAGTAATTGCGCGGAACGGCGCCGCCCTTGACGGTTTCGCCAAAGGTGAAGCCCTGGCCGCGCTCGTTGGGGTGAATGCTCAACTTCACATCCGCGAATTGCCCGGCACCGCCGGTCTGTTTGCGATGGCGGTAGTGAACCTCCGATGGTTTCGCGATCGTCTCGCGGTAGATTGGGCTGGGCGTTCGGTCGGTCACGGAGATGTGAAAGACTTCCGCCAGCGTTCGGCAGAGATCACGCAGATGCACCGGCCCTTGGGCGCGGACAAGTTGAGCGCCCGTGCCTTCCTCCTGCAAAACTTTCAGACCGCGATCCGTCTCGGACAGTTTCGCCAGCGTTTCGGAAAGTTTGTTTTCATCGCGCTCGCTGCCCGGAACCAGGATCCTTTCAAGCATCGGCGTCGGTGGTTCCGTCCACTCAGGCGGGGCGACCACCGCGCCGGAGGCCAACAGCGAAGGGACAGACAGGTGGTCGGACTTGACCGTCGCGAAGACATCTCCCGGCGCGGGCAGAACCGCCGAATTGGACCGCCCGTTTGCGAGATTTTGGACGGCGCCGAGGCTGGAGCCGCCCAGTGATGCGCCTTGCCGCAGTCCCTCGCCAAGTGCGCGCACGAGCACCGTCTTGCCGACATTCTGGCGATGATAGGCATGGAAGCTCACTGCCACCAGCTTGCCTTCATCGACAGCTCCCGTTTGAGCCAGACGCTGCCTGAGAATCCCGACCGGCGGCGCCTCGTGGCGCAGCGCCTTCATCAGCCTCATCATGCCGTTGCCGTGACTTGCAGCACCGATCAGCACCGGGATAATTTTGTTTTCCCTGAGAACCCGTGATGAAATGGCATAGAGCGCGTCGCTGGATGGCTCGCGGTCCTCGATCAGTTCCTCGAGAAGCCAGTCATCAAATTCGGACAGGTGTTCCAGGAGCTCGGTGCGCGCTTCGTGCTCGCGTTCGGCAGTGCTTTCGGGGATTGCGATCAGCGCCGACGTCTGGCCTTCCCGGTAGCGCCATGCCCGTTCCGAAATCAGATCGCAACTGCCAATGATCCTGTCCCCCTCGCGGATCGGGATCTGGCGAAGCAAAAGGGTGTGGCTGGCGTAGTCTTGAAGCGCGGCGATCACGTCCCTCAACCGCCCTCTCGGTTCGTCCATCCGGTTGACGAAGAGGATGCAAGGCGTCCCCGAGGCTTCGATTATCCTGAGATAGGGCGCGGCGAGCACAGCCTCCTCGGGTGCCGATGAAACGCACAATATGCAGGCGTCGCTGGCAAGAAGCGCGTGCTGCGCATGCGCCAACGCTTCGTTGGGTCCTGGCGCATCCAGTGCACACCACGCCTCGTTTCCGAAGGTAAACTCTGTGAGGTTCAATCCATAAGGGGAGCTGGATTTTCTCGGCGTCCCCTCCAGCGAGCCGAGCCTTTCCACGACTGTCGATTTTCCGGTCTGCGAGGGTCCAAGCACGGTAAAGCAACGCATCGGCATTCCTCCAACTGCCATAAACACACTTTTCAGCCATCACAGGATGCCCTGAACCGCTGCAAGGCGCCAGAGGTGTTCAGTTTTTCAGCGCTTTGGTTTCTCCGCGAGACCGTGGCTCCCACAAAGTTTGGGTTGACCACTCTCGATGACGAAGCAACACTTGTCCCAGCAGCAAGGCAGGAGGAAAATCGATGGATGACCCAGATCGCTGGCGCCAGATGGCAAGCGCACCGAGAGACGGCAGCCGGATCCTGGTGACGATCCGGGCGTCCGAGCAGGGGCCGGCGGAAGTTGATCTCGCCTATTGGTCGCATGGCGATCAATTCGCAGGAGAAGGCTGGCGCGCCTCGGATTCTTCGCCCGGGCACATCATCGAATATGCCGAGCCGGAGCTGAAGTGCTGGATGCCGATGCCCTCGGCCAATCGCACCTCGATGCCGTCACCCTGGGAAGGCGATGACGACGAGCAACTCGATGGGTCGGGGATTTAAGGACCCGCGCCGACCTAACAAAATTCCTACGCAAACCCTGCGGTCGTTGCCACATCGCGGGCTGCTTGATGTCGAATCCCGAAGAGGTCCAGCCGGTCCTCCAGAATCTGTTCGAAGCCTTCAACCCACTGAACGGGTCGATCGTCATCTCTTCGAGATGGCACGCAATCTGTCGGCCCGGAGGCCGTCAGATGGCCACAGGCAGAACGGATGGCGGATGTCGCACTGATGCATGTCGGCCTACCCTTGGAGAAGTGAAAGGCCGCTTCCCCACGAATTGTCCGGCGGGCAATGAAACTATGCCTTGAATTCCGACGGCTGCACCTCAAAGGTAGGCTGTCCCGGTTGAGATTTGCGCCAATTCGCCCCGTAGTGGATTCACAGATGGCAATCCCCGCTTGTGGCACAACACATGTTCTTGATATGTTCGAACAGCATGAGAGGGGGGAACGAGACTTGGCCGAAAAGAGTTCCCCCCGAAACCGTGGCAAACCCTCCATAAATGATGGCCCTACGGGGTAAGGAATTATTGTGGCTTTTGGCGCAGGATCCCGGTGTGGATGACATATCTGACCACCTTATCTTGCCGCGCCATTTTGTATTAAGATGGCTCAACGAAGAGAGAACAATCGTGTCGAACGCCAAGCAAATCCTTGCCATGCTTAGAAGCCGCGCTGAAGGCGACGACGACTTGTTCTTCTCCATCGCTCTCCAGATCGCCGCATCTGAGGCCCGCCAAGGACACAAGACCACAGCAGAGGAGATGCGTGCCGAGGTCGACAAGGCCCGGGCTCGGCGGTCTCGTGGTGCAGGCGTTGCTATTCCGCTCGGGGCGCCGCGAGGCGACCTCGAAGGCCTGCTCGAGCTTCGCGAACCGCGTTTCAAGCTGAAGGACATGGTTCTGGCACCGGCTCTTCTCAACAATCTGGGGGACATGATACGCCAGCAGGTAAAACGCGACTGGCTGCGCGAGCATGGTCGCACGCCCAATCGCAGGATACTATTCGTCGGACCACCCGGATCAGGCAAGACCATGTCGGCGGAGGCGATCGCCGGCGAACTTCGGCTGCCCTTTTATGTGATCCGACTGGAAGGGCTGATCACCCGCTACATGGGCGAAACAGCAGCAAAGCTCAGACTTGTTTTCGATGAAACGTCAAAGCGTCGCGGCGTCTACCTGTTCGACGAGTTCGACGCCGTCGGTGCGCACCGGACGTCGACGAACGATGTCGCAGAGATGCGCCGTGTCCTCAATTCCTTCCTGCAATTCATGGAAGAAGCCAATTCAACTGACAGTCTGATCGTCTGTTCGACCAATCACCCGTCTCTCCTCGATCGCGCGCTCTTGCGCCGCTATGATCTGGTCCTCGAGTTCGAAGCCCCGACGGCCGACCAGATCAAACAGATCATCGTCAACAATCTGAAGCCGATGTCTTCGGCCCGGCTCGGTTGGACGAAGATCGTCAAAACCGCCGATGGTCTCAGCCAGTCCGAAATCGTTCGTGCGACTGACGATGCGGTAAAGACCGCGATCCTCGATGAACGCAAGTCGATCGCGACTGATGACCTCCTCCAGCGTCTCAATCAGCGGCGGGAGATGCGCGACGCATTCCTCGACGAAAGGCACTCAAACTAACCGATGGCGAGCCGATTCACGCTTCCTCATATCGATGTTTCGGCGCTTCACACCACGAGCCCCTATAGCGGCACGGGCGGGGGCGGATCGAGCGTTCCTCGAATTCGTGCAGAACATGGCCGCAAGCTTGCCAATGAACTGAACGTCGCGCTCGCCGCGATCGCAGAGCTTCGAGCCGCTGATCCCAGGTTGGAACCGGCCGATGGCGGTTATATCGAGGTAGAACTGAGGCCAGGCACCAACGCGGACGTCCTGGAATGGAAAAAGCAAGGAATCCGCCCGGGCGCGACAAAGGATCGGGCGAACGCGCGCACCGTGGCGCTGTATGTCCCGGACAATTCACAGGAAGCCATACAGCAGATCCTCGACGACTATCTTAATGGCCCCCTTTCTCCGAAAGGCAATCCGCCCAACGCAAGCCGAGTCGAGAGGATTGAGGAGATCAGGCGCGCTCATCTCGAGGTCTTTTGGACCGACGATCCGAAAGCCTTACCCGGCGATTCACAGCACCTCATGTGGTGGGCGATCTGGGCGCATCGCGACAACGAGGCGGCGGTCGAAGACGTGTGCCGCCGGCTCGCCCTGCGCGCCGCATCGGCTGATCGTCGGCTTTATTTCCCGGAAGCCGTCGTCATTCCCGTCCTTGCGCGGCGCGCCGCGATCGAATTGATGACCTTTGCAACCGGCGTCGTCAGCGAACTGAGGCGAGCAAACGACTCACCGGTGTTTTTCCTTGAGGACGCCCGGGAAAGCCAGAACGAGTGGGTCGATGACCTCGCCGCCCGCATCGTCTGGCCTGGAAATGAGGTGCCCGCCGTATGTGTTCTCGATACCGGTATCAATCGTGCTCACTCGCTGATCGAGCCGGCACTCGCCGCGGCCGACCAGCATGCGATCGACCGTGACTGGGGCGTCGATGATCATCATAGTCACGGAACCGCGATGGCGGGCCTTGCTCTGCACGGCGATTTGACGGCGTCTCTGTCTGATCAATCCGAACGGCGCCTCTCTCATCGTCTTGAATCCATCAAGCTTCTGCCGCCGAAGGGCGCGGATCCGAATGATCCGCAGTCCTACGGGGTGATCACCCAAACGGCCGTCTCGCTGGCTGAAATCGCCGCCCCCGACAGAAGCCGGATCTTCTGCATGGCGGTGACGAATGATGATGTTTCCGGCGCAAGGCCGACGACTTGGAGCGCGGCGATCGACCAAGCTGCAGCCGGCACGATGAATGCCGACGAGGAGAGCGCGCCAAAACGGCTGTTCGTCATCTCGGCGGGCAACGTACCGTCGGAAATCGAATACGCCCGTATTTCGCCACAGGATGATTATCCGGCGGAGGATCCGAGCCAGGCGTGGAACGCCATCACGGTTGGTGGATACACGGATCTTAACCAGATCGCCGATGCTGGCTACGAGGCTTGGTCCTGCCGTGTTGAGGCCGGCGAGCTCAGCCCATACAGCCGCACTAGTGTCAATTGGGCCCACGCTCGAGCACCGATCAAGCCGGAAGTGGTCATGGAGGCAGGCAACCAGGCGGTCAGCCCTGCCCGCCGCGAGGTTCTCAGCCTTGAATCTCTGTCGCTTCTGACCACTTCGCCGACGACAGGTGCAAACGCGCTCACGGCATTCCAAGCGACAAGCGCCGCGACCGCACAGGCTGCCCGCCTGGTCGCAAGGCTGACTGCCGAACACCCGAACTACTGGCCGGAAACCATCAGGGCGTTAGTCGTCCATAGCGCCGAATGGACGGAGCCGATGTTAGACCTGCTCAACAGTCCGGCAGGAAAGAAGGACCGTTACCCCTTGGTGCGGCGGTTCGGCTATGGCGTGCCAGATTTCGAGCGTGCCTCCGCCTCAGCGCGAGACCATCTCGCGCTGATCGCGCAGGCCGATATCCAGCCATTCCGCTTAAAGGGAGATCGAAAATTCAATGAATGCCATTACTACAGACTCCCACTGCCCGCCGAGGTCCTAGAAAAGCTGCAGAATACTATCGTTGAACTCAAGATAACGCTGTCTTATTTCATCGACCCCAATCCGGGCTTCTCAGCCAATGTCGATCCACAGCGGTATCAATCCTTTGGGCTTCGCTTCGATCTGCAGCGCCGGGGCGAGCTACCCGACCTGTTCAAGCGACGTGTGAACGCAGCGGAACGGGAAGATGGTGCGCAAGCGCCGAGCCATCCTGACGACGCCCGATGGATGTTTGGTCCAGGCAGCATCTCGGCCGGATCGCTGCATTGCGATGTCTGGACAGGCCCTGCGGTCGAGTTGTTGAGTCGGGAACTGCTTTGCGTGAAGCCGGTTCTTGGCTGGTGGCGCAATCGCGCTGCCAAGAGCATCGTCAATCGCAAGACCCGCTATTCGCTGGTGGTCACTTTGAAGGCACGCGGTGTCGATATCGATCTCTATAGCGGCGTAATCTCCTCCAAAACGCTGATTGAAACCGATATCGCGGCCGAAAACGAGATCATGGTGCAAAGCCGATAAGCAGTCGCCATGAGTTAGACTAGACGCGACATGCCCCTGGACGCCGTTCGCCAACTTAACGGGCTTCGGCGGAGACGATTCTGACCAGATTTGATGCGCCTTCATGGGAGTACATGCAAGGCAAGATCGATCGAAGCGTCGGCACATCTGCCCTCAATCGAAAGCGCCTCCCCCCATACAAAAGCCCCGCGGTTGTTGCCACCGCGGGGCTCCTTGATGCCCGACCAGGGAGAGGCGGTCAGGCGGCCTGGACTTTTTTCGTTGTGCGAGCCCACTCCGGCAGCCAGTCGCCATGGGTGGCGAGCAGGTCGTCGACCAGCGACCAGATCTGGTCGAGGTCGAGTTCGGCGGCGGTGTGCGGGTCCATCATCGCGGCGTGGTAGATGTGCTCGCGATTTTCCGTCATAAGCGCCTGTACCGTCAGCTCCTGGACGTTGATATTGGTGCGGATGAGCGCGGTCAGCTGCGGCGGCAGGTCGCCGATGAAGGTCGGCTGGATGCCGGAGGCGTCGACCAGGCAGGGCACTTCGGCGGCGCAATTTTCCGGCAGCGAGGTGATGCAGCCATTGTTGCGGACATTGCCGTAGATCACCGAGGGTTCGCCGGTCCAGACCGAGTTGATGATCGAGGAGGCATATTCCTTCGACGGCTGAACCTCGATCTTGTCGGCGCTGCGATAGGCTTCCGCCTGGCCCTTCCAGCGCTCGATCTGCTCGATGCAGCGCTTCGGATATTCATCGAGCGGGATGCCGAATTTCTCGATCAGGTCGTCGCGGCCTTCCTTGATGAAATAGGGCGTGTATTCGGCGAAATGCTCCGAGCTTTCGGTGACGAAATAGCCGAGCCGCGTCAGCATCTCGTAGCGCACCTTGTTCGGGCAGCGCGGGTTCCAGCCGGGTTTCGGCGCCCTGCCCTCGCGATAGGCGCGCAAGAGATCGGGATAGAGGTTGCGGTAGGAGCCGTCGGCCTGGCGATGCTCGAATTTGAGATAGAAGGCCATGTGGTTGATGCCGGCGGCGCGGTAGCGGATTTCCTCGTAGGGAATGTCGAGATCGTGGGCCAGCTCCATCGCCGTGCCCTGTACGGAATGGCAGAGGCCGACCTGGCGGATGGTCGGGTATTTCTCCGATATCGCCCAGGTGTTGATCGCCATCGGGTTGACATATTGCAGCATGATCGCCTCTGGGCAGACGGCGAGCATATCCTCGCAGACCTTCCAGAGATGCGGCACGGTGCGCAGGCCGCGCATGATGCCGCCGACGCCGAGTGTGTCCGCGATCGTCTGGCGCAGGCCGTATTTCTTCGGCACCTCGAAATCGGTGACGGTGCAGGGCTCATAGCCGCCGATCTGGAAGGCGACGACGACGAAATCGGCGCCGGCAAGCGCCTTGCGCTGATCGGAATAGGTCTCGGCCTTGGCCTTGACGCCGAGCGTCGAGATCAGCTTGTTGACGACGATGGCGCTTTCTTCCAACCGCTGCGGGTTGAGGTCCATCAGGGCGATCGTCGCGCCCGAGAGTGCGGGACGCTGCAACACGTCGCCGATGATGTTTTTCATGAAGACGGTGGAGCCAGCTCCGATGAACGTGATTTTGGGATTTGCTGCCATTATAACCTCCGGCATGCGGTCAATCATGCTACCTCGAAAGCGGCTTTGACGAGCCGTTCGGTGTAGGCGGTCTTGGGATGGGTGAGAACTTCGTTGACGGGACCTTCCTCGACGATCTTGCCATGCTGCATGACGATGACGCGATGGCAGAGCGCCCTCACAACCTTGAGGTCGTGGGAGATGAAGAGGTAGCTCAAGCCCCGCTCGTCCTGCAGCTTGCGCAACAGCTCGATGATCTGCGCCTGGACGGAAAGGTCGAGGGCTGATGTCGGCTCGTCGAGCAGGATGAATTCCGGCTCCAGGGCGATGGCGCGGGCAATGGCGATGCGCTGGCGCTGGCCGCCGGAAAATTCATGCGGGAACCGTGAGAGGATATTGCCGGGCATGCCGGCTGATATCAGCGCCTCGCGCACCCGGTCCTGCCGCTCGGCCCTGGTGGCGCCGAGCCGGTTGACGACGAGGCCTTCCTCGATGATCTGGCCGATCGTCATGCGCGGGTTGAGCGATGAGAACGGATCCTGGAAGACGATCTGCATGCGGGCGCGCAGCGGCCGCATCTCGGCCCGCGACAGCCCGTGGATCGGCTGGCGGTCGAAATGGATCTCGCCGGCCTGCGGCGTGTTCAGCCGCAGGATCGCCTGGCCGAAGGTGGTCTTGCCGGAGCCGGATTCGCCGACGAGGCCGAGCGTCTCATGACGGCGCAGCGAGAGACCGAGACTGTCGACGGCGACGAGCTCGCGCATCTCGGGCTTCAGGAAAGTGCCGTGGCGCAGCATGAAGCCGACGCGCACACCTTTGGCGTCGAGGATGATATCCGATCCTTCCGGCAGCGGATTGGCCTGGCCGCGCGGCTCGGAAGCGAGCAGGTGTTTGGTATAGGGGTGCTGCGGATTGGCAAACAGCGCCTCGGTGACATTGTGCTCGCGCACCTCGCCGTGCTGCATCACATAGACGTAGTCGGAGAACTGCCGAACCACCGTCAGGTCGTGGGTGATGAGGATCACCGCCATCCCCAGTTCTTTCTGCAGGTTGCGGATCAGGTTGAGGATCTGCGCCTGCACGGTGACGTCGAGGGCCGTCGTCGGCTCGTCGGCGATCAACACGTCGGGGTCGTTGGCGAGCGCCATGGCGATCATCACGCGCTGGCGCTGGCCGCCGGAAAGCTGATGCGGATATTGTTTCAGCCGCGCGGCGGGATCGGGGATCTGCACATGTTCGAGCAGTTCCAGCGCCCGCTCTTCCGCTTGCCCGCGGCTCATCCGACGATGCACGCGGATCGCCTCGACGATCTGGCTGCCGATCGTATAGATCGGGTTCAGCGAGCTCATCGGCTCCTGGAAGATCATCGAGATGCGGTCGCCGCGCAGCTTGCGCCGCGCCCGCTCGGAGAATTTCAGGATATTGCTGCCGTCATAGGAAACCGTCGATTTGCCGGAGACGACGGCGCGCTTCGACAACAGCCCCATCACCGTTCTTGCCGTCACCGATTTGCCGGAGCCGGATTCGCCGACGATGGCGATGGTCTCGCCGCGATAGAGCTGGAAGGAGACGTCCTTGACGGCTTCGACCATGCCGTCCTCGACCTTGAAATTCACCGCGACATTGCGGGCGTCGATGATCGGCGTCTCCGAGCGGCCGTCATGATCGTGGCGGACGGGCGGGGCGAAGGAATTGACCAGGGAAAGCGCCATATCAATCACCTCAATAGGGGTCGACTGCGTCGCGCAGTCCGTCGCCGAGCGCATTGAAGGCGAAGACGGTGACGAGCACGAAGCCGACGGGAGCGAGAATCCAGGGATAGGAGCCGATGACCGAATAGGTCGCCGTATCCTGCAGCATCAGCCCCCAGGAAATCAGCGGCGGCTTGACGGCAAAACCGAGGAAACCGAGGAAGGATTCCAGAAGCACGACGCTCGGTATGTGCAGCGTCACCGCAACGATGACGTGGCTCATCACGTTCGGGAAGATATGCTGGATGATGATGCGCCGGTCGGTGGCGCCGACGGCCATCGCCGCCCTGACATAATCGATGCGGGCGAGTGCCAGCGTCTTGCCGCGCACCTCGCGCGACATCTGCGCCCAGCCGAGCGCCGACATGACGAAGATGACGAAGGCGAGGAAGACGTTGGTCGGCGCCGTCACCGGGATCAGCGAGGTCAGCGCCAGATAGAGCGGCAGCTGCGGGAAGGCGAGCACCAGTTCGACGAAGCGCTGCAGCCAGATGTCGAAGGTGCCGCCGAAATAGCCGGAGACCATGCCGACCGTCGTGCCGATCAGGGTGACGATGAAGACCACGGTCAGCGCAATCATCAGTGAGATGCGCGAGCCGATGATGGCGCGCGACAGCACGTCGCGGCCGAACTTGTCGGTGCCGAGGAAATGCACCGGCTGGCCGTCGGTCGAGCCGAAGAAGTGGCGGTCGGCCGGGATCAGGCCGAACAGCTTGTATTCGGCGCCTTTGACGAAGAAGCCGAGCAGCCGCGGATTGTCGTAATCCATGCCGACGATCGGCTGGAAGGTGACCGGGTCGAGCTCCTCGGAATCCGACAGCGCATAGACGCGCGGCTGGAAGACGAAATTGCCGTCCTTGTCGTGGAAGCTCATCACCTGCGGCGGCGCGAAGCCGACATCGGTCGCCTTCGGGTCCATCGGCGCAAAGAAATCGGCAAAGACCGCCATGAGGATCAAGAGCCCGACGAGGATAAGCCCGGCCATGCCGGTCCAGGAGCGCCTGAGCCGGCGCCAGACGAGTGCCAGATAGCTCTCGCTGCCGTGCGACGGCTTCTTCACCGCAAGTTCGGTGGGGGGCGTGGCGGACGAGTCGAAAGCAAGCATCTCAGGCTCCTCCGTATTGACGGACGCGCGGGTCGAGCAAAGCGAGCAGCATGTCGGCGATGATATTGCCGACGATCAGCGTCGCCGACAGCACCATCATGAAGGTCGCGGTGACATAGACGTCGCCGATCGCCATCGAGCCGACGATCGCCGGGCCGACGGTCGGCAGCGCGAAGATGATGGCGGTTTCGATCTCGCCGGTCAGCATGTAGGGCAGCACGACGCCCTGATACATGACGAGCGGATGCAGGGCGTTCGGCACCGCGTGGCGCATCACGACGGCGCCGCCGGAAAGTCCCTTGGCCTTGGCCGTCTCGACATATTGGGCGTTCAGCGTATCGAGCAGGTTGCCGCGCATGACGCGCATATTGTAGGCGAGCCCGCCGAAGGTGGCGATCGCCACGACCGGCCAGACATGGCTGACGAGATCGACGAATTTCGCCCAGGACCAGGGCGCCCCGCCATACTGCGGCGAGAAGAAGCTGCCGATCTCCGTCACGTTGAACTGGAAGACCAGGAGATAGACGATGATCAGCGCCATCAGGAAGCGCGGCACCGTCATGCCGAGGAAGGAAATTCCCGAAAGCAGGCTGTCGATCCAGCTGTATTGCCGCGTCGCCGCCCAGATGCCGAAGCCGATTCCGAGCACGGAGGCGAAGATGTGGCAGACGAGCGCCAGAAGCAAAGTGCGCGGCAGGCGTTCGCCGACGACGTCTGCGACCGGCTTGTTGTAGAACATGCTGTAGCCGAAATCGCCGCGGGTGACGATGCCGCCGATCCAGTTGACGTATTGCACGACCATCGGCTTGTCGAGGCCGTGTTCGACCCGGTAGGCCTGCGCCTGCGCCTCGGCCTGGGCATAGGAGGCGCCGCCCTGGTTGATCAGCTGGGAGCGGATGTAATCGGCGTAGTCGCCGGGCGGAGCCTGGATGATCGCGAAAGTCACCACGCTCAGGATGAAGAGAACGGGGATCGCGGAGGCTATGCGCACGAGCAGGAATCGTAACATCAGACGGTTCGCTTCTCCTTGCCGCCGGTCGCTCCTCGTCAGCGCGGCCGGCTTGTTGGTCATATCAGGCCGCGCGCGGCACGCGCGGCCCGAATTTCACTTCAGCTGGGAGGGAGCTTTTCCCGCGCGTCGCACTCTCTGCGACGCGCTTTAGCTTCGTTACCAGGCGACCTCAATCAATTGATCGGGCCCTTGTCGCCGGGCTTGCCGGGCAGCTGCTCGGGGAACAGCTCATATTTGCCCTGCTTGTCGGCGGCCACCCACAGGCGTTCGCGGATGACCGAGTCTTCAGCCCAGTTGAACATCATGATCGGCGTTCCCTGCGGCACATTCGAGAAGCGCTTGTTGACGATCAGCGCGCCCGGATATTCTGTCAGACCGACCGTGTTGACGTGCTCGGTCGAGATCTTCTGATACTGCTTCATCAGATCGACACGCTCGTCATTGTTCTGGCTGGTCCTGAACTTGTTGACGACGTCAATGAGCTCCTTCTCGAACGGCATCAGATCGAGCTGGTCATCCTTGCCGGCGCGGTGATGCCAGCTGGTGCGCGGGCCGACCGGGGCAAGCTGCTCGGTATTCTGCACCACCGACGACAGTTCCGTGGCGTTGCGCTGGATCAGCCAGTCGAAGCGGCCGGCATAATGGGCGTCGTCACGCTTGGCGCCGTCGAGCGCATTGATGACGATCTTCAGCCCGAGCTTTTCCATCTGGCCGACGACACCTTCGGCAAGGCTCTTGTCGGTCGTGTACTGATTGTTGATCAGCATGACGATTTCGACATTCTTGCCGCCGGCCGTGCCGGCCGGGAAGTTCACGATGCCGTCGCCGTCCGTATCCTTGAGCCCTGCCTTGGCGAGTTCGGCCTTGGCGCCCTTGAGATCGAAGGGATAGTAGACGGTGGAGTTGCGGTCGTAGAAGCTGGTGCCGGAGGACAGTCCGCCCGGATAGATCGCCGTGAACGGCCCCTTGACCAGCGAGTCGCCGATCGCCTTGCGGTCGAGCGCCATGCTGACGGCCTTGCGGAAGTCCTCGTTGCGGTTCAGCTCGCGGATCGCCTGGCCACGCTCATCCGGGTTGCCCCAGCCATTGGCGGAGAAGTTCATCCTGAGGTTATAGCCGATCAGGCGCGGCCCGAAGGCCAGGCGGGCGGGCGCGGTCTTTTCGGCGGCGCGCTTCAGCGAGGCGACGAAGTTTTCCGGCTGCTCGAGGTTCGAGAAGTCGGCGGAGCCCGCCACCGCCTGCACGTCGCGGTCGGCCCAGGTCGAGAGCTTGTAGTGCAGCTCGTTGAGATACGGCAGCTGATTGCCCTTCTCGTCGACCTTCCAGTAATAGGGGTTGCGCCGCAGCACGATGATGTCGTCGGAGCGATATTCCACCGGCACCCAGGCGCCCATCACAGGCATGTTCATGTATTCCGGCGGGAAGGCGTTCTTGAACTGGTCGTAGGTGTTCTTCGAATATTTCGGATGCTGGGGTTTCAGGATATGCGACGGACCCGGGCAGAAGTTCGGGTAGGCCATCGTATAGAGATATTGTTTCGGGAAGGCCTCCTTGAAGGTCCATTCGACGGTGTAGTCGTCGATCTTCTTCAGCGTCGTGCCGACACCGAAAGCCTCCGGCGAAGCGCCGCCGCCGAGCGGCGAGACGTTGGGATCGATGACTTCGTCCTCCCAGTAGAACATGATGTCATCGGCACTGAACGGCGCGCCGTCCGACCACTTCGCGCCTTCGACCAGGTGCATGGTCAGCTTATGGCCGTCCTCGGACCAGTCCCAGCTCTTGGCCAGGTTCGGCAGCGGCTCGGTGTCCTGGGCTTTGACCTGGAACAGCGGCGCGGTGCGCGTCAGGCATTCGGACAGGCCGATATCGATACCGCCCCAGCCCTGCGTCTGGCCGGCGCCGTAATTCCAGCCTTCCGGCCGGCCGCCGATGACATGGCGCATCGTATCGCCGTAGACGCCGGTGCCGTCGGGCATATTGCCCGTCTTGAAGACCAGCGGCTCCTTCGGCAGCCGGTCCTTGACCGGCGGCAGCTTGCCGGCGGAAACGAAATTCTTCGTCACCCAGTCGGGCTCGTGATATTCGGGCAGCGCCTTGAACTCCAGAATGGAGTCGCGCGCGACATAATTGATCTTGCCTTCGGCCGGAAATTCCGGCGGCACCGGCGGCACGGTCGGTTCGGAAGCATAGGCATGCAGCGCCAAGACCGAGACGCCGAGCGCCAGTCCGGCCAGAATGCCTGCTTTGCGGAAATTCATCATCGTTTCTCCCTCTTGTTCCGGAGCGCGGGCGTCACCGGGCTCCTTTCTCCTCGAACGGCGTGAAAGCGGGTCGATGTCATGGATTTCCCTCCCGGAAACCCATGACGACCCATCCTTCACGAAAATCAGCCGGCCTGTTTCAGCGCCGCCTTTTCCGCGCGCAGCTCTTCGATCGAGCGGACGCTGCGGCGTGCGGCCCCGGCCCAGTCGCGGGTCTGCACCTTCGATTTCGACAGCCGCTCCTTGGCGGCCGGCACGGCATCGGCATATTGCGGCAGCCAGCGCGCCTGGGCAACGACCATCTCGTCGACCATCTGCCAGACCTCCTCGGGCGTCGAGACGGCGCCGACCAGCGGATCGTGCAGCACGGCGAGCTTCAGAAGGTCGATGTCGCCCGAGATCGCCGCATGCACCGACATGCGCTGGACGTTGATCGAGGAAATGCAGGTGGCCGCACAGGCTTCCGGCAAGGTGACGCCGGAGACCATGTTGATGCCGAAGCGATCGACGAAGCCGGGCGATTCGATGATCGCATCGGCCGGCAGGTTGGTGATGACGCCGTTGTTCTTGACGTTGAAATGGCCGCGATAGACCCGGTTGGTCTCCAGCGCCTCGAGAATATGGCTGGCATGTTCGTTCGAACGCTTGGCCGGATCGATCGGCTTGCCGGCGGATTCCAGGAATTGCGGGAATTCCGTCTCGAACCAGTTGCGGGTTTCGGTGGAATAGCGGAGGTAACCGCCGGTCTCGCCGTGGATCCAGTCGGACATGTCGATCCAGCGGGTAATTTCCTCCGGCCGCTTGCGGTACCAGGGCAGGTATTCCGAAAGGTGGCCGTTGCTCTCGGTCGAATAGACGCCGAAACGCTTCAGCACGTCGATGCGCAATTTCTCCTGCTGCGAATAGACGGGATGCGCCTCGAAGGCCGCCACCAGCTCATCCTTGCCGATCTTGCGGCCGTTGAGGCGCAGGTCGATGAACCAGGTCTGGTGGTTGATGCCGGAGCAGACATAGTCGAGCTCACCAAGCGATTTGGCGCCGAGCACCTCGGCGATCTGTTCGGCGCCGTGCTGGACGCCGTGGCAGAGGCCGACGGTATCGACCTTGCCGTATTCGATCGCCGCCCAGGTGTTCATCGCCATCGGATTGGCATAGTTGAGGAATTTCGCGCCCGGCTCGGCGACCTCCCTTATATCCTTGCAGAAGTCGAGGATGACGGGGATGTTGCGCTGGCCGTAGAGAATGCCGCCGGCGCAGATCGTATCGCCGACGCATTGGTCGATGCCGTATTTCAGCGGAATTCTGATGTCGTCGGCATAAGCCTCGAGCCCGCCGACCCTGACACAGCTGATGATGTAACGCGCGCCTGCCAGCGCCTGGCGCCGGTCGGTCGTCGCCGTCACCTTGGTCGGCAGCCCGTTCGACTCGACGATCCGGTCGAGGATCGCCTTGATCATTTCGAGATTGTGTTCGCTGAGATCGGTCAGCGCGAATTCGACGTCGCGGAACTCCGGCACGCACAATATGTCGGTGAACAGCTTCTTGGTGAAACCGACGCTGCCCGCACCGATGATAGCGATTTTGAAACTCATGATCTTCACCTCGACCCAATGGAATGCTAGAGAAAAGACCGGTTATGGAGGATCAGGCCGCATGCCGGCGCATGTGGTTGAAAAAGCCGTAAAATCTGCCTGTTTTCCTCCCGGCCGCTTTTATCGGCCGTCGTCTCCTCTTATTGTCGAGCGGGATTATGCCCGAATCCGGCGGGCCGACCAGAGAAGGATTATGCTTTCAGGGGTAATTTTGTGCTGCAGGATTTGATCGCCAACGGACAGTCGATGAGGACGGTTTCGCTGCCCCGCGGCCGCCAGCGCCTGCACGCCATGCCGACCAGTGCCGGCTATGAAGTGCGGGAGAACGAGACCTATGACTGGGACGGCCGAAAACGTGGACAAACCCCGTTCACCGTGCTGCAGCACACGATCAGCGGCAGCGGCCGGCTGCGCTACCAGAACCGCAACTATCGCCTCCAGGGCGGCGACACGCTCTTGGTGCTCGTCCCGCACAATCATCGCTACTGGCTGGAGAAGGGCGAGCGCTGGGAGTATTTCTGGATCTCGATGAATGGCGAGGAAACCCTGCGCATCCACCAGCTGGTGCTGTCCACCGCCGGCCCGGTCTTGAAGCTGCAGCCTTCGACCATCGATCATCTCGCCGATTGCAGCCTGCGCCTCGTCAAGGGCGCGACCTCACCGGGTGCGGCCTCGGCGATCGCCTATGAAGCGGCGATGGCGCTCTATGACGACGTCTTCAACTCACCGGCCTTTGCCGCCGAGCTCAGCCTGATGCAGCCGGTGATCGACCATATCAACGCCAATCTCGACAAGCCGCTGCCGGTCAATGAACTCGCCGCCATCGTCGGCCTCAGCCGCGCCCATTTCTCCCGCAGCTTCGCCGAAAGCGAAGGCGTGCCGCCGGCCGAATTCGTGCTGCAGCAGCGGCTGCAGCGCGCCGTCAAGCTGTTGACCAAGGCGGACTTCCTGCCGGTCAAGGAGGTCGCCATCATGTGCGGCTTCGAGGACGCCAATTATTTTTCGAAGGTCTTCCGCCGCGTCTACGGCACCAACCCCACCGAATTCCGCACGACCGGCATGTATGCCAGCATCGGCCGGCCGAAATAACGCCGGCCGCCGCGCAGCCGGCTCTCAGGCGCGGACTTCGAACACCATGTTGAACGGCGTTTCGGTCGCCCGGCGGAAATGCTTGAAGCCGGCGTCGAGCGCCACCTTGCGCAGCTTCATTTCCCCCGCCTGGGCGCCAAGCCCAAGCCCCACCTCCTGGGAGAGCGATGCCGGCGTGCAGATCATCGTCGAGGCGCCGTAATAGACACGCCCGACCGGATTGAGGTTGTCCTTGAGATGATCATGGGCAAAGGGCTCGACGATCAGCCAGGTGCCGTTCGGCGCCAGCGTCTCCTTGACGTGCCGGCCGGCGCCGACCGGATCGCCCATGTCGTGCAGGCAGTCGAACATCGCGACCATATCATAGTCGCGCCCCGGAAATTCCGCCGCCTTGCCCTGCTCGAAGGTGACGCGATCGGCGACGCCGGCTTCCTTGGCGGCGGCCTTCGCTCTTTCGATCGACGGGCCGTGATAGTCGAAGCCGGTAAAATGCGAGGCGGGATAGGCCTGCGCCATCAGGATGGTCGAGGCGCCGTGACCGCAGCCGACATCGGCGACATTGGCGCCGGCCTTGAGTTTTTCGTCCATGCCGGCGAGCGCCGGAATCCATTCGTTGACGAGATGGCTGTTGTAGCCCGGGCGGAAGAAGCGCTCGGTGCCGCGGAAGAGGCAGGTGCTGTGTTCATGCCAGCCGAGACCCTTGCCGGTGCGGAAGGCTTCGGCGATCTTCGGCTCGTCCATCCACATGGATTGCACCACCTCGAAGGCGCCGACGAAGAAGGCCGGGCTGTTTTCCTCGGCAAAGACCATCGCCTGTTCTGCCGTCAGGCTGAAACGATCGGTCTTCTCATCGTAAACGATATAATCCGCAGCAGCCTGGGCGCTCAGCCATTCCCTGACATAGCGCTCCTTGATCCCGGTTTTGGCGGCAAGCTCTTCAACGCTCACCGGCTTCCCGTCGGCCATCGCCTTGTAGAGCCCCACCTTGTCGCCAAGCACGACCAAGGCACCCGACATGGCAGCGCCGACATCGCCGACGAGGCGACCGACAAGCGCATCGAGTTTCTGCATATCTGGCTCACGCATCGTTACCTCCCGGGCGTGACAAAGGAGCCCTAAATTAGGCTTTAATGATATGCAGTCAATCAACCCTCCCTATCGCCCAATGAGGCTAGATATCGAAGTCGCAGGAATTTCATCGGCTTGCTTTCTTCGGACGCGCTCACATCTTCATAGGGCTGCCCCAGAGCCAGATCAGAGTTCAATGCCAGGTGGATATTCATGCTGTCTCCAGCCCAGTGCCGTGCCGCGCGTGCTCTCATCGCCTGGTCCAAGCGGGATCTGTCGGCAGCCTCCGAGATCACCAAGGCGACGATTGCCGCTTTCGAGGCCGGAAAACTTTCCCCCGACGCGCCAACGCTGCGGCATATCAAGCGCGCCCTGGAAGACGCCGGCGTGCTTTTCATCGCGGAGAATGGCGGCGGCGCCGGCGTTCGCTTGGCAAAACCGGCCTCGGCTTCTATAGACACGAACGAGACCGAGACGGTCCAATATGAAGAATATCTCAAAAACGACGCCCCTCCCGGCGCTGGCGGCTGAATGACGAAGAAGCAGAAGTTTGAGCACTCCGAACTGGCCGGAGAATTCACCGACGACGGCATCACCGTGCTCGTCGATATTTTTCGAACCGCCGGCAGCAACGAGGACTGGACGATGGAAGTCGTCACCCAGTCGGAGGACCTGATCCGCTGGGACGAGCCCTTTGCGACCGACCGGGAGGCTTTCGACGAATTCCTCGCGGTGGTGGCGCGCGACGGCATCCGATCCCTTCTCGAAGACGAAGAGCCTTCCGTGCATTGAGGGACAGCCCCGTGAAAAGCATCAATGATCTCGTCGCTTCGGCGAAAACCGTCTGCGACCGATACCGCGCCGGGCGGATGGAGCGCGAAACCGTGCGCGAATGGGTGCTCGGACTGGGCGCCTATCCATCGCCGCATGGCGACCGGGTGCGCGAAGCGGCCGAATGGTTCCGCCTGCACAATCGCGAGCCTGTGTCGGAAGATATCGTGCTCGTCGATATCGACCGGCTCAAGGCGATTTCAGCGCTGTGACGAGGTAGCGCTTTGCTTCAGCGGCGATCCGGACTAGCGCAATTGCGCCGTTACTCGGCGGCGTAGGACCAATGACGATCATGAGCCTTAGGCATAATGCCCTCATCTCAGCTTCCATGCGAAGAGGCCTGGGGGTTTTGCAGCTTCGGTAAACGTGACACGCTTACGCGGCTGACATGGCTCCTGGATCTCATGCGTGAAGCGCAAACCAAGCGCGGCTAGGTTATTTTAATTCGTGCCATAAGTAGAAGGAACAGCACGTGGCAGCATTTCCGGAAAAGGCAAAGGTCGTCATCATCGGGCTCGGCGGCATCGTCGGCGCCTCCATCGCGCATCATCTCGTCGAGCGCGGATGGGACGATATCGTCGGCATCGACAAGTCGGGCATACCGACCGATATCGGCTCGACGGCCCACGCCTCGGACTTCTGTTACACCACCAGCCACGACTATCTCTCGGTCTGGACCACACAATATTCGATCGATTTCTACGAGAAGATGGGCCACTACGCCCGCATCGGCGGCCTCGAAGTGGCGCGCACCGGCGACGACGCCTGGATGGAGGAAATCAAGCGCAAGCTGTCCTCGGCCCGCGCGTTCGGCACCCGCGCCCATTATGTCAGCCCTTCCGAGATCAAGGAAAAGTTTCCGCTGATCGAGGAAGATCAGGTGATGGGCGGCCTGTTCGATCCGGATGCCGGCCTCGTCATCCCGCGCTCGCAGACCGTCGCCGGCAAGCTGGTCGATGCCGCCGAAAAGGCCGGCAAGCTGCAGGTGTTCGGCAACACGCCGGCCAAATCGCTGATCGTCGAAGGCGGCCGCATCAAGGGCGTCGTCACCCATCGCGGCACGATCATGGCCGACCACGTCATCGTCTGCGCCGGCCTCTGGGGACGCCTGATCGCCGAGATGGTCGGCGAAGACCTGCCGGTCATGCCGGTCGATCACCCGCTCACCTTCTTCGGCCCCTATAACGAGTTCGAAGGCACCGGCAAGGAAATCGGCTTCCCGCTGCTGCGCGACCAGGGCAACTCCGCCTATATGCGCGATACCGGCGACCCGGCGACGACCGAGGGCGGCCAGATCGAGTGGGGCTATTACGAAGCCAACAATCCGCGCATGTGCCATCCGCGCGAGCTTCTCGAAAAACACGAAGCCCGCCTTTCGCCCTCGCAGCGCGATCTCGAGATGGAACAGATCCTCGAGCCGCTCGAGCGCGCCATGGAACTGACGCCGATCCTCGGCGAACTCGGCTATAACGAAGGTCACTCCTTCAACGGCCTGCTGCAGGTTTCCGCCGCCGGCGGCGCATCCTGCGGCGAGAGCCAGAAGGTGCGCGGTCTCTGGTATTGCGTTGCCATCTGGGTCAAGGACGGCCCGGGCTACGGCAAGCTGATCGCCGACTGGATGACCGACGGCCGCACCGAAATCGATCACAACAGCATCGATTACGCCCGCTTCTATCCGCATCAGCTGACCGAAGAGTTCATCGAAGGCCGCTGCTACGAAGCCGCCCAGAAGATCTATTTCCCCGCCGTCCACACCCGCGAACCCTATCTGTCCGGCCGCAACGCCAAGCGCTCGCCCTTCTACGAGCGCGAAAGGGAGCTGGGCGGTTACTTCATGGAGCTCGGCGGCTGGGAGCGTGCGCACGGCTACGCCGCCAACGAGCACCTTCTGGAGAAATACGCCGACCGCGTGCCGGTTCGCGAGAACGAATGGGACAGCCGGCATTTCTGGCGTGTGTCGAATGCCGAGCATCTGGCGATGAGCGAGGATTGCGGCATCGTCAATCTCAGCCATTTCCACATGGTCGATATCGAGGGACCTGACCATGTCGAGCTGATGGAATGGCTGTGCGCCGCCAAGGTCGGCGGCGACGCCAACATCGGCAAGGGCGTCTACACCCACTTCCTCGACGACGAAGGCATGGTGCGCGCCGACTTCACCGTCTTCCGCATGGCCGACCGCTGCCGCCTCGTCAACGGCGCCGATGCCGGCCCGCGCGACCTGCACTATATGAAGCGCGTCGCCCAGGACCGCGGCCTCGACGTGACCATCACCGACGTTTCGGAGAAATTCGTGACGGTCGGCATCTGGGGACCGAATGCGCGCGACACGCTGAAGAAGGTCGTGGCCGATCCGGCCGGGCTCGATCAGGAAAACTTCGCCTTTGCGGCGATCAAGCCGATCGAAATCGCCGGCAAAACGGTCACCGCCTTCCGCATCTCCTATGTCGGCGAGCAGGGCTGGGAACTGCACATGAAGTACGAAGACGGCCTCGCCGTCTGGGATGCGCTGCGCTCGACCGGCGTGATGGCCTTCGGTGTGGAAACCTATGCAAACTCGCGCCGCATGGAAAAGAGCCTGCGCCTGCAGAACGCCGACCTGCTGACCCAGTACAACCTGATCGAAGCCGATCTCGCCCGTCCGAAGGTCAAGGAAGCCGATTTCCGCGGCAAGGCAAAACATCTGGAATACAAGGCGCGCGAGCACCAGCCGGCCATGCTCTGCACGCTCGTGATGACCGAGAATACCGACAAGTCGGGCGTCAAGCGTTATCCGCTCGGCAACCTGCCGGTCGTCGATCCCGCCACCGGCGAGGTCCTGGTCGACGAGCTCGGCCGCCGCTCCTACACGACCTCGATCGCCTACGGCCCGACGGTCGGCAAGAACATTGCGCTCGCCTACCTGCCCTGGTCGCATTGCCAGGTCGGACGCAAGCTGAATGTCGAATACTTTGCCGAGACCTATCCGGTGGAAGTCGTCGGCGTCGGCTACAAGCCGATCTATGACCCGGAAAACCTGAAGCCGCGCACCTAAGCGCTCAAGCACTTGTGGCGCCGCAGGGATGGGGCGCCACAAACATTGACCCGCTTTTTCCTCAGATGAAAGCGGTATCGAAGAGGCGAGAAAGCTCCCACACTTAATGTCCTGCCAGCGAATGCGGCTTGACACATTATGAGTCTTTACTCATAATTGCATCAGATGGAAAATCTACCCCGCCCTACCCGGCCGCTCCTTTGGATAGCGTCGAGCCGCAAAGACTATGCGGAGTTTCCGCCCAAAGTGCAGGAAGCTTTTGGCTTTGAGCTGTTTCTGGCACAGACGGGGCAACACCCTCCATCGGCAAAGATGCTCAAGGGACTCGGCAATGGTATAGTGGAGCTGGTCGAAGACCACGACAGCGATACCTACCGCGCCGTTTATACGGTTCGTTTTGAAACGGCCGTTTATGTGCTGCACTGCTTCAAGAAGAAGTCCAAGCGCGGCATCAAAACCCCTCAGAGCGATATCGAGCTGATCAAGCACCGGTTCCGCGACGCGGAAGCCCATTATGCAGCCAAACAAAATGAGGAGCGCAAGCGATGAAAACCGAACATGTCGAGGTTCATGCCGGCCACCCCAACATCTTTGCGGAGCTGGGGCTACCGGACGCCGAAAACCACTTCTTGAAAGCGCAGATTGTGGCGGCCCTGCACCGCCTCGTCAACGAGCGCAAACTCAACCAGGCCAAGGCCGGAACCATTATGGGCATCACTCAGCCGGAAGTGTCCCGCCTCTTCCGGGGGCATTTCCGGGAATACTCCGTTGAACGGCTCATGAGCTTCCTGACAGCTTTCAACCAGGACGTTGAAATTGTCGTAAGGCCTCATGCCAAGGCCGGAGAAGCCGGCAACATAACCTTCAATGCCGTCACGGCTTAACGAGAACGGCCCCGGCCGAGATACTCATTATTCGTTGGCAGGCGGCGTCGAATGTAGAGGCGCTACCGCCTGTCGCCATTTCCGGCTTCAGCGGCATCATCGGGGGCTCGGCTCGGAACGAAGCGTTTCGAGATCAGCCAGCAGCCGAGCGCCCAGAGCGCGCCCGCACACCATCCGGCGAAGACGTCGGTGGGATAGTGGACGCCGAGATAGATCCGGCTCAAACCGATGATGACGGCGAGGAAAACGCCTGCCGCCATCACGAAAATCCGCGTCGAGCGGTAACGTTGCGTGCGTGCGACCAGCGCGCCGAGCGTCAGATAGGTCACCGCCGAGACCATGGCGTGACCGGAGGGAAAGCTGAGGTCGCTGACTTCGACGAGATGCGGCACGATATCGGGGCGCGGTCGCGCAATGAGGATCTTCAGCGTCGTGCTCGCCAGCCATCCTGTCAACACCGAGGAAAAGATGAAGAGCGCGATCGGCCAGCGCCGATCGAGCAAGAGATAGACGGTGATGAGAACCGTCAGCAGCGAGAGAACGGTGACGCCGCCGAGGCTGGTAATATCGTCGAAGGCATGCGTCAGCCAGCCGGGGCCGATCGGCACGGCCAGATCGTCCGCCCGTCGCAGCGCCAGCAGGATCGCCTCGTCGAAGCGGAATGTCTCGCCCTCGAGAACCTCGCTCGTCAGCCGCTGCAGCAGGAACAGCCCGCCGGCGATGGATGCCATGGTGATCAATGTCAGCGGCTCATATGCGCTGAGTCTCGCCAAAAATCCGCGTCGTTGAACCTCACTCATACCTGCCGTCGAACTCCCTTCTGATCACGCCGATACCCGCCAGATCGGCAAGGCGAGCCGCAAATTCAAGACCTTGCAGCATTTACAGGCATCCCGGTAGCAAAAGCTCAACCTTCTTTTGCTATGGCTGGAGCCGGTTGTCCTGGAGAGGTTTCGGCGATGAAAATTCTGACCGCGATGGTTCTGATGGCAGCCGCCCTGCCGCCGGTCTCCGCCTTCGCAGAGACCGAATGGATGGGCGGCGCGAGACAATGGTCGGTCGGCTTTGCCAATGAAAGCCCGCATCCTTATTGCCGGCTGCTGTGGAACAGCGAGATCGGCAAAACCATGGAATTCCGCCAGAGCGCCACCGAGACCTTCTGGCTGGTGACGAAAAACACCTGGGATATTCCGGCCGGCACCAAGACCGAGGTGACGCTGACCGATCGCGACGTGACGAAAGTGGTCGCCGCCGAATTCTTCGACAAGACCACGCTTCGCCTCTGGCCGATGGGCAGCAAGGGAAGCGCCGGCTTGAAAAAGATCATCAAGAATTCCTTTGCCGGAACCCCTGATGTGCGGCTGACCTTTGCCGGCGACGAAGGCGACTGGACGCTGCCGCTCTCGCGGGTGGATCAGCTCTATCCCACTTTCGCCCAGTGCCTCAAGCGCCTCGAGGCCAGCGAACCGGCCAAGCAGGATTCGGCGACAAGTAAACCTTTCTGACAGCTCTCGCCTAGATAACCGGCGGCGCGGTCTCGCGGATCAGGCTGCGCACGGCCTCGATATCACCGTTCTGCGGCCGCTCGTCGCCATAATGCGAGATGGACTGCCGCACCGCCTGGTAGACGAGATCCGTGCCCGGCGCCCGCGGCGCCGTCGCCGCCAGGAAATCATGCGCCTGGGCAGCCGCCATCAGTTCGATCGCCAGGATATATTCGGCATTGTCGATGACGGCGTGCAGCTTGCCGGCGGCGGCTGTCGGATGGGCGAGGAAATCCTCCTGCAGGCCGGAGGTCAGGCCGCCGTCCAGGGCCGCGGGCGCGGCAAGGCGGCGGTTGTCGTTGCTGAGGGCTGCTGCGGTATATTGGGCGATCATGAAGCCGGAATGGCTGCCGGCATCGCTCGCCAGAAACGGCGGCAGGCCGCTGACCAGCGGATTGACCAGCCGGTCCATGCGCCTTTCGCTGATCGCGCCGATCTGCGCCAGCGCGATGGCGAGACTGTCGGCCGCCTGCCCGAGCGCCGGCGCCACGGCATGCGCCTCTGAGGAGACGATCGGATTTTCGGGCGTGCCCGAGACGGCGGGATTATCGGTCACCGAGGCAAGCTCCTGATCGGCGATACGGGCTGAATTGTCGAAAACATCGCGGGCGGCGCCATGGGCATGCGGCACCGAGCGCAGGCTCAGCGCATCCTGGGTGCGCCGGCCGAAGGCGGCGGCGACGAGGCCGCTGCCCTCAAGCCGTGCGCGCAAGGTGGCGCCGACTTTCGCGATCCCGGCCGACGGGCGCAGTGCCAGCACCGCCTCGTCGAAGGCGGCGATCTGGCAGCCTGCCGCTTCCAGCGTCAGTGCCGCGATGGCATCGGCCCAGTCGAGCAGCCGTTCGGCGCGCAAAAGTGCTGCGGCGGTGAGCCCGGTGGCGCAGGCCGTACCGTTGACAAGGCTCAAGCCCTCCTTGGCGCCGAGCACCAACGGCTGAAGGCCGATCGCCGCCAGCGCCTCACGGCCACTCATGCGCCGGCCGGCTACAGTGGCGCTGCCTTCGCCGATCAGGACGAGCGCGGTATGAGCATTGTGGGTGAGGTAGCCGGCCGAGCCTTTCGACGGCACGTCGGGAATGCAGTCATGCTCCAGCAGGGCTGCGAGATGCTCGACGATCTCGCGCCGCACGCCGGAATGGCCATGGGCGAAATTGGCGATCTGGACGGCGATGATGGCGCGCACGTCGCGTCCGGCCAGCAGCGGCCCGACGCCGCAGGCATGGCTGAGCACGATGCTGCGCGACAGCAGGCTCTGCGAGGCCCGGTCGACGACCGTATCGGCGAGCGCCCCGACGCCGGTGTTGACGCCGTAGGCGCGCACGCCGGTCTCGACGATACGCTCGACGATGCGGCTTGCCTGCTCGACCCGCGCCCAGGCGGCCGGCGACAATGCAAGCGCTTCCCCTGCCCCGACGCGCGCGACATCGCGCCAGGTCAGCACTCTATCGATGGTGACGGTCATTGGCCTGTTCCGAAATGGCCGATGAACTGGCGGAAGGCGGGTGTGGCGCCTGTTGTGAACATTTCATCCGGCTTGCCGCTGCTTTCGATCAGCCCCTCGCGCATGAAGACGACACGGTTCGAGACGTTGCGGGCAAAGCTCATCTCATGGGTGACGACGAGCATGGTCATGCCTTCCTCGGCAAGCGCGCGCATGACCCGCAGCACTTCGCCGACAAGTTCCGGATCGAGCGCCGAGGTCGGCTCGTCGAAAAGCATCACCTTCGGTTTCATCGCCAAAGCGCGGGCGATTGCGGCGCGCTGCTGCTGGCCGCCGGAGAGATGGGCGGGATAGGCATGGCGTTTATCAGCGATGCCAACCTTTTCGAGCAGCGCTTCGGCCTCGGCGATGCAGTCGGCGCGCGGCCGCTTCAGCACATGGATCGGCCCTTCGATGACGTTCTGCAAGATGGTCATATGGGACCAGAGATTGAAGGACTGGAACACCATGCCGAGTTCGGAGCGGATATGATCGACCTGCTTCTGGCTCGCCGGCCTTGTCTTACCGTTCTTGTGAACCATCTCGATGTGCTCGCCATCGACCCAGATCTCACCGTCACTCGCGGTTTCGAGCAGGTTGATACAGCGCAGAAAGGTCGATTTGCCGGAGCCGGAGGCGCCGAGCAGCGAAATCACATCGCCGTCCTCGGCATCGAGGGAAATGCCGCGCAGCACCTCGTGCGTGCCGAAGCTCTTGCGGATATTGCGGACCGAAAGTCGGGTTACGCCTGGCATGGTTGCTCCAATCAGGTCAAATCGCTTACGCCTTCAGCGGCTGCGGAGCCGCGCGGCGGTGTCGGGACAGCGAATATTCGAGCAGGGCCATGCCCTGCAGGATGATGAAGTTCAAAACGAGATAGATGATCGCGGCACAGAGGAAGACTTCCATCGTCCGGTAGGTCTGCGAGATCAGCCGCTGGGCCACACCGGTGACCTCCCAGACGGTGACGAGGCTGGCGAGCGCCGTCGATTTCATCATCAGCACGATCTCGGTAGAATAGGCCGGCAGCGCGTGGCGGAAGGCGATCGGCGCCAGGATGCGGCGCACCATCAGGAAGCCGGACATGCCGATCGAGCGCGCCGCCTCGATCTCCTTCGGCGAAACGGCGCGAATGCCGCCGCGAAAAATTTCCGCCGTGTAGCCTGCCGTGCAGAGCGCCAGCGACAGCACGGCGCAGACCATCGGCTCGCGCAGGAAGGGCCAGAGGAAGGAATAGCGGATGACGCCGAACTGGCCGAGGCCGTAGAACACCAGGAACATCTGGATCAACAGCGGCGAGCCGCGGAAGACGAAGATATAGCCCTTGGCGAAACCCGACAGATAGCGGTTGCCGCTGACCCGCATCGTGACGATGACCAGCGCCAGCAGGCCGCCGAAGAAGATCGACAGTGAAAACAGGATCAGCGTCGTCGGCACGGCCTTCAGCAGCGTCACCATGGTCGAGGCGAGAAAGGTGAAATCCATCATCGCCTCCTTATGCCTGGCCCATGGCGGAGGCCGGCATGCTGCGATTGGCGCGGCGCTCCGCACCGTTGAAGATGCGGTCGGAAAGGCTGGTCAGGATCAGGTAGAGGCAGCCACCGGCGATGAAGAACAGAAAATATTGCCGGGTCGAACCCGCCGCCACCTGGCTGGTGCGCATCAGCTCGGCAAGACCGGTGACCGAGATCAACGCCGAATCCTTGAGGCTGAGCTGCCAGACATTGCCGAGGCCGGGAATCGCGAAGCGAAGCACCTGCGGGATGATGATGCGGCGGAAGCGCATGCCGCGATGCATGCCGATCGCCGAAGCGGCTTCGAGCTCGCCCTTGGAAATGGCGAGGAAAGCGCCGCGGAACACCTCCGCCTGATAGGCGCCGGAGATGATGCCGACGGCAAGCGCGCCGGCGGCAAAGGAGGGCAGGCCGAGAAAACCCTCATAGCCCATCGCCTTGCCGATCGAGGTGACGGCCGAGGAGCCGCCGAAATAGATGAGATAGATGATCAGCAGTTCCGGCACGCCGCGAAACACGGTCGTATAGACATTGCCGAGCGCCACGAAGAAGGGATTGCCGGAGAGCTTCGCACCCGCCACGATCGCGCCCAGCACCGCGCCGATCGCAAGCGCCGTCGCGGTGACGGCCAGCGTCATCAAGGCGGCGAAAATAAGCAGCGCGCCCCATCCCGTCGAGCCAAAGCCAAGCAGTTCCAAACTTGCCATATCGTCCGTTCCCCGTCCGCGGCAGTGTTTTGTGGATTGACAATAACACGCAGTCCCCGGCGATAAAGCCGGAGACCCGTGTCTGCGGCCGAAGGGCCGAAACGCTTACTGCTGCGGGCTGACGTCCATCTTGAACCACTTCATCGAGAGGTTCTTGACCGTGCCGTCGGCAAGCGCCGACTTGATCGCCACGTTGAGCTTGTCACGCAGGTCCGTATCGGCCTTGCGCAGTCCGAGGCCTTCACCCTCGCCCCAGATCGGACCGGCGATCTCGGGACCGGTGAAGTCGAGCGCGCCGTTGGCGGCCTGGAAGGCATTGGCGAAATAGACGGCGTCATCGAAGCCGAGGTCGATGCGGCCGTTCTGCAGGTCGAGGTCGCGGTCGGCGCCGGTCTTGTATTCGCGGATCTCGGCAATGTCGCCGAAATTGTCATAGACGAATTTGGCGTAGACGGTCGCCGCCTGAATGCCGATCGTCTTGCCCTTGAAGAGTTCCTTCAGAGCGTCGATCTCCTTCACGCCGGTCTGGCCGGGTGTCATCTTGATCGTGGCGCCGGTGCCGGCGGCTTTTGCCAGCGGGCCGTCCTTGGCGGTGGCGAAGGCGGCGGGCGTCGCGGCATAGGGAACGGTGAAATCGATGATCTGCTTGCGCTCCTCGGTGATCGACAGCGCATCCATGATGACGTCGAACTTGCCGGCATTCAGCGCCGGGATCATGCCGTCCCAGTCGGAGGCGACCAGCGTGCATTCGATCTTGGCGCGTTCGCAAAGCACCTTGGCAAGCTCCGGCTCGAAACCGCCGAGCGTGCCGTCGGCATTGGTGAGGTTCCACGGCGCATACGCGCCTTCAAGCGTGATGGTCGCCTTCGTCCAGTCCTTGGCAAAGGCGGGAGCGGCAAAGGTGGAAAGAGCGGCGACGCCGCAAAACAGGATTGCGCTGAATTTCATTGATGAATTCTCCTCTGGAGTTGAAACAGACCTTGCGGCGTCTTCCGCCGATCTTCGCCGGCTTGCCCTTTCCGTCCTATTTTCGTCTCAAGGACCGATTGGGAGGTTGTATATGGTACCATATGAGATATTTTGTGATATGCAAGTGGAAAGTCGATTATGTGGCAAATTGAATCCGTGCATAAGGAATAGGCAATGAAGGGGTCCGGCGAGATGAAGCGCGACCTGGCGGGAAATGACAGCACGCCGCTCTATGCCGGCGTCAAGCAGGTGATCCTCGATCGCATCCACAGCGGCGAATGGCCGCCGAAATACCGCGTGCCGTCGGAAAACGAGCTGGTCGTCGAGCTCGGCGTCAGCAAGATGACAGCCAACCGGGCGCTGCGCGAACTCGCCAATGAGGGCGAGCTCGTCCGCATCCAGGGCGTCGGCTCCTTCGTCGCCGAGCGCAAGGGCTATTCGGCGCTGTTCGAGGTGCGCAACATCGCCGAGGAAATCGCCGAACGCGGCCATCTCCACGAGGCTTCCGTCGTCATTCTCGCCCGGGAAACCGCCTCTCCCGAGATTGCCGACGCCTTGGAACTGGCAATCGGCGCCGCCGTTTTTCACTCGCTGATCGTCCATAGCGAAAACGGCGTTCCGGTGCAGATCGAGGACCGGTTCGTCCATCCGGAAGCCGCGCCCGAATATCTCGAGCAGGATTTCACGACGCTGACGCCGAACGCCTATCTGACGGCCGCCGCCCCGCTCAGCGGCTCCGAGCACGTCGTCGAGGCGGCGATGCCGCAGGCCTGGGAATGCAAGCTTTTGACCATCCTGAAGAGCGAGCCCTGCCTGACGATCCGCCGGCGCACATGGTCGGCCAAACAGGTGGTTTCGACCGCCCGCCTCGTCTATCCCGGCTATCGCTACCGGCTCGAAGCGCGCAGCGGCAAGATGTTCGAAGACTAAGACACCCGCTATCTTGTATATGGAACCTTGCTTATTGTGACGCTGGCGTGAACCTTGCCACCAGCGCGTGACGATCGCCGGGATAGGTGAAGCGCACATGGGTCACCGGGCCGGCGCCGCTCCAGGTGCGGCGCTCGACCACCAGGCAGGCGGCGTTGCGGGGGATGTCGAGGGCGGCGGCCACCTCGGCATTGGCGGAAACGGCGTGAATCCGGTGCTCGGCGGCGCTCCACGGCACCTGGTTGAGCAGCCACGGCCCCGGCGCCACCGTCAGGAAATCGGCATCGGCGGCCTCCGGCACGGTCGCAAGGCTGATCAGCCGCTCCTCCAGGCAGAAGGGCCGTGCGCCGGCATTGTGGATGCAGACCACCTCGACGACCGAGGACGCCACAGGCAGTTCCAGCCGGCGACTGTCTTCCGCCTTGGCCTTGCGGCTCGCCTTCTTCGCAACCGCATAGGAATAGGGCAGGTTCAGCGACTGCACCTCGGCCTTGATGTCGTGGATTTCGAGAACCGCCGATTGCGCCTGCGGCTGGGTGACGAAGCTGCCGGATTTTTTGCGGCGCTCGATCAGGCCGGCCTTGGCGAGCTGGGTCAGCACCTTGTTCACCGTCATCCGCGAGACGTCATACTGGGTGGCGAGATCGACCTCGAAGGGAATGCGATGACCCGGCGGCCATTCGCCCGAGACGATACGGCCCTCGATGTCGCTCAGGATGCGCTGATGCAAGGTGGGGTCCCTGCTTTGATTCATCGCCACGTTCCGATTGGTTTCCCGATCTAGTCCGAATGCCCCGCTCATGAAAAGCGCTTTTTCAGCCGGCCAGCAATTCGCCCATCGCGGCGAGGAAACGCCGGTCGATGGCGTCGCGCTTGAAATGACGCCCGCCTTCCACCTGCTTGCGGCCGCGCGCCCAGACGCAATCGACGGAAACGCCGCCGGCAAACAGCCAGTGATCGAGAATCTGGTCGCCGGAGAGATAGGGAACGGCCGACGTATCGAGCGAAACGAGATCGGCGTGATGGCCCTCGGCGAGACCGGCCGGGGCTTTGAGCGCCGCGCCGCCGCCGGCGAGCGCCTGGCTGAACAGCGCAAGCGCCGTCGAACCGCCGGGTGCGGCAATGACGTTGCGGGCGCGAAGCGCCAGACGCTGCGAATATTCGAGCTGGCGCAGCTCCTCCGGCAGCGAGATCCGCACGTTGGAATCCGAGCCGATGCCGTAGCGCCCGCCCTCTTCGAGGAAAAGCGGCGCGGCAAAGGCGCCGTCGCCGAGATTGGCTTCGGTGATCGGGCAGAGACCGGCAATCGCGCCGCTTTTCGCCATCCGCCGTGTCTCGTCCTCGGTCATATGCGTCGCATGGATCAGGCACCAGCGCTCATCCACAGGCATATGATCCAGCAGCCATTGCACGGGCCGCGCTCCCGACCAGGCGACGCAGTCCTCGACCTCCTTCACCTGCTCGGCGACATGGATATGGATCGGGCCGTCGCCCGCCATCGGCACGAGCATCGCCAATTCCTCTGGCGTTGCGGCGCGCAGGCTGTGCGGCGCAAGCCCGAGCTCGGCGCCGTCGAGCCGGCCGGTCACGCCACGGCATCCCTCCATCAGCCTTTCGAAGCTTTCGAGCGAGTTGATGAAGCGCCGCTGGCCGTCGATCGGCTGAGCGCCGCCGAAGCCGGAATGGGCATAGAAAACCGGTAGAAGCGTCAGACCGATGCCGGTCTCCTGGCTCGCCGCCCCGATACGTTCGGCAAGCTCGGCGATATTGGCATAGGCCGCGCCATCCCTGTCGTGATGGAGATAATGGAACTCGCCGACGCGGGAAAAGCCTGCCTCCAGCATCTCCGCATAAAGCTTGGCCGCAACCGCCTCGACATGCTCCGGCGTCATCGCCAGCGCGAATTTGTACATGACGGTGCGCCAGCTCCAAAAGCTGTCGTTGGCCGGACCGCGCACTTCGGCAAGACCGGCCATCGCCCTTTGGAAGGCATGGCTGTGCAGATTGCCCATGGCCGGAACGATCAGAGCATGGCGCTCATCGCCGGGCGCGGCGGCAACGCCGGCCTCGACCCGGGCGATGCGCCCGCCTTCCAGCGTCAGCCGCACGTCCTTCTGCCAGCCTTGCGGCGTCAGCGCCGTGCCTGCGTGAACTGTGGTCATGGCCTTTTCTCCACTTCTGCCGCGCCGCCGATCTTTCTTTTCCAGAAGAGCGCGCAAAATTTCTCTTGTCACCTGCTTATTATGTATATACATGTTTCGGCATAAGGAAAGGCGCAAAGCTGATGACTGGGAACAATTTTTCTGAAGGAACCCCATCCGCCGACGTCAGGCCGGTGCTGTGGCGCAACGCACGGCTGGCGACGCTCGCGCCTGATAGTCCGGGGCTCGGCATCGTCGAAAAGGGTGCCGTGCTCACCGAAAATGGCCGCATCGCCTTTGCCGGCGCCGAAAGCGAACTGCCGGCATCAGCCATCGAGCGCTCCGAAATCGTCGATCTCGAAGGCCGCTGGATGACACCCGGCCTCGTCGACTGCCACACCCATATCGTTCACGGCGGCAATCGCGCCCGCGAGTTCGAGATGCGGCTTGAAGGCGCGACCTATGAGGAGATCGCGCGGGCCAGCGGCGGCATCGTCTCCTCGGTTCAGGCGACCAATGCGCTGTCGGTCGAAGAACTTGTCGCCACGGCGCTGCCGCGGCTCGATACGCTGCTTGCCGAAGGCGTGACGACGATCGAGATCAAATCCGGCTATGGCCTCAACCGGAGCGGCGAAGTGAAGATGCTGCAGAGCGCCCGCCTGCTCGGCCATGTCAGGCCGGTGCGCGTCGCCACCAGCTATCTCGGCGCCCATGCGACGCCGGTGGAATATAAGGGCCGCAACGGCGACTATCTCGACGATGTCGTGCTGCCCGGCCTCGACGACATGTACAATCTCGGCCTTGCCGATGCCGTCGACGGCTTCTGCGAGGGCATCGCCTTTTCGACAGCCGAGATCGCCCGCGTGTTCGACAAGGCCAAGACACTCGGCCTGCCGGTCAAGCTGCATGCCGAACAGCTCTCCAATCTCGGCGGCGCCAAGCTGGCGGCCGCCTATGGCGCGCTTTCGGCCGATCACCTCGAATATCTCGACGAGGACGGCGTTGCCGCAATGGCCGCTGCCGGCACCGTCGCCGTGCTGCTGCCCGGCGCCTTCTACGCCATACACGAAAAGCAGAAACCGCCGGTGGAGGCGCTGCGCCGGGCCGGCGTACCGATCGCGATCGCCACCGATTGCAATCCCGGCACCTCGCCGCTCACTTCGATGCTGCTGACGATGAACATGTCGGCGACGCTGTTCGGCCTCACCGTCGAGGAGTGCATCGCCGGCGCCACCCGTGAAGGCGCGCGCGCGCTCGGCCTGCTGACGGAAACGGGAACGCTCGAAGCCGGCAAGTCGGCCGATCTTGCAGTCTGGAATGTCGAAAGCCTCGCCGAGCTCGTCTACCGCATCGGCTTCAATCCGCTTCATACACGCGTCTTCAAAGGCGAAAGGAACGGTCGATGACCATCACGCTCCACCCGGGCTCCGTCTCGCTCAGCGATCTCGAGACCATCTATTGGACCGGCGCGCCGGCAAGGCTCGATCCCGCCTTCGATGCCGGCATCGCCAAGGCCGCCGGCCGCATCGCCGAGATCGCCGCCGGCAATGCGCCGGTTTACGGCATCAATACCGGCTTCGGCAAACTCGCCTCGATCAAGATCGACAGCGCCGACGTCGCCACGCTGCAGCGCAATCTCATCCTGTCGCATTGCTGCGGCATCGGCGCGCCGCTGCCGGAAAATATCGTCCGGCTGATCATGGCGCTGAAGCTGGTTTCGCTCGGCCGCGGCGCCTCCGGCGTGCGGCTGGAACTGGTGCGGCTGATCGAAGCCATGCTGGATAAGGGCGTCATTCCGCTGATCCCGGAAAAGGGCTCGGTCGGCGCCTCCGGTGATCTCGCGCCGCTCGCCCATATGGCGGCCGTGATGATGGGCGAGGCCGAAGCCTTCTTCGCCGGCGAACGCCTGCCCGGCGCCACAGCGCTCGAAAGGGCCGGACTGAAACCTATCGTGCTTGCCGCCAAGGAAGGCCTGGCGCTGATCAACGGCACGCAGACCTCGACGGCGCTGGCGCTCGCCGGCCTCTTCCGCGCCCATCGCGCCGCGCAATCGGCACTGATCACCGGCGCCATGTCGACCGATGCCGCCATGGGCTCTTCGGCGCCGTTCCATCCGGATATTCACACGTTGCGCGGCCATAAGGGCCAGATCGATACCGCAGCCGCGCTGCGCGGCCTGCTCGAAAACTCCGTCATCCGCCAGAGCCATATCGAGGGCGACGAGCGTGTGCAGGATCCTTACTGCATCCGCTGCCAGCCGCAGGTCGACGGCGCCTGCCTCGATCTCTTGCGCTCGGTCGCCCGCACGCTGGAAATCGAGGCCAATGCGGTGACCGACAATCCGTTGGTTCTGTCGGACAATTCGGTTGTGTCAGGTGGCAACTTCCACGCCGAACCGGTCGCCTTCGCCGCCGACCAGATCGCCCTTGCCGTCTGCGAGATCGGCGCGATCTCGCAGCGCCGCATCGCGCTGCTGGTCGACCCGGTGCTCTCCTACGGCCTGCCGGCCTTCCTCGCCAAGAAGCCGGGCCTGAATTCCGGCCTGATGATCGCCGAGGTCACCTCGGCGGCGCTGATGTCTGAGAACAAGCAGATGTCGCACCCGGCCTCGGTCGATTCGACGCCGACTTCGGCCAACCAGGAAGACCATGTCTCGATGGCCTGCCACGGCGCCCGCCGTCTGCTCGGCATGACCGAGAACCTGTTCGGCATCATCGGCATCGAGGCGCTGACCGCAGCCCAAGGCGTCGAACTGCGCGCGCCGCTTTCGACGAGCCCGGAGCTTTTGAAGGCAATCGCCGCGATCCGCAGCCAGGTGCCGAGCCTCGAGAGCGACCGTTACATGGCGGGCGATCTCGCCGCCGCAGCTGAGCTGGTCGCGACGGGGGCGCTGAACGCCACCGTTTCGAATGGCATTCTGCCGGTCTTGGAGGGTTGAAATGATAGTGAACAAGAAAGTCCCCTCCCCAACCCCTCCCCACAAGGGGGAGGGGCTAACCTCGCGGCTCCCGTTGCATTCAATTTTGAACGCAGAGCACGCGGCTAGTTCTAGCCCCTCCCCCTTGTGGGGAGGGGTTGGGGAGGGGTTTTTGCCATGACCACACCATACGAAATCCGTCAGGGCACCTCCCCCGTCATCCTCGCCTTCCCCCATACCGGCACCGACGTGCCGCCTGACATCGCCGATCGCCTCAACGACAATGGCCGGATCCTCGCCGATACCGACTGGCACATCCACCGGCTCTATGACGGCCTGCTGTCCGACGCGACGACGGTGCGCGCCACCTTCCACCGTTATGTGATCGACGCCAACCGCGATCCCCAGGGTGTCAGCCTCTATCCCGGCCAGAACACCACCGGCCTCGTTCCGGAAACGGACTTCGACGGCAAGCCGATCTGGAAGGATGGGCAGGCGCCTGACGAGGCCGATATCGCCGCGCGGCTCAGAGATTTTCATGCGCCCTATCACGCCGCTCTTGCCGCCGAGATCGAGCGCGTCAGAGCAATGCATGGTGTCGCCATCCTCTATGATTGCCACTCGATCCGCTCGCACATTCCCTTCCTCTTCGAAGGCAAGCTGCCGGATTTCAATATCGGCACCGATATGGGCAAGACCTGCGACGGCGCCATCGAGCAGGCGACCCTCACCGTCGTCGAGGCCGCCGAAGGCTATGACAGCGTGCTCAACGGCCGCTTCAAGGGCGGCTGGACGACCCGCCATTACGGCCGGCCGGAAACCGGCGTGCATGCGATCCAGATGGAGCTCGCGCAATCGACCCATCTGCAGACGGAAGCGCCGCCCTTTGCCTACGACACCGCTAGAGCGGACCGGCTTCGCGGCCATCTCAAAGACATTCTGGTGCGCATCGAGCAGATCGCACTAGAACAGGATGATTTTAGGCCGGTTCGGCCGAAAATCTGAATCCTGTTCTAAATTAAATAGTTAGAGCATGATGCTGTCCGAAAACCGCTGACACTTTTCGGCATCATGCTCTGGGCCTGAAACGATAACGATCACTCGACAGGGGAACCGCCATGAGCAATCCACGCCATAACATCCGCGAAATCCGCGCACCCCGCGGCAATGAGCTCAATGCCAAGAGCTGGATGACCGAAGCGCCGCTGCGCATGCTGATGAACAATCTCGATCCCGATGTCGCGGAAAATCCGAACGAACTCGTCGTCTATGGCGGCATCGGCCGCGCCGCCCGCACCTGGGAGGATTTCGACCGCATCGTCGCGACGCTGAAGACGCTGACGGAAGAAGAAACGCTGCTGGTGCAATCCGGCAAGCCGGTCGGCGTCTTCCGCACCCACAAGGATGCGCCGCGGGTACTGATCGCCAATTCCAACCTGGTGCCGCACTGGGCGACCTGGGATCATTTCAACGAGCTGGATAAGAAGGGCCTTGCCATGTACGGCCAGATGACGGCCGGCTCGTGGATCTATATCGGCACGCAGGGCATCGTGCAGGGCACCTACGAGACCTTCGTCGAGGCCGGCCGCCAGCATTATGGCGGCAATCTCAAGGGCAAATGGATCCTGACCGGCGGTCTCGGCGGCATGGGCGGCGCCCAGCCGCTCGCCGCCGTCATGGCCGGCGCCTGCTGCCTCGCCGTCGAATGCAATCCGGACTCGATCGATTTCCGCCTGCGCACCCGCTATCTCGACGCCAAGGCCGAGACACTCGACGAAGCGCTCGAGATGATCGACCGCTGGACCAAATCAGGTGAAGCCAAATCCGTCGGCCTGCTCGGCAATGCCGCCGAAATCCTGCCGGAAATGGTCCGCCGCGGCATCCGCCCCGATATCGTCACCGACCAGACCTCGGCGCATGACCCGATCAACGGCTACCTGCCGAAGGGCTGGACGATGGCCGAATGGAAGGCCAAGCGCGAGAGCGATCCGAAGGCGGTGGAAAAGGCGGCGCGCGCCTCGATGCGCGAGCATGTCGAGGCGATGATCGCCTTCTGGGATGCCGGCATTCCGACCCTCGACTATGGCAACAATATCCGCCAGGTCGCCAAGGACGAAGGCCTCGAAAACGCCTTCGCCTTCCCGGGCTTCGTGCCGGCCTATATCCGGCCGCTGTTCTGCCGCGGCATCGGTCCCTTCCGCTGGGCGGCCCTGTCGGGCAATCCCGAGGATATCTACAAGACCGACGCCAAGGTGAAGGAACTGCTGCCCGACAACAAGCACCTGCACAACTGGCTCGACATGGCCAGGGAGCGCATCGCCTTCCAGGGCCTGCCGGCGCGCATCTGCTGGGTCGGCCTCGGCGACCGTCACCGCCTGGCTCTGGCCTTCAATGAAATGGTCAGGAATGGCGAGCTTTCGGCCCCGATCGTCATCGGCCGCGATCATCTCGACTCCGGTTCGGTCGCCTCGCCGAACCGCGAAACCGAGGCGATGAAGGACGGCTCGGACGCCGTCTCCGACTGGCCGCTGCTGAACGCCCTGCTCAACACCGCGTCGGGCGCCACCTGGGTATCGCTGCATCACGGCGGCGGCGTCGGCATGGGCTTCTCCCAGCATTCGGGCGTCGTCATCTGCGCCGATGGCACGGATGACGCGGCCAAGCGTCTCGAGCGGGTTCTCTGGAACGACCCGGCGACCGGCGTCATGCGCCACGCCGATGCCGGCTACGACATCGCCCTCGACTGCGCGAGGGACAAGGGCCTGCGCCTGCCCGGCATTCTCGGGAACTGAGTCTCGTGCGGATCCTGCGCGCCGGCGATCATAAGCGCATGCCGTGGAAAAACGGCGGCGGCGAAACGGTGGAGATCGCCGTTTCGCCCGAAGAGGCCGGCCTTGCCGGTTTCGACTGGCGCGTCAGCATGGCGACCGTCGCAGCCGACGGGCCGTTCTCGATCTTTCCCGGCATCGACCGCACCCTGGCGATCCTCGACGGCAACGGCATGGTGCTCGACATCGAAGGCGGCACACCGGTGCTGCTGACGGTGGCGAGCGACCCGCTGGCCTTCTCGGCGGATATCCCGGTCACGGCCAGGCTCCAGGATGGCGCGATCACCGATCTCAACGTCATGACCCGCCGCGACGGGATTGCCCATAGGCTCGTCCGCATCGAAATCGCTGGCGGCAAGACCGTGCCGCTGACGTCGCCGACATGCCTGCTGCTCTGCCACCGCGGCACCCTGTCGTTCCGGCAGGGCGCCGAGACCGGCGCGCTCGCGGCCGGCGATGCGCTGCTGATCGAGAATGCTGGGGAAAGCGTGCTTGAAATCGACGGTGAAGCCAAATGTTATCTCGTCTCGATCGCTACAGCCTGATCCTATCGCAACGGCTTGGAAAGATTTGATAATCACGGAATGGTCCAGGCGTTCGCATCGGCTATTTCGATGTCGGGCCATGGACGTCATTCGTGCTTTCGGTCTAAACTTCGCCTTTCTGATGCAGAAGAAGACCTAGACTGCCCGCGAGACCAGGGCAGCAGGGGAGCAGGCGTGACGGATCCATACGATATTCTCGGCGTTGAACGCGATGCGGACGAAGCGCAATTGAAGGCAGCCTATCGCAAGCTCGCGAAGGTCGCCCACCCGGATTCGGGCGGCGATTCGCAAGCCTTCGACAATCTGCAGAAGGCCTATGCGCTGCTCCTCGATCCGGTCCGCCGCAAGGTTTACGACGATACCGGCTACGACGTCGAATTCGCCGACGCCGCCGAATTGCAGGCGCTTGTCATGATCGAGAAGCTCGTCACCGATGCAGTGCTCGACGAGCGCGCGCCGGGAAGTTTCGACCCTGTCGCCGTCATGCAGGACAGCCTTTCGGAGGAGCTGCGGAAAGCCCGCTTCAGCAAGAGCGAGCTGGAGCGCCATGCCTCGCGCATCGGGCTGCATCTGGAGCGGCTCGCCAAAGAGTCGGGCCGCGATGTGCTCGCGCACATGTTCCGCGCCCGCATCGAGGCGATCGCCAAGGCGGTGGCCGAAACCGAAGCGAAGATCAAGGCGACGGAACGCGCCGCCGACATGCTGAGCGGCTATATCTACGATATCGACCCGACGCCGCTGCCGGAGGCCACGGTCACCAACATCGAATGGGCCGAGGCACCGAGAAACCGTTCCATCGGCTGACGGCCTGCAGCCTCAATAGGACAGCTTCGGATACCAGTCCGGCGCCCGGCCTTCGGGCGTGGCATCGAGCACGGTCCAGAGCGGCATCGGATCGGGCGCGCCGCGCGGATCTTCGCCGGGATCGGCCGTCGCCTCGCCCATCTCCTCGCTCCAGAAATGACGAATGGTGCCGTCGCGCCGCGTGAAGACGTTGAAGGCGGCGCCATCGCTGCCATCCCTGCCGATCGCGTGATAATCGCGGCTGTATTCATCGGTCATATCCGAATAGAGCGGCAGGTGATGCCAACCGCGTTCCTTCTTGAAAGCGAGCAGCCTTTCGATCGGCGAGCGGGCGACGACGGCAAGCGCCACGCGTTGCTGCATATCGGGCACTTCGCCATCCCAGGCCGAGAGCAGCGAGGTGCACATCGGGCACGGGCGCTCGCGTTCACGCCCGTACATATAACTGTAGACGACCAGCGTGTCCTTGTCGGCGAAGAGCTCGCTGAAGCTTATCGGCCCGTCGGCGCCTTCGAAGCGGTAGTCTTTCGTCACCGCGCCGCCCGGCGGCAGCGCCCGGCGCTGTCTCGCCACGCGCTCGATGTGGCGGCGCAATTCGATCTCTTCGGCGAGCAGCGTATCGCGGGCGATGCGATATTCCTCGCTCTCGTTGGGGTACCGGACGCCGTTCTTTGCCGCAAGCACGGCGGCGGGTACGAGATTCTGATTATTCATAGTCATATCTCCTACGGTTGCCTGAGAACGTGCTGACCTGCAGCACATCGTTAAGATGACGATCGGCGGATGCGAAAATCGACAGCACGGCGCAAAAAGAACGCCAAGAAAAAATCCCACTTCGGAATCCCGAAATTCGCCCGCTTCGGGATTCCGAAATGCGCGGGCTTTTTTGCCCCGCCGCGGCGGAAAAATATGTAATGATTTCAGTCCCGCAGCCAATTTCGGGATTCCGAAGTGCTATATAGATTTTGGTGGGAGTTCCTCAAGATCGCCCAGCTTCGAGCGAGGCCTCGTGAATGTCCGAAAGCAAAAAGGGCGCTCGACCCTTGCGGGGAGCGCCCTTATCCTGTCGGACAGCAAAGGGTTCGACGACGTCGATACCCCGAGCATCCGTTTTTCAGGCAGGGCTGGTATATGCGCCCTTTGCGTCGCGGTTTCAAGGGCCGATCTGCATCATAGTTCTGTGATCCCCTAAAAGGCGACGCCGGTCACGGGGTTGGCCACGGGCCGTTCGCTTTTGTCCCCCTCCCCGGCCGGCTGCACGGCCGGCGGCGCCATCGAACCTGAGTCAGCGGGCTCAGCTTTCCCAGGGACGGCGGCGACGTCCTTGGGACGGCGCTGCTCCGGCTTTACGTTTTCGTCGTTCGTTGACATTGTCTGTCTCCTTTCCAGGAACAAGTCACGGCCGTCGACATGGTTCCGATGGCGGATGGAGGATTGCCGATGCTTGACAGGTTTCTGCTGCAAGGCCCCGAGGATGCCCGCTTCACCATCCTGCTTGCGCATGGCGCCGGCGCGCCGATGGATTCGGCGTCGATGACGGCCGCGGCGGAAGCGCTTGCCGACGTCGGTTTCCGCGTTGCCCGTTTTGAATTCGCCTATATGGCTGCCCGTCGCACCGGAATCCGCAAGCCGCCGCCGCGCGCCGAAACGCTCAATCCCGAATATGAGGCGGCGATTGCCGCGCTCGGCGCGGAGGGCTCCCTGATCATCGGCGGCAAGTCGATGGGCGGCCGGGTCGCCAGCATGGTCGCCGACGATCTCCATGACAAGGGGAAGATCGCCGGCCTTCTCTGCCTCGGTTATCCCTTCCATCCGCCCGGCCAGCCGGACAAGCTGCGCACCGGCCATCTCAAGGGGCTGGCGACGCCCGCGCTGATCTGCCAGGGAACGCGGGACGAATTCGGCACGCGCGACGAGGTGCCGGGCTACGATCTCTCCGACCGGATCGAAATCCTCTGGCTCGAGGACGGCGACCACGACCTGAAGCCGCGCAAGAAAATCTCCGGCTTCTCGGCTGCCGATCATCTCGCCGCGATGGCGCAGGCGGCCAAGGCTTGGGCCGAGCGGTTGCCGGTTTAAGCGCCGGCTTTCGGCTGCCGTCGTCGGCTTGCAAGCTTCCTGACGTCGATGCGCCGATCGGCCGCGAAAACGGTGATTTCGAAATGATCGGCCTGCAGCACATCGCGAATGTTGCGCGGCCGATGCGCGGCGATATTCACCCCGCCTCTCAGCCGCACACTGTTATAAAGAATGCCGGCGCCGCCGCTCGAACGCACCTCTTCGCCCAGCACCTGCGACGCCGCATAGCTCGCGCCGTCATAGACATCGGGCCGCAATGTCTGCTCGCCGCGAATGTCGAGATAGTCGCCGATCAGAGTGGCCTTGTAGCTTCGATAGGTGCGCGCCATCGTCGTCACCCCGCGCGCGACAGTCTCGCGCCGGAGGTGATGGCCGACCTCGGCGGCGGCTGTCTTCAGATTGTCGGCGGCATACCAGGCGCCGAGATCGGGGCCGTTGAAACGCATGCCGCCCGGCGCGACATGCAGGAACGCCGCCATGACGATGCTGGCATTCGGACTGCCGTAAACCCATTCATCCCTCGCAAGCCGCTGGATGCGGTCGGCGACAAGGCGATCATTGGTCCAGCCGACCAGTTCCATCACGGCCTCGAGATCGGCCGCCCGCGTCACCGTCTCGAATAGCCCGATCGGCGGAAATTGCGATGGGATCAGCCGGTAGGACGGCCGCGGCGCCTCGGCAAAACGCTCGCTCACCGGAAGACGATGTCCGCGTCTTCGTACGGCGTGAAGGCCTCGTCGAGCCTGTTCGGCGGCATGTAGAGGCCTCCGCGAGCGCCATCGAGGAACCGGCGCACGGTCATCAACCCGTCCTGGGTTCCGTTGGTGACGATATCGAGCGGCGGATGGCCGCCGAACACCGGCGCCTGGTGCGGCGTGCGCAGCCAGGCGACGCCGGCGTGTTCGTCGGAAAACAGCACGCCAAGCGCCTGATGAATGCCGAATACGGCGGAGATCCGGGTCAGCGTATCGACATCGAGCGTGAAAGCCCCGTGCTCGCGCGCCTGTTTGGCCCAGCTGTGATAGGTCGAGCGGGAGGGATAGCCGAGCACGAGCAGCCGCTGCTCTTCGTTCAAGCCCCAGAGATCGGCAATCGCCAAAAAGGTCCGCAAGGCCGGCGGGCTCAGCCGCCGTCGGTTTGCCGGCGCAAACCGCTCCGTTTCCAGCCGTTCCGGCTCCTGCTCCCTGCGTCGTGCCTGCTGCATGATGCTCTCCTGTCCTGAACTAGATTTAGTCCAAATCTGGGCATTCAGCAAGCAAATTTGAAGAGCTGAGCTCAGGAAAGCTCCCGCGCCGCCTCGCGGATCGTCTGCATCAGGATCGATTGCGCCGCCGACGGCACGGCATCGGTGCGCATCGTCAGCCCGACCGGCCCCTTGGTCTCGCCGGTATCGACCGGCAGAAGCGCCAGCCGCCCATCGGCGACATCGCCGGCCACCACGCCGTTGGAAATGATCCAGATCGCATCGCTTGCCCTGAGGAAGGCGCGGCCGAAGGCATCCGACACCGTCTCGATCTGGTTCGGCAGGCTGGAGACGCCGTTGGCGATCAGGAAATTTTCGACAACCGGCCGGATGATCGAACCGCGCGTCGGCATCAGCACCGTATAGTCCCCGAAGGCTGCAAACAGCGACTGCCGACCGTCAAGCAGCGGATGACCGGCGCGCACGGCAAACACCACCTGTTCGGAATAAAGGTGCTCGAAGGAAAAGCCCGCCATCTTTTCGGCGCCGGCCAGGCGCCCGACGACCAGATCGAGGTCGCCGACGCGCAGCTCTTCCAACAGCACCGCGTTCTCGCCGGTGACGATCTTCACCCGGCTCCACGTCTTCTCCTGAAGAAAGAGCTCCATCGCCCGCGGCATGATGCGCGACGAGACCGTCGGCAGGGCGCCGATCCGGATCGGCGGCGCTTCGGCGAACTGTTCCTGCGATACGGAATCGAGACCCTGGCGCAGCGCCGTCAGCGCCGCCCCGGCATGCCGCAGGAAAACCTCGCCGTAGCGGGTGATCTTGATGCCGCGGCCGTCGCGCTCGAAGACATCGACGCCCAGCACCTGCTCCAGTTCACGGATCGTCTTCGTCACCGCCGGCTGGCTGACATGCAGCAATTCGGCCGCCTTCATCACGCTCTTTTGCCGCGCCACCTCGACAAAGGTCTGCAGATGGCGAAACTTGATGCGGCTATCGATCATTGTTCCCATAACTCCTGGGTTATCGAAAAGCCAGAAAATATCATTTTACTTAACCGGATCAACCGGTCAGTTTTATTATTAGGAGTGGGTGCCGTTGGATTGGTTCCCCACGGCGGGTTTGTCGAGAAAGCCAACCCCACTTTCCGTCATCCTCGGGGCTTGACCCGAGGATCCATGCCCGCGGGCTGCCGGTGGGTGCCGTGTGGATGCTCGGCTCAAGGCCGAGCATGACGGAGGGTGGGTAGGCGGATGGAGCCATTCGCGACGTTGTCGCCCATGTCGGAATGCGCTTGCCAGGTGAACTGACTTGATGAGGAAGTGACGTGCAATTTGTGAGGGGCAGCCACCCCGCTCTCCGTCATCCTCGGGCTTGACCCGAGGATCCATGGCGCGGCTATTGGTGGATGCCGCGTGGATGCTCGGCTCAAGGCCGAGCATGACGGAAGCGCCAATGGCCGCCCCTCACCCTAACCCTCTCCCCGCAGGCGGGGCGAGGGGACGTGCCAAACGGAGCGTCGAGGTTGAGGGAGACGGTGCGGCATATCTCCTTCTCCCCGCTGGCGGGGTCTGAAGACGGGTCGAGACGCGTGGCTCGACCCAGGCAAGGTGGCGGCAGCCGGATGAGGGGCTGCCCCGGCTGATTTGAGGAGAGTGACGTGCAATTCGCCCGCATAAACGACGTAACGATCCATTATCAGGTCATCGGCGCTCCCGCCGACCGGCCGGTGATCGTCTTCATCAATTCGCTCGGAACGGATTTCCGCATCTGGCGCGATGTCGTGGTGCGGCTTGCCGGCGACTTCGCCATTCTGCTTTACGACAAGCGCGGCCACGGCCTTTCCGATGTCGGCCAGCTCCCCGCATCGATCGAGGACCATGCGACGGATCTCGCCGGCCTGCTCGATCTGCTCTCGGTCAAGGACGCCGTCATCTTGGGCCTCTCCGTCGGCGGCCTCATCGCCCAGTCGCTCTATCAGCGCCGGCCGGATCTCGTCGGCGCCCTGATCCTCAGCGACACCGCCCCTAAGATCGGGACAGCAGAAAGCTGGAATGCCCGCATCGCCGCGGTCGAGAAAAACGGCATCGGCAGCATCGTCGACACCATCATGGAGCGCTGGTTCACGCCTGCCTTCCGCCGGCCCGAAAACACCGCCTATTCAGGCTATTGCAACATGCTGACGCGTCAGCCGGTCGAAGGCTATATCGCCGCTTGCGAAGCGATCCGCGATGCCGATTTCACCGAAGCGGCCAAGAGGATCGCGGTCCCGACCGTCTGCATCGTCGGCGACCAGGACGGCTCGACGCCGCCCGATCTCGTGCTTGCGACCGCGAAGCTGATCCCGGGCGCCCGTTACGAGGTCATCCCGGACTGCGCCCATATCCCCTGCGTCGAGCAGCCGGAAGCGCTGACGGCGATCATCCGCGCCTTCCTCACATCGATTTCGCCTGGAGAAAGCAGCCCATGAACGAGACTCCCTCCGAACGCTACCGGCAGGGCATGGCGACCCGCCGCGCCGTGCTCGGCGACGCCCATGTCGACCGCGCCGCCGCTGCGGCGACCGAATTCGACCGCCCCTTCCAGGAGCTGATCACCGAAGCCGCCTGGGGCCATGTCTGGTCGCGGCCTGTCCTGACCAAGCGCGAGCGCTCGATCGTCACCATCGCCCTGCTCGCTGCTCTCGGCCAGGACGACGAGGTCGCCATGCATGTGCGCGCCACCGCCAACACAGGTGCGAGCCGCGAGGATGTCTGCGAGGCGCTCTTGCATGTGGCGATCTATGCCGGCGTTCCCGCCGCCAATCATGCGATCAAGATCGCCAAACAGACCTTTGCACAAATGGACGCCGAAAAGGCGGCCTGAGGGGGAGAAATGTCCGAACTACCGAACCGCAAGCCGGAGACCGGCGCCTTCTTCGCCCGCGACCGCGCCTGGCATGCGCCGGCGCTGACCCCCGGCTACAAGACCTCCGTGCTGCGAGCGCCCCAGCGCGCGCTGCTCTCGCTCGACGGCACGATCTCCGAAACGACAGGCCCGGTCTTCGGCCATTCGATGATTGGCGAGCTCGACAACGACCTGATCCTGAATTATGCGCGGCCCGGCGAAAGCGCCATCGGCGAGCGCATCATCGTCCATGGACGGGTGCTCGACGAACGGGCAAAACCGGTGGCCGGCGCGCTGGTCGAGTTCTGGCAAGCCAATGCCGGCGGGCGCTACCGCCACAAGAAGGAAAGCTATCTGGCGGCGATCGACCCGAATTTCGGCGGCTGCGGCCGCGCCGTCACCGATGAGGAAGGCCGCTACCATTTCCGCACGGTGCGACCCGGCGCCTATCCCTGGCCGAACGGGATCAACGACTGGCGCCCGGCCCATATTCACTTCTCGGTTTTCGGCCACGGTTTTGCCCAGCGCCTGATCACCCAGATGTATTTCGAGGGCGATCCGATGATCTGGAAATGTCCGATCGTCGGCACCATCCCGGACAAGGCGGCGATCGAACAGTTGATCGCGCCGCTCGACTGGGGCAACACCATTCCGATGGATTCACGCGCCTATAAATTCGATATCGTGCTGCGCGGCCGCCGCTCGACGATGTTCGAAAACAGGCTGGAGGGCAATTGACCATGCAGCAGCTCGGTTATCTCAAGGAAACTCCGTCGCAGACGGCAGGGCCCTATGTCCATATCGGCCTGACGCCGAATTTCTGCGACATAACGGGTGTCTACGACAGCGATCTCGGCGTGGCGATGGTCAACGACAAGACGCTCGGCGAACGCATCACCGTCACCGGCCGCATCTTCGACGGCGCCGGCGCCCTGGTGCGCGACGCCGTCGTCGAGATCTGGCAGGCCGACAGCGCCGGCCTCTACAACAGCCCCTCGGAAATGCGCGGCGCCGCCGACCCGAATTTCACCGGCTGGGGCCGCTGCCCGACCCGCGCCGAGGACGGCGTCTACAGCTTCGAGACCATCAAGCCCGGCCGCGTCCCGTTCAAGGACGGCCGCAGACAAGCCCCGCACATCACCGTCTGGATCGTCGCCCGCGGCATCAACATCGGCCTGCAGACGCGCATGTACTTCCCGGAGGAGGCTGAGGCCAACGCCGCCGACCCGCTGCTATCGCGCATCGAACACCGCGAACGCGTCGCAACGATGGTCGCCACCCGCGACGGTGCCATCTGCCATTTCGACATCCGTTTGCAGGGTCCTGACGAAACGGTGTTTTTGGATATTTGAGGGGCTGGCCGGTGGCTTCGATGGAAAGCCCGTTGCCCGAAGCCCCCTCACCCTACCCTCTCCCCAAGGGGAGAGGGGATGTGCCATACGAGATGACATGCCCATAGGCGCCGGCGCTGCCTCACACCCCTTCTCCCCTCGGGGAGAAGGGGCGGCAGCCGGATGAGGGGGCCGCAGCCACAAAGAGCAGACCATGAGCGCATCGCCCTTCGACCACCCCTTCCTCTCCGGCCTACTCGGCGACGATGAAATCGCCCCTTATTTTTCCGCCGAAGCCGATCTCCGCGGCATGCTCTCTTTCGAGGCCGCGCTCGCCAAGGCCGAAGCCGATCACGCCGTCATCCCCGCGGAAGCGGCAAGACAGATCGCCGCGGCCTGCACCGGCTTTTCCCCCGATCTCGCCAGTCTTCGCGCGGCAACGGCGCGCGATGGCGTCGTCGTCCCCGATTTCATCAAGCAGCTGCGCGCCGCGGTCGGCGAGGAGGCGGCCAAAAACCTGCATCTCGGCGCCACCAGCCAGGATGTCATCGACACCAGCCTGATGATCCGGCTAAAGGCGGTGGTTTTCCTGTTTGCCGGCCGGCTGTCTGCCATCATCTCAGGCCTCGATGCGCTCGAGCGTCGGTTCGGCGGCAATAGTCTGATGGGCCATACCCGCATGCAGGCGGCGATCCCGATCACCGCCGCCGACCGTCTCGCTGCCTGGCGCGCGCCGCTGACGACCTATCGCGACCGACTGACCGAGCAGAATTTCCCCGTTCAGTTCGGCGGCGCGGCCGGCACCCTCGACAAGCTCGGGCCGCAGGCCGCAGCCGTGCGCGCCTCGCTCGCCCAGGAGCTCGGCCTCACCGACATCGGCCAATGGCAGAGCACGCGCCTTGTGATCACCGATATATCAGGCCTGTTCGCCTCGATCTCGGGCAGCCTCGGCAAGATCGGCCAGGATATCGCCCTGCTCGCCCAGATGGGCCGCGAGATCGAAATTTCAGGTGGCGGCACTTCTTCGGCCATGGCCCACAAGCAGAATCCCGTCGCCGCCGAAGTCCTGGTCTCGCTGGCCCGCTTCAACGCCACGGCGCTCTCCGGCATCCACCAATCCCTTGTCCATGAACAGGAACGCTCGGGGGCCGCCTGGACGCTCGAATGGCTGCTGCTGCCGCAAATGGCCATGGCAACGGCCGCCTCGCTGCGGCTCGCCGGAGAACTCATAGGAAATATCAAGAGGCTCGGAACTGCGTGACGCGGCATCGGCAGCAGTCGGCATAGGGCGAGCATTCTGTCGCCCGGCGCGGCAATTGTTTTTTCGATCGCGCGCAACCATCTAATAGGCATGACTTGCAGAAAACGCCCGCCTCGAGCAGCCGATTTACCGAAAACCAACCATACTGGGTTGCTTTCCGACGCGAAAGCCGATTGCTTAGGAGAATATACTTCTTCTTCCGCTAGCGGTTAGGAGAGTGAAAGGGGGCGCAGGCAAACCCGTGGAATTCTGCTGCTTCGCATCGGGATAAACTATGAGTACGATGGCGAAGCGGGAAGGCCGGTTTGAAAAACGATGACGACAGAACAGTTTCAGATAAAATTTTGGGGCGTCCGCGGCAGCATTCCCGTATCGGGCCCCGAATTCGACCGCTACGGCGGTAACACGTCCTGCATCGAAATTCGCTGCGGAAACCATCGGATGCTTTTCGACGCGGGTTCCGGCCTGCGCGAGGCCGGGCTGTCGTTGCTCGCCGACGGCGTCAGCGACGTCGATCTCTTCTTCAGCCACTGCCATTACGACCACATCATCGGCCTGCCCTTCTTCAAGGCGATCTACTATCCCTCGATCAACGTCAACATCTGGTCGGGCCATCTCGACGGCAAGATGAGCACACGGGAAATGGTCGAGCAGTTCATCAGCCCGCCCTGGTTCCCCGTCAAGACCGACATCTGTCAGGCGACGATGAACTTCCGCGATTTCCATGCCGGTCAGGTTCTGACCCCGCATGAGGGCATCGAGATCAGGACCTTCACGCTGAACCATCCGGGCGGTGCCATCGGCTACCGCATCGAGTGGCAGGGCCGTTCGATCGCTCTGATCTACGACATCGAGCATATCCCCGGCACATACGATCCGGTCTCGCTGGAAATGATGCGCGACGCCGATCTCGTCGTCTACGACTGCACCTACAATGAAGACGAGATGCAGCGCTTCAAGGGCTTCGGCCATTCGACCTGGCAACACGGCACCGAACTTGCGAAAATGGCCGGCGCCAAGCGCTTCGCCCTGTTCCACCACGCTCCCTCCCGCACGGACGAGCAGCTGGCACAGATGGAAGCGCAGGCCGAGGCCGCCTTCCCCGGCGCCTTCGCTGCCCGCGACAATCAGACCGTGGTGATCTGACCGCTGCCGAACCGCTCCTTTGTCGGCGCAAGGCAAGGTGAAGACGCCTTGGTCCTTCGCAGCCCGCGCGCCTGCGCTTTCCTGACGGAACAGTAGCCGGGCCCGACCGTTTCCCCGGCAGCGCAAGATCGATGAAGCGGGGATCAGCCATGACCGTGTTATCAGGACAATGCCTTTGCGGGCAGGTGCAGCTTTCTGTTCGAGGCGAACCCTTGCGCGTCGGCATTTGTCATTGCACCGATTGCAGGAAGGAGAGCGGCTCGGCCTTCACCTTCTATGGAATCTGGCCCGCCGCCCAGTTCGAATATTCCGGAGAAACCGGCGAGTTCCAAGGCCGGCGTTTTTGCACCGGCTGCGGCTCGCGGCTGTTTTCCGCCGATGACGAAGAGGCGGAAATCAAGCTCGGCATCCTGTCCGAAGCCCCGACGCCGCTCGTGCCGCGTTACGAACTCTGGATCAAGCGCCGCGAACCGTGGCTGCGGCCGGTCGAGGGCGCCGAGCAGCACGAGGAAGATCGCAGGTGAACGGCCGCCCCGAAAGCCCTCCCGTCGCCGCGCTCGTCCGGCATCACCGCATCACCGTTGCCGGCATCGAGACTTTCTATCGCGAGGCCGGTCCGCCGGACGCGCCTGTCCTGCTGCTGCCGCACGGCTATCCCTGCTCCTCCTATGAGTTTCGCAATCTGATGCCGCGCCTTGCCGATCGCTGGCGCCTGATCGCTCCGGATTTCCCGGGCGCAGGCTACAGCGGCACTCCTGATGATTTCGATTACAGTTTCGATGGCTACGCCGCCTGGCTGGAGTCCTTCGTCGGCGCGGTCGATGTCGGCCGCTTCGCCCTCTATCTCCATGATTTCGGCTCGCCGATCGGTGCGCGGCTGGCGATCAGAGCGCCGCGGCGCGTCGTGGCGCTCATCATCCAGAACGGCGACATTCCCTACGAGGATGCGCTCGGGCCGAAATATGCGGATATCGAGGCGACGTGGAGCCTGCCGCCCGCAGAGATGAGGAAGGCGCTGGCGGGAGCGATCAGCGAGAAGACGTTCAAGGAGGAATTCCTCAACGACCTGCCGCCGCCTCTTGCCGAGACTATCCCGCCGGACCTCTGGACGCTGCACTGGTCATTGATGACGCCGCAGCGCAAGCAAATCGCCATCGATCTGATCGCCGGCCTCAGGGAAAACCGCGCCTGGTTTCCCGAGCACCGCAAATATCTCAGGGACTTCCAACCGCCGACCCTGATCGTCTGGGGGCCGAACGACCATTACATGCCGGAAAAGTCGGCACGCGCCTATCTCCGCGATCTGCCGGACGCCGAACTGCATCTGCTCGGCGGCGGGCACTGGTTGCTCGAGACCCACCTCGACGAGGTCGCCGCCCTTATGCGGGACTTTCTCGGACGGGTTCACGCCGCCTGATTACGCTTGCAGAAGTGCAGGCGCCGGCGACCAGCGGACGGCGGGGTGTCGGCCCGTCTGCTCGAATAGGGCCGACAGGAAATCCCAGGCGGCGGCGTCATGCACGAGATGATGGGTGAGAACACCGATCGGCTCGTCGCTGCCGGCAAACCGGTCGCCAAGCTCGGCCACCAGTTCGGCAACCAGTTCCTCTTCGCTGCGGCCGCCGCGTGTGCCATGCCAGTCGATAATGTCGACATGGGTGTTGAGAAGCGGCATCGGCCCGTTCCGCCTTGCCCGCCCGTAGACCGAAAGCGCTGCGAAGCCGAGATCGGGCAAAGCAGGGATGAGGGCGGCGTCGATCCGGTTCCACGGCGGCACCAGGATCGGCACAAAGCGGGCGGGATGCAGACGCTGCAGCAGCCGAAACCCGTCGCGCAATTCAGCGAGAACGACGTCCGCCGGCCGCTCGCTGCCGAGTTCCTGCTTCTTGCGCTCACGCCCGGCATGATTGGTGTGAGACCAGCCATGCACCGCCACGGCGACGGACGCCTCCTCCGCCAGCCGCGCGGCCAATGCTTCGCCGGTCAGAGCGGGAATGACGGCGAACGTCAACGGAATGTCGTACCTACTGGTCAGCGCCAGCAGCGTCTCCAGATCAGGCGTCGGCTCGACGGCATCGTCATCGCGCAGCCAGAACCGCGCCGCGCGGCCGGCGGCCTGCCAGCGGTCAAGCTCGCGCCGCAGCGGCTCCCAGCTCTTGCCTTCGCTCATTCTCCTGCTCCTGTTCCGGCGCTGTCGCGCAAAATCCCGTCCAAGGCGCGCGCAGCCGTCGCAAGCGAACGCTCATCGAGCACGAAGCGTCGTGCCGCCTGCCCCATCACCTCACGCTTCTCACCGTCGTCGAGCAGGGCGGCCACCGCCGCGGCATAAGCGGCAACGTCTCCATCCGGCGTCAAAAGACCGGTGACGCCAGCCTCGACGACGGCGGGCACGCCTGCCGTTGCCTGCGCGACCACAGGCAGGCCGGCCGCCTGCGCCTCCAGATAGGCAAGCCCGTAAGCCTCACCGCAACCGGGCCAGACATAGAACCCGCCGCGCCCCAGCAATCCGGCAATCTCGGCAGCACCCAGGGCGCCCAACCATTCGACGCGCGAGGAAAAATCGGCAAACAGCGCCTGTACCTCATGCCGCATCGGCCCATCGCCGATGATGGAAAGGCTCCATGGCCTGTCTTCGATCAGCCGCAATGCCTTTGCAAGCATCGCATAACTCTCCATCTTGTCGCCCGCCCGCATCATCGCCACCGTCACCAGCCGGCGCGGATCCGGCGTGGCCGACAGCGCTTCGAAGAGCGCCGGATCGATGAAGGGTTTCAGGCCGGCGAGCCGCGCCGCCGGAAAGGCGGCCGAAAGTCCGGCCCGGTCGCGCTCGGTGAAGCAGATATTGACCGCCGCCTGCAGGACCGCCTCGCCCACACGCTTCTGCTGCGCCGCCCAGCCGGTCCCGTCGCGCTTTGCCGCATAGGAGGCCTCGGCGGTGACATAGGGAATGGCGAATTCGGCTGAGATCGCAGGCCCGAAGGGATCGGGCGATTTGTAATAGGGGTGGTAGCAGAACCAGAGCTCGGGGCGCGGCGCCGATTGCCATTTCAGCCGCAGCCGCTCATCTTCGGCGCGGATGGCGGGTTCGAGCGCGGCTGCCGCCTCCGGCGCTGCGGCATAGCTGCGGAATTCGGAGACGACCTCAACCGCGTGCCCGGCACGCTCCAGCGCCCGGATCAGCAGCCGCGCCATCAGCCGATCGCCCGACGGCACCGGATGGTTCGGCGATTTCATCGGCGCGTAGAAAGCCACCCGCATGCCGCATCCCTCATAAGACAGACTGTTTCCAAATCGGCGCTCGCGGCCGGGCGAAAAATTCCGCTATTGTCCCATTCCCTAAAACTTGCGCATAAGCATATGGAATGTGATCGCGCTCGAAGCAATTCCGCCTTTTTCGCAATCTCTAAGAGCCTGCGGTTCCATCGACAAGAACGGGAATGAATGACGACGGCCTCAGCCACAGGGATTTTTTCGGAGCGCGCGATCAGACGGGCGAGGCTTGGTTCGGGCCTCGTCATTTTCATTTTCGTCCTGCTGCATTTGTCGAACCATGCGCTCGGGCTGGTTTCACTCGCCGCCGCCGACAAGGCCCGCCACCTTTTCCTCGCCATCTGGCGCAATCCCGCCGGCACGGCAGTGTTTTACGCCTCGGTGCTGATCCATCTGGGGCTGGTGCTGCGCGCCATCTACATGCGCCGCAGCCTGGTCATGCCGAAGGGGGAAACGGCGCAGATCGTGCTCGGCCTGCTGATCCCGCTGCTTCTCATGGATCATGTCATCGGCACGCGCATCGCCCATGAGCTCTATGGCTATATCGACGATTACGAGACGGTCGTCGAACAGCTCTGGATCAAGAATCCGGCGAATGGCGCACGCCAGGTGCTGGGCGTCATCGCCGTCTGGTTCCATGGCTGCATCGGCCTCCATTTCTGGCTGCGCTACCGACCGTGGTATGCGGGCGCCGCGCCGCTGCTGCTGGCGCTGGCGATCCTCGTGCCGGTGCTCTCGATCCTCGGTTTCGTCCAGATGGGCCGTACCCTTGCCGATCCCTCCTATCAGCTGACGACCAATCCCTACGAGGTCAACCTCAACGCCCACTATCTCCACGACCCCGAGGTTCGCGCCCGGATCGCCACGGTCCGCGCCGGGCTCTACGGCGCTTTCTCGGCCTCGCTGCTCCTCGTCGTCGTCGCCCGCGCCCGGCGCCGGCTGAAGGAGCGCCTCGACCAGGTGGCGGTGCATTATCCGGGCGGCGAGGTGATCCGCGTGCCGCGCGGCTTCACGGTGCTGGAAGCAAGCCGGCTCGGCGGCCTGCCACATTACTCCGTCTGCGGCGGCAAGGGCCAATGCTCTACCTGCCGCGTGCAGATCCTCGGCGACTATGAAAGCCTGCCCGCGCCCGACAAGATGGAACAGACGACGCTCAAGCGCATCAATGCCGGCCCCGACGTTCGGCTCGCCTGCCAGCTGCGCCCGGACCGCGACGTCGCGGTCGCGCCGCTTCTGGTGCCGGCGGTCGAAACCGCCCTTCCCGCCAACAGCCAGGAGACCAGCCCGGGGCGCGAACGCGAGATCGCCGTGCTCTTCGTCGATATCCGCCATTTCACCACGCTGACGGAAACGCGCCTGCCCTTCGACGTCGTCTTCCTGCTGAACCGCTATTTCGCCATCATCGGCAAGGCGGTGGAGCAGGCGGGTGGGCGGCTCGACAAGTTCATCGGCGACGGCGCCATGGCGCTCTTCGGCCTCGGCACCGCGCCGGAGGAAGCCTGCCGCCAGGCGCTTAACGCCGCTGCGGCGATCGTCGGCGAGATCGAGAAACTCGCCGCCGAACTCGCCGAGGAGCTGGCGCTGCCGCTGCGCATCGCGATCGGCATCCACACCGGCCCGGCCGTCGTCGGTACGATGGGCTACGGCCGGGTGCGCAGCATGACGGCGATCGGCGATACCGTGAACGTCGCAAGCCGGCTGGAAAGTGCCGCCAAGGAGTTCGAAGCGGCAATCGTCATCTCCGAGCCGGTGGCGAAGCTCGCCGGCGCCGACCTTTCCGGCATCGAAAGCCGTGAAATCAGCGTGCGCGGCCGGGCGCTACCCTTGAAAGTCTATGTCATTCCGAGAGAGAAAGCGGCAGAACCGCTCGAAGGAAAAGACTGATGCCCGGCAAGCCCTGGCTCACCGCCAAATATTGGAGCCGCCGCCTGCGCAAGGCGCGCAATACCGCCGCCTCGCGCTTTTTCGACACCCGCTTCGGCCGCCGCCTGCTGATCGAAAATATCGGCCCGCGCGTCGTCTCGATGACGGTCGATGCCGGCGATCATCTGATGACCTTTTCGCCGGCCGACTATATCGGCCGCAAGGTCTTCCGGAAGGGTCATTTCGAGCGCGACGCCGTCGACCGGCTGATCGTCATCCTGCGCGAGCGCGGCCTGCTTCGAAAGGAGGCGACGCTGCTCGAGATCGGCGGCAATATCGGCACCCAGACCGTCTATTTCGCCCTGAGCAGCACTTACATCAGGATCGTCAGCATCGAGCCCGACCCGCGCAATTTCCCGCTCCTTGCCCTCAACATCCGCCAGAACCGGCTGGAAGAGAAAGTGCGACTCGTCAATTGCGCCGCCGGCGAGCGCCAAGGCGAGATCGACTTTTTCCTCAATCGCAACAATCACGGCAAGAGCAGCGCCATCCGCCAAAGTGCGACCGACACGAAGATCAGCGTGCCGGTGAAGCCGGTATCCGAAATCCTTGCCGACCTGGCGATCGACCCGGCCGCCATCGGCCTCGTCTGGATGGATATCGAGGGTTACGAGCCGGTCGCCTGCCGCTCGATGCAGCCGCTGCTTGCCCGCCGCGTGCCGCTCCACATGGAGTTCACGCCGCTCTTCTACGGGCGCGAGGGAACCAAAGCTTTCACGACTATGCTCTCCGGCTTTTACGAGGATTGCCTCGTCCTCTTCGAGGACCGCGAGGAGGAGATGAAGGTGCGGGATCTTCCGGCGGACATCGATCAGTACAATGTGCTGTTTTTGCCGTAGAGGCGGCTTCTCGTGTACTGGATGCCATAAGCCACAAGCGTCATTGCAGCGCCAGTAAAACTCCTAATTTTTGTACGTTGGCAGAGTTTGAGAAGCAAATGCGCTTGTTTTCATGCATCCTCGTTTTTCTCGCGTTTATGTTTGGTAATGCTCATGCTGCATCCCGGCAGCAATTCACCGTATCGACGCCAGGTGGCCGGATTCTGATTGAGAGCTTCGGGAACTGCGCGAAGGCAACATGTCCGGCTGTTTTGATCTTGAGCGGCAGCAAGGGCTTTGGAGCGACCGCTTATGATGAGATCGGCCAGGCGTTCCGGGCTGCTGGTTTGAATGCCTATCTCATTCACGTCCTGTCGGCGGCCGACATTGACGCCATCGCCACAGCGAGCAGCGCGCGTGCGCGGATCGCCTTTTATGCGCAACGATTGCCGGAGTGGACATCGGCCCTTCAGGGCGTGGCCGCCTATCTTGAGGGGCAACCGCTCCACGGCGGCAAAGTTGGCGTTCTCGGAATCTCCCTTGGCGCGCAAATCGCTTCGGCCGCTACGGTCGGACGCGCCGATATTGACGCTGTGGTGCTGATCGATGGCGGCTTCCCGAACGCGTATTCGCAGCCTGTCCGTTCTTTGCCGCCCTTACTGCTGATCTGGGGAAGTGCTGATCGTACGTTTCCCTTGTCGATCGGCCGGGAACTCCAACGGGCGGCGCAACGGCTTGGAGGGTCTGTTGCCCTTGATGTTTATGACGGCGGGGCGCACGATTTTTTCCTGAAATCGGCAAGCCCAATCGCTGAGGCCGCACACCGGAACGCAGCCGATTTTTTGGCATCGCATCTGTTGCGATAGCTCCGACTTCCGCCGCTGCACACTTCCGGGCGACATGCATTAATGGCGGTCAATCCAAAAAATTGGCGGCGGTGAAGTCCCGCACCTCGTCGGCGATCCAGTTCCGCAAGGCCCGCACCTTCGGGTGATCCTGATTGCCCATGCGGTAGACAAGATCATAGCCCCATTCCACGTCCATTTTCGCGCGGGGAAAGAGCGCCACAAGTCGGCCGGCGCGCAGATCCTCGGCGACCAGCACGCTGCGACCGAGGGCCACCCCCTCGCCTCGGATCGCCGCCTCGATCGACATGCTTCCGTGACTGAAACCCGCCCCGCGCATCTTCGGGCATGGCACATCCATTGTCGCAAACCACCGCTCCCAGGTCGTCGTCATCCCGATCTCGTGGATGAGTTGGCAGGTGGTGAGATCCCGTGGCGCTGAAAGCCCGCCCATGCGCTCCCGATATGCCGGCGAACAGACCGGTGAAACCGTCTCGTTCATAATCCGCTCGGCCGTCGCTGCCGGATATTGGCCGGCCCCATAGCGCAGCGCGACATCGATCTTGCCTGTCGTGAAATCCACGGGCGCGTCCGTGACTTCGAGCTGGACATCGAAATCCGGGTAGCGCGCCATCAGCCTGTGCAGACGGGCCGTGAGCCATTTGGTTGCGAAGGAAACGCCCGAGCTGACGACAAGGCGGGCATCGGTTTCGTTCCGGCGACGAATGCCGTCCGCCTCTCGCGCAATCTCGGACAGCAGCCGGGTGACGGTGCTGAAGAAGGAAGCGCCGGCGTCGGTGAGTTCGATCTTCCGGGTCAACCGGCGAAAGAGCTGGACCCCGAGATGATCCTCCAGCGCTTTCACCTGGCGGCTGACCGCTCCGTGGGTCAAATGCAGTTCTTCCGCCGCCAGCGTCATGCTCAGCCGTCGGGCCGTTGCCTCGAAGGCGCGAAGGGTCTGCAGCGGCGGGAGTTGAGGGTCTGCCATGATTCTCATGTGTGAGCGCTGCTCACGCGTTCTGTGACAACAAATGGTTTGTCGGCTGCTATATCATGGATGAAGATGTGACGCAGCTGCACTTATAGGCCAACCCATTCGACGAAGTTCCCATGACGCACCATGTGACCGATCCCGCCGTCCTGACCGCTCCCGCGTCTTCACCTGCCATGAAGAGCGTCGGCGCCATGCTTCTGCTCGCCGTCATGTGGGGACTGTCGATTCCGATCACCAAGCTCGGCCTTGCAACAGTCCCGCCACTGATGTTCACGGCGATGCGTTTCCTCGTGGCTGTCCCCCTCTTGCTGCTCCTGTCGCGGGGTCAGCTTCGGGTGCCGTTGAAAGCCGTTCCGAGCGTCATCGCCCTTGGTGTCATGGGTATCACGCTCGGCAACGTCGCGCAGTCATTCGGCGTGCAAGGCACCTCGGCGTCGGTCGGAACCCTCATTTCCGCAACCATCCCGATCTTCATCGTCATCTTCGCTGCGATCCGCCTGGGGCAGTCCGTGGCCGGTCGGCATTGGGTCGGCCTGCTGGCGGCCTTCGGCGGCATTGCGCTCGTCGCCGTGGGAAGCGGCTCAGGGGTGGACGACCTCTCGAAAACCACGATGACGGGTGTGGTCTGGATGCTGATTTCGGCGGTCGCCATTGCCTTCTATTACATCTGGAGCGCGGAACTCGCGGACAAATACGGCACCCTGCCCGTCGCCGCATGGAATGCATGTGCCGGGCTTGTCGCAATCCTGCCTCTGGCCGGCTGGGAGATGGCGCACCTGCCTTTCCAGATCACCGCGCAGGTGCTCTGGACGGCGGCCTATCTCGGCGTGCTGGTGACGGTCGCCGGCCTGTTGCTCTGGCTTCACATTCTGCGGGCGGTGCCGGCGCGGGTCGCCGCAAGCGTCCAATATCTGCAGCCGGTCTTCGGGATCGCCGCCGCATCGTTTCTTTTCGGCGATCATCTTGGCCCGACATTTGCCGCGGGCGTGATCCTGATCCTGGCCGGACTGGCGATGGCGGTTTCCAACAAGCGCCGGTCCCCGAAGCTGTCGGAACACATGAATAAGGCGTGACCGCCAAGCTTCCCCACCGCTCTGTGGTTCCCGGAGCGGATTGGCCCGTCCCTCAGGGGACGGGCCTTTTTCATTCCCGAGCCAGGCGCAAGTGCCGGCGAAATCACATCAAACGATGTTTCCTGCTGAGAGGCACATCATCATTGCCACCACTTGGCTCTTTCAAGGGTGACTTTTCGCGTCACGTTGCGGTTGTCGGGAACGCGGATCTCAATGGTTTGGCTTTTGTTTCCATTTATTACCTCTTGGCAAACGGCAAGCATCGCCGGAATCAATGGCTCGCGAAGATCCGACATTCCAAGAGTGGTTGCAGCCCTCAATGCTGATGCTGGCGTCATGTTGAAACCGCAAGCTCCTTTCGTGATAGTACGAAAGGAGTTTGCTATTCCGGCTGTGCGATCGTCAGCCTGAGCATGACCCGCCGTAGCAAGAACAAGCGCGATAGCGCCGAAATTACGCAACTTCATTATACTACCCCTAAATTACAATTTCTGAGCGCAATACAACTTCGCGCATTTCCGAAGTCAATTGGCTGCAGCGCGAAACCACAATTAGTGTTCGATCGGCAGAAGCGCTATGACAGCCGCGCGGCATGCCTCAAACAAGTTTCTTCGCCTCTGTCCTGGAATGGTCGTGATATTTGTTCTCCCGCAGCGTCCCGAAAAGCTTCAAGCTCTCCAGATGCTCGCGCTGAGCGCGATAAAACTCGTTGAGGAAAACCAGTTCCTGACCGGGCTTGACGGGATCCGGATAGCGGATCCTCCTGGTGATGGTGCGTACGATCTTGGCGATCTCTTCATTGCCAGGATTCTTCGTCGAGTCGCGGAGCACGTCCTCCAGTGTCTGCAGCTCATATTTGCCGTAGACGTCGAGATGTTCGGGCTGGAAATCGAAGGCCGGCTGCGACGATGCCGTAGCGGGCGCGGACACAGCGAGATCGGCGAGCAGCACCGAGCGCGGATTGTCGACCACCAGGGTACCGGCGATGATGTCGCCAAGTCGTTGCCGGCGCCGGTTGGCGAGCGGAACGATGACGACGGCCAGGAGCCAGAAGCCGGTCAAACCGTTCATCCAAGCGGACTGAGAGTCGAGCGTCGACAAAAGGCCGATGGGAGCGAAGATCTCCACCTCCTTCATCAGGTTGCGCGCGGTCACCTGGTGCGGCGTCAGCCGCCGTCCATTGGCGTTGATGACGCGAATGCCGGTTATTCTTTTCCCGAGCGTGCGGCCGTTCCAGATGAGCTCCGAGAGAATGTAATAGGGGGTTCGCAGCAGAAAGCCGAGCAAGGCGCCGAGCATCAGATCGGCGCTCACGGGCAGGAGCCCGGCGAAGATGACGACGGCGGTGCAAATGAAGATGACGAGAGCGGTCAAAAGGATGTCGAGGAATTGCGCGCCGAAACGGGTTCCGAGCGAGGCGATCGCGAAATTGATCGGCACGCCCTCGGGCGGAAGGAACTGCTCGGTGCGCTTGCCGTCCGTCACTGACTGGCTCATCGCCGGGCTCCCGGCAAAACCTTGCTTTCGCGGCCGCCAAGCAGCAGCCAGCTCGCCCAGAAGACACCCATCCCCCAGCCGATGGTGAGACGCCACACCGGATCCTGGATCAGCTGGCGCAGAAATCCTTCGATGAAGGCGGCCACGACAAGCATCAGTGCCGCAAGGATGGCGAGCTTGACGGCGTCATGGGCCTGGTGGCGCAAGGCCTCCCTGCGCGTGCGCGCGCCCGGTAGCAGAACGGCCAGGCCGAGCCTTGCACCGCCGGCACAGGCAATGGCGATGGCCGCAAGTTCCGTGACGCCGTGAATCGACAGCCAGGCGAACACGTCGTAGCCCAACCCCTTGCCGGAAAACATCGCAAAAAACGCACCCAGGATCAGGCCATTGTAGAAGGTCAGGATAAAGCTCGGCACCGATACGAAAACACCGAGGGCAAAGGTCAGGACGATGATGCTCGTATTGTGGGAAAAGAGAAATGCGGAAAATGCGGCGAGCTTGTCGCTCTCATGCCCTTCATTGCCATAGATCGTCGAGCGGAGATAATCGGCCGATGCGCCGGGGGTGCGCTGATCGGCCATTTCGGGCGGCACGAAGGTATAGAACCAGCTCGGGTCGTGGGTGAAGAGCTTATATCCGGCGGCAGCCCCCAGAATGAGCGCCAGGAAGCCGATGAACAGGGGCAGCGCCGATCGGCGCACCGCCTGCGGAATGCCGTGGACCAGCAGGCGGCTGATCAGGCCGCCGAGGCTTTCCTGCGGCGCGTAGACGACGAGATAGGCCCGGGCGCAGAGGCTTTCGAGATAGGCGATCAGCGCGCGATCCAGGGAAATGTCGCGCGCCACGCTCAGCGAATTCATCGCCTGCCTGTAGCCGCCGGCGAGGTTGCGCACCTCATCATAGCCGAGCGTCGCCGCGCCGCCCTTCTCCGCCCGCGTCACGAGTTCGTCCAGCTGCCGCCAATGCGCCTCGCGCTCCATGCGAAAGCGTGCCGAGCGCAGCATATCGGTCTGGATGGCGCCGTTTGCCGGCGCGCCCGTCTCTGTCCTGCCGTCGATACCGATATCGCTCATATCATCTCACGGGATTTGATTTCGATGTAGCGGGCAATAAGATCCGAGGTCAGCGCCTCGGGTGTGCTGTCGAGGCAGAGCACGCCGAGACGCGCCAGTTTCTCCATGACGGTGCGCCTCTCGTTGAGGATCTGGCGCGCCGCCACGGAGCGGGCCACAGCGTCCAAGCTCATCTCCTCGGGTTCCGTCAGCTTTGCCAGCACCGGATCGCGCAAGGCGACGTAGACGATGAAGTGATGCCGGGCGAGCACCTGAATGTTCTCGATCATCAGCTCCGCCGTGACGCTGTCGACGAAATCGGAGAATATCACGATCAGCGAACGTCGCTTCAAGCGTGCCGACAGATGCGTCAGTCCGAGCGTATGATTGCTTTCCTGGGTTTCGTAACGCAAATCGGCGCAAACCGTCTGCAGCCGCGGAAAGGCGGCTCTTCCGGGCAAGGCCGGCACGAACAGGCGCGGGCGGCTGTCGAAGCTGTAAAAGCCCACGAGATCGCCGGCAAGTCCTGCGGCCCAGCACATGGCCAGAGCGGCGTTGATGGCGCGATCGAGCTTGGCGAAGCCGCCGAGCTGCTCGGCCATCAGCCGTCCGGAATCGACGCACAATATGATCTGGTGGTTTCGTTCGGCCCTCATCTCGCGCACGACGAGATTGCGCATCCGCGCCGACCGCTTCCAGTCGATGCTGCGCGGGTCCATGCCGCTGGCAAATTCGCGCAGCTGATGGAATTCCGATCCTTCGCCGCGCAGCCGCAAATCCTTCTGGCCGGCTTCCAGCGGCAGGATCTGGGTTCTGATCGCTCCCGACAGCACCGGCGATATATCGGGCAGGACGGCGATCTCTTTTCCCACGGGCATGCGCGCGATAATGTCGAGCAGCCTCAGCCGCGATGGCCATTTCAGCCACAGCTCATGGACCGCGTATCGTCCCCGTCGCGTCAGGCGAAGATCGAAAGCGGCCCGGAAAACTTTCTCGCCGGCGGGCGACGCGGGGCTCGCCGATCTGCCTTCGCCGATGACAAGCTCGGGAGCGCAATCGAGCCGGATTCCGATATTGTCCGGCACCACCCCCTTCTGCGGCCGAACCCCCACCGTAAACTCGGCGACATGGCCGACAAAGCCTTGCGGCGGCAGCTCGAATTCCACCGTCATTCGGCCTGAGAAGGCCGACATCGCCAGATCGCCTGCCGTCAATGCCGCAAGCGCGACCCACAGCAAGAGCAGCGGGTAACCCATATCGCGCCACCATACGCTGACGAAGACCGTCACCGCAGCCAGGATCAGAACGAGCGCGATCAGATATCGGGATGGCCGCATTAACGAGGCGCATCCACGCGGTTCTTGATATTGGCCAGCACCTCGTCCGGGATGCGGCCGTCAATTTCCGCCGAAGGCGAGAGGATGATGCGATGGCGAAGCGCAGGCACGAGCAACGCCTGAACATCATCCGGCAAGCCGTAATCCCGGCCTTCGAAGGCGGCGCGCACCCTGACCGCCGCGGCAAGAGCGTCGGCCGCGCGCGTGGATGCGCCATAGAGAATATCGGGATCGGAGCGCGTAGCGCGCACCAGATCGACAACATAGGTCAGGATCGTCTTGTCGAGATGGATCGCATCGATCAATGCGCGGCCCGCGGCGAGCGCCGCACTCGTCACCAGCGGGCGGATGCCGGCATTGCGCACATCCGCTTTCAAGGCCTGATCCGCATGCCTGGACAGAATGGCGATTTCCGTATCGCGGTCGGGAAAATCGACGACCAGCTTGAACAGAAAGCGATCGAGCTGCGCTTCGGGCAGAGGATAGGTGCCCTGCTGTTCGATCGGGTTCTGCGTGGCGAGCACGAAGAAATCCGACCCCAGGGAATAATCGGTCCCGTCGATCGTGACCATCCGCTCGTTCATCGCCTGGAGAAGCGCGGACTGCGTTTTCGGCGGCGCGCGATTGATCTCGTCGGCCAACAGAATGTCGGTAAAGACCGGCCCCTTGGTCAGGTGGAACTGATTGGTCTGGAAGTTGAAGAGATTGACGCCGAGCACATCGCCCGGCATCAGGTCGGGCGTGAACTGGATGCGGCGATAATCCAGCGCCATGGCAGCGGAGACCGACCGGGCCAGCAGGGTTTTGGCCGTGCCGGGCGGGCCTTCGACAAGGCAGTGCCCGCCGGCAAAGATCGAAATCAGAACGAGATCGATGATGGCGTCCTGCCCCTGTACCACCTTGCCGATTTCGCCACGAACCGTAGCGATGAGATCGCGAAATTCACTGAGATCCAAACTCAAAACTCCCTAGCAATTTTCTGAATGTCTCGAGATTGCGGTGCAGGTCCGACCGCGTCATCAAATGCCCGCGTTCGATCAGCGCCTCGGCCGTGGCGTGCAATGCCTGCGCCTTCGCCTTGTCGTGCCGCGCCAGGCGTTGAAACAGGCGCGCGATGCCTGCCTGATTTCCGGCGCCGGAACCGAAAAGCAGCTGCGCCTTGTCGGCAAGCAGATGCAGCACGAACTGGCCCGTCATCCGGCCGTCATTGCCCGACAGGCGCAGGAGCCGCGCCGTGGCTTCGATGGCGGCGGTCTTCGACAGTTCGATATTTGCCGAAGCCTCGCGCAAAGGCGGCCCGAAGCGATAGGCGCCGCGCCAGAAAGAGATCGCCGCGACAACGAGCACGGTTCCCCAGATGACCGACAAGGGATAGACGAAAAACCGCTTCAGATCGGCGGTGGAGCGCTCATAGGACTGCCCCTCGTCAACCGTCGCCTCGTCATCCAGGGGCCGCCCGGCCGTATCCAGGTAGACCGGCCGCGTCTCACCGGCGCCGCGGAGAGACTGGACCAATGAGACGGCAAAGGCGGCGTTATCGGCCAAAGCCAGCCCGTGATTGTTCAACAGGTCGGGATCCGAGAGCAGATAGACGTCAGGGGTATCGTCGCACCGCAACAGCAGCGCCCCCAGCGGCATGCCGGCAATCTCCTCGCAGCCTTCCGGGAGGCTCGACCGCTCGAAGGTTTGCGGCTGGTAGAGAGCGATCTTGATCGGCTGGCCCGGCTGCAGGTGCGGCTGTGCCTCTTCAAAACCCGTCTCGCTGCGGGCGAAACCGAAATCCGAGTAGCCGATCTTGTCGAGTTCGTTGCTGATTTCGCTGAAATCAACCAGCCCCGATTTGCCGGCGACACCCTCCGTCGATACGCTGTTGCGCCACTTCGGCAATGCGATCAGCGTCGGCAGCGCGTATCGGCCTGCCTCCTCAGCCGGGTTTTCCGGGCTCAGGTCATCCGTTTCATCGCCCGGCTGGGATGCGACCTCGCCTTGGCGTATCGACAGAGGAACAATGCGCAGCGAGACTTCGGAACGTGCCTGGACGACATGCGGGTCGGATCGGAGGACGGGGATCCCCTTGGCCTGCAGCCACAATTCCAATCCCTTGTTGCCGAGGGGCGAGCGGTCGTAATCGCTGCCCCGCGACAAGGCGAAGATTGCCAGCGCCGCCAGCACCAGCAACAGGCCCAGCGCCAGCATCGGGGCCGAGCTACGCATGGGCTAATCTGCCGGTCGACAGCAGGTCGCGGGCCGTCGCGAGAAGGACGCCGAAATGCCTTTCCGCAACGGCACGCCCACCGTAATGAGCAAGTTCCACCGCGGTCAGCAGATTTGCCAGCCGGTCGCGGTCGGGCATCGAGTTCGGCAGACGGGCAAACACGGCGCGCTCCGTATCGGAGCGGAAAAGCCGCGTTCCCGTAATATCGGCGGCGTGCAGCAGGCAATGCCTCAAGAGCAGGATGAGCGCCTGCTGTCGATCCGCCATGGCCGCGATGCGTTGCAAGACGTCGTTCGGCTCCTCCTCAGCCGCGCCGGCGCCGGTGCGCCAGCTCGCCGGCGCCTCCCCCTGCCGCTGCTTGATGTCACGTGGAGCTGACGACAACAGCACGCCGCCATTGCCGAAGCGCATCCATAGGCCGATCGCCACCGCCAGGCCGACAAGCACCATGCCGACCGCCAGAGGCCCGTCGATGACCGGCTCGCGAATGGCAAAGGACGGCTTGCGTTGTGATGACCGCTTGTCCTGTGTCGTGCCCGAGGCTGCATTGGCCTTCTCCGACGCATCGCCGTAGACAAGCTTGCAGTGCACGCCGTTCAGCAGGCACTGCGAGGCGTATTCAGTGCCGACCGCGCTGATCGGACGATCGCTGTCCTGCGCCCGCGCAGGCGGAAATGAAGCCGAGGCGGCCAGGAACAGAGCCGCCAGCAGACCGGCGTTGCGGATGGCCATGCTCTAGGCAAAAACCTCTGCACGCGCTTCGGGACGCAGCGGATCCGGCCCGAACTTGTTCGGACCTTCGGTGCCCGGAAGGACGGAAATAACAATCGTCACCGGGAATGTGACGAAGACGGCATAGGGAATAAAGCCCAGGGCAAATAGCGCGAGATACCACCAACCGGAAATGTTGCGATCATGGAACCGACGGACCTGCAGAGATATCACCGGCAAAAACATTGCCAACGCGAACAACATCCAGATGACCACAGTGTAGTGAACCGGCGACGGGGCTCCGGTGCTCATGGTAACAAAGGCGAGCACAAAGGCCAGTATTGCAAGTGGGAATAGCGCCAGCACGTAGAATAGCATGAACCACCAATATTCCGACCGGGAAGCCCTACCGGAAAAGGTTGCGTATTTCTGCTTCAGAACAGTCCGAACAGCCTCAGTAAACCCCATCTGAAATGGCCCCCAATTTCCACCTGGTGCAAGCGTGGTATTCAGATGGAAACATCTATAATTCAAACGTAAAGATTGCAAGAAGTCCGCATCCTTCAGGCAGGGCTTGGCTTACATCACAGGAAAAGCAACGCCCACCTGTTGGGCTTTCGCACCAGGCAGCGAAATCAAGAGGACGGTGCGGGCTCTGCCGGGCGAGCTATCCGGCAGACTGCATCACCAGCGACTGACGGCACCGCGGCAAGCACGCCGGAAACCGAGGCGAGCGTGCCGCGGTGCATCGAGCTTGCGGCCTCGCCGGCGGTGAAGACACCGTTGACGCTGGTCTCCTTGTTTTCGCCGGCCTGGATGAATGGCCCGAACGCGCCGGTCCTCCAAGGCGCAGTGAAGCTACAGCCGTGACGGGAGGAGTCTTGACATCGACGCCTTGTGCAAGCCCGAAAAAAGCAGTTAGCTGGCATCGTTGGGGACGCTCATTTCGCACGGGTGGACGAGCATCGGGACGATAGGTGCGCTGAGACGTATCCGCATTTTGAGGGGAATCTCGTGCGCTGGTCCAAACCGCTCAGAGTGCATCTCGGCGTCCTGGTCGTCGCGTCGCTGCTTTGCACGTCGATGCCCATCATCTGGATGGCATTCTGGCAGGGAAGCGCGGCTGCGGTGAACGCCGGCGCGCAGCAGATGCGCGAGATGAGCTTGCGGCTGATCGAGGGATACAAAAGTGCGCTTCAGGGCGGCACCGAGGCGGTGGCGCTGGCATCGACCCTGCCGCAGCTCATTTCCCCGCCGTCTCAGGATATCAAGGCAAAACAGGAAGTCTTTCTCGAGGTTCTGCGAAACGTCCCCGAGGCGACGAGCGTTTACACCGGCTATCCCGATGGCTCCTATCTGCAGGTCATCAACACGGCCAGAAAGGATGTGCGTCAGGCGCTGGCGGCGCCCGATGGCACGGCTTTCGCGATCCGAACGATCGCGGAGAGACAAGGCGCGAATGTCATATCGACGCTTCGCTTTCTCGACAGCCGGGCAAGTCCGATCGGCGAGCGGGATATCGACTACGCATCCTTCGATCCGCGGCAACGTCCCTGGTACCAATCCGTCGTCCAGGACGGTGTGCCGGTTTCCGTCGGGCCTTATGTGACCGGAACGCTCAATATACCGACGCTGACGATCGCGGCGCCGATGAAGGATGACGGCCGGGTGGTCGTCGGCATCAACATTCACCTGCAGACGATCGGCCGCCTGCTGAATGCGCAGGGGATTTCTCCGCATGCGCGAGCCTACATCATCGATGGCGGCGGCAACCTCGTCGCCCATTCCGACGCCCAGATCATGAGCAGGGTCATCGGATTATGGGCGAGAACATCAGGCGCCTTCGCCGCGACGGCAAACAGTTTCGACACGAGCCTGGAAGCCGTGGCCAGGCTCAGGCGAGATCCCGCCTTCGCAAGCGGCGGCTTGGCGCGGCTCGATATCGACGACGAAAGCCACCTGGCGCAAATCGCCCCTGTCAGTGTCTCAGGCCTGTTTAAGGACAGCACGGCCGTGATCGTCGTGCCGCTCGCAGACCTCGTGGAGGAAGCCCATCGGCTGCTCGTGCGCAATCTGCTGATTGCCGGCGCTCTGTTGATCGCCGGAGTCGGCGCATCGGTGCTGCTTTCCCGCATGGTCAGCCGCTCGCTCTATCGGCTCGCCGACGAGGCGCGGCGGATCGGCGATCTCGATCTCGGCGAGACGCCCGTCTCGCATTCCTGGATAACGGAGATCAACACACTGGCCGGCGCGCTCTCGGCAAGCCGGCATGCCATCAGCCAGTTTGCCCTCTACGTTCCGCGTGAAGTGGTTCGGCGCATCATCAGCCCCGAGGGGCGAGCGGTCGTCAAAGCCAAACGGCAGGATGTGACCGTGCTGTTCACCGATATCAGGGACTTCACGACCATATCTGAGCTCAATTCTCCGGAAAACGTCGTCGATACGCTATCGGCCTATTTCGAGCTGCTGAACATCATCGCAGAGCGCCACGGCGGGACGGTCGTGCAATATCTCGGCGATTCCATTTTCGTCATGTGGAACGCCCCCGTTGCGGATGCCAGACATGCCGAAAACGGCTGCCGCTGCGCGCTCGCGATGAAGGCGGCAATCGACGGCCTTAACGAGGAGAACAGAGTGAACGGCCGTCCTGTCCTCATCACGCGATTTGGCCTGCACACAGGCCCGGCCGTCGTCGGCAGTTTCGGGGCGATTTCGCGCCAGCAATACACCGCCATGGGCGATACGATCAATGTCGCCTCGCGCCTGGAGGGATTGAACAAGGAATTCGGTACGTCGATCCTGGCCAGCGCCGCCATCCATAACGCCGTCGGCGATCGTTTCCTGTTTCGGTCGCTCGGCCTGGCGCAGGTGAAGGGCCGGGCGGAGAAGGTGGATATATGGGAATTGGTTGGGGAGAGCGACGGCTAAAGTCTGATCGCGAAAAGTGGCGATATTCGTTTTCGCAAACGCGCCATCACCCTCGTGAGAGGGGTCAGAAGTATTTGGGCAGCTCCAGATGGCGTATGCGTATCAGCAAATCGGCCTAAAGGCGTCCGTGGTGACCAAGGACACGCGAGGGGCGACATCCAGATTTTCCCTTCCAAACCCTGTATAATGCAAGCCCTTCCCAAATTTCGGGCCGGATTAGTCCGCCTGGCTTTTTCTGTCGCTCAGAAACATCTCGTGAGTAGACGGAATGCCGAGAATTCGCATTCGTGTCGCGGCGGCTGAACCGTTTACTAGCCTCGTGACAACAGCCTCGTAGTCTGTGATTTGTTTGCTGATGAAAGCGTCAAGGTGCTCGAAAGGCTGGGCATCGGTGCAGAACGCAAATGCTTTCTGCCAACCGTAAATTCGCTTTCCTATCGTGTCGAGTGTGCCGGTTTTCGACAGCTTAGAGTGCAGCCCCTTGTTGCCCTTAAGGAACGCCCCAATAGCAGTCTTGGATTCACTGAGTGATCTTGTCACGTCATCCTTCAACCGCTTAACGGATACCGCGCTGGGCACGCACCGGTTCGGTTGAATTGAACATCCAAGGAAATTGATTGCACTGCTGCATTCGCCCCTTGCAGCCTTTTCGCTGCCTTTTACCGGCTGATATAATCCAAAACCAAAGGACTTAAGAGTATCTCCAGCGTGTTTTATCGCTTCATCCAGGACCGCATTATCTCTTGCGACCATTAGGATGTCATCCACATAGCGGACCGCATCTACCCCCATTGCATTGAGTTGATGGTCTAAGTCGTAAAGCAGGACATTTCCTGCGAACGCTGAGAGCGATGATCCCTGGGCAACACCGATACCGCCCTGGGGGAACAGCGATGCATAACCCTGAAGCTCTTCCTTATTATTCAGGTGAACAGCCAAAGCCCGTTCAAAGAGGTTTGCCAAAGCGTCATCTCGGGTTTCCGACCGCACGAAATCTACAACGTGCTTTGTCGGAATTTTGGTGAAGAAGGCTTCGATATCAGACTGATAGAAATATTTTGCACCGCTATCAATCGCTCCCCGAATGAGCTTGATGGCCGGCTCGACTCCGCCGTAGGGGTAAATCAGTCCCCCAACACCAAATTTGGACCTGTTCACATCATTGATTTTGCCAAGCCGAGGGTCACGGATTAATTCGTACTTGGTGTTTCGATCCTTTGGATTGGTCGTAATGCGAGGTTGCAAGACTTGGAGAACCGCGCGTTGAACCACGCGATTTTTAAGAGTTGCGATTGCGATGGGCCGAGGCGCCTTTCCGGCAGCAATCCGTTTTCGAGCATCCTTAAGAACCCCCGTAACAGGATCGAATTCGAAGCGGTCCTTTCGAAGCTGGTCGATGATCCGACGCAAGTGTCTTTGGTGTTGATGTTCGAATTCGGATGCAGCCCCGCGAATATCATCATTCTGTGAGGAAATAGCGCTTCGTTTTACGTGCCGCCATGCTGAAAAGATGTTTTGCTCAGACCGGACATCCTGGATCAACGATGCCATAATTTCTCCGCTCGGGTCCCCGTACATACTTTCCCGACCGTTGACAGGCACCCCATCCACTGCGCACGGCAGAGCCGCGACGACAGACACCTCGGCAGCGATTGCCACCTTGGCCTGGTCCCCGTGGCGCGCGATCCGCATGGACAGGTCCAGCTTCACGTCCGACGCCATGGCAACCATGGACGCTGCGGCCAGCGCGAGGACGCACAGGCCGGTAAGCCAGCTCAGACGAGCCGGTTTTTCGAGGCAGGTTCACACATTTCTTCACCTTCTACCCTAGCAGGTTTTTGGCAATGTCAAGCGTCACCGGCCCCGGCCGCGCCCACCGCGTAAATTGTCTATCAGCTGCTTGGGGACCGCCTAAAGACGGCGTATTCACAGCTTCTGGACCAACGGTCAGGCTCAACCCATCCACTGCGCACGGCAGAGCCGCGACGACAGACACCTCGGCAGCGATTGCCACCTTGGCCTGGTCCCCGTGGCGCGCGATCCGCATGGACAGGTCCAGCTTCACGTCCGACGCCATGGCAACCATGGACATGCCGACTACACTGCCGGTAGCGCCTCACTTTTTCAAGGTGTAGTTGAGGTTTGTTCCCATGAATTTTGTAAATTCGGAAGTCAGCACTTAACTGCTGAAGAAGTTATGCAACTGCCAGTTAAATGCAATATAAGATTCGCAATTTAATCAACTGATTTTAATGGAAATTATTGGGCTGCCTTGACCTGTCACTTTGCCCCCTTCGGCCAAGAGTACCGATACGGCAGTCACCGCCTACCCTCGTCCTTTCCTGCGATAGAGGAAATACCGCCCTTCCTTGATCCCCTCCGGCAGCGGCAGCACCGCCAGCTCCGGATGCTCAAGCGGCAGGCCGCTGACCGCGATGCCGTTATGAGCGAGCACGCCGGCGATCAGCTGCGGCAGCCAGGTCAGTGTCACGGCGTCGATCTCGTCGTGGCCGGTGCCGATATCGGCATGGGCGAGGGCCGCGCCGATGCCGAGGAAGGCCTGGCCGGAGTCGCGGATATTGCCGGTCACCATATCTTGCGGCTCCGGGGTCGAGGCCGAATAGGAGCGGACCTCCCAGTCGAAGGCGATGATGCGGCGGCCGGGGAAATGCTCGCGCAGGTGATCATAGGTGCGGCCGTTGCCGAGGCCGAATTCCAGCACCGGGCCGTCGATTTCGGCGACCAGGTCGATGATCGCGTTCAAAATATCGCGCTGAGCCGTCAACCGGCGAATGAAGCTGTCGAGGCGGCTCATCTAGATCCGTATCCGTCATGAAATCGTGAGCGCGTGCTAACACTGAAACCTTGCCAAGTCGATTGCCGTAAATGGGAATTGGCGTTGCAGCACCAACATGCGTCTGTGCTAAGGTCGATGACATGGAAACCGTGACCGACGAAGAATTCTTTGCCGCCGTGCCGCTCTTCAGCGCCTTCGAGGGCGTGACCGATGCCGCCAACTACCGGCCGCTGCCGGATGGCTGGGTGCTGGCGCTGGCCGATATTGTCGGCTCGACCCAGGCGATCGCCGGCGGCCGGTACAAGGACGTCAACATGGCGGGCGCCAGCGTCATTTCGGCGGTATTGAACGCCGTCGGCAAGGGCGACTATCCCTTCGTCTTCGGCGGCGACGGGGCGCTGATCGCGCTGCCGGGCGGGCTCGAGCAGACGGCCCGCGAAGCGCTTGCCGCCGTGCAGGTCTGGGTCGAGGAGGATCTCGGCCTGATGCTGCGCGTCGCCATCGTTCCGGTCGCCGATACCCGCGCCGAGGGGCTCGATGTGCGCGTCGCGCGTTACTCGGCAAGCCCCTATGTCACCTATGCGATGTTCTGGGGCGGCGGCACCAGCTGGGCGGAGCGGCAGATGAAGCAGGGCCATTACGGTATAGAGCGGGCGGCCCCGGGAACACGGCCCGATCTCGCCGGCCTTTCCTGCCGCTGGAGCCCGATCGACGCGCAGAACGGCGAGATCGTCTCGATCATCGCGGTTCCCGGCGAAGGCCGGCCGGGCGAAGAATTCCGCGACCTCGTCAACGGCATCGTCGCCATCACCGGCGAGCAGAACCGCGGCAGCCATCCGGTGCCGGCCGGCGGCCCGGATTTCGCCTTCTCGCTGCACGGCATCAATCGCGAGGCCAAGGCCACGGCGCCGGCCGGCCGGCGACTACGCCAGAAACTGATCATCTTCCTGCAGCTCGCCGTCACCGTCGTCTGCTACAAGCTCGGCATTCCGCTCGGCCGCTTCGATGCGCGCCGCTACAAAAACGACGTCGCCGGCAATTCCGATTTCCGCAAGTTCGACGACGGGCTGAAGATGACGGTCGATGTCGATGCCGAGCACCTGAAACGCATCGAGGCGCTGCTGGAAGCGGCGCGAGCAAAGGGCATCGCCCGCTACGGCTTGCATCGGCAGGCTTCGGCGCTGATGACCTGCTTCGTGCCGACGCCGATTTCGCGCGACCATATGCATTTCATCGATGGCGCATCGGGCGGTTATGCGGTGGCCGCAAGCCGGATGACCGGCAAGGCGCTCTCCGGCGTTGCCGTCACGCCTTGATGACATGATCGGCCGAAAGGCCGAGCCGGTTGAAGACGTTGCGGGTGTCGATGATCAGTGCCGCGCCTTTTGCGATCGCCGCATAATCCACGCTGTCATGGTCGGTTGCCACCAGCACGGCATCGTAGCCGGAAACGGCGTCCGGCGTCAGCGCCACCGATTTGCGGCCTTTCAGGGCCTGGTGTTCGCGCGTCGGCGGGATCTCGGCGACGAAGGGGTCGTGATAGTCGGCCCGGCCGCCGCGCTCCTCGATGATCTCGATCAGCCGCAGCGACGGGCTTTCTCTGATATCGGCGACGTTCTTCTTGTAGGCGAGCCCGAGCACCAGCACCTTGCTGCGGCTCAGCGCCTTGCCGGCGCGGATGTCGAGCGCTTCGGCGAGCTTGCCGACGACATAACGCGGCATTGCCGAATTGATCTCGCCGGCAAGCTCGATGAAGCGGGTCGGCAACTCGTATTCACGCGATTTCCAGGTGAGGTAGAAGGGATCGATCGGGATACAATGGCCGCCGAGGCCGGGGCCGGGATAGAAGGGCATATAGCCGAAGGGCTTGGTCTTGGCCGCCTCGATCACCTCCCAGACATCGATGCCCATCGCCGCATAGACGGTCTTCAACTCGTTGACGAGGGCGATGTTGACCGAACGAAAGATGTTCTCGGTGAGCTTGACCGCCTCGGCCGTCGCATTCGAGGAAACAGGCACGACGGTCGATACCGCCGCACCATAGAACGCCTTCATCAGCGCCAGCGCCTCGGTCCCGTCGCCGGCGACGACCTTCGGGATGGTGGCGGTGTGATAATGCAGGTTGCCGGGATCCTCGCGTTCCGGCGAGAAGCCGACGAAGAAATCCGCGCCGGATCTCAGCCCGGTGCCTTCGAGGATGGCCTTGACGATATCGTCGGTCGTGCCGGGATAGGTGGTCGATTCCAGCACGACGAGCTGACCGGGGCGCAGATGCTGGGCGATCGAGCGCGACGTCGCCTCGACGAAGGACAGATCGGGATCGCGATGTTTGGTGAGCGGCGTCGGCACGCAGATGATGATGACGTCGCAGGCGGCAAGCCCGGCGAAATCGGTCGTCGCCTGGAAGCGCCCGGCATCGATCTCGGCGGCAAGGGCTGCATCGCTGACGGCATCGATATAGGAGCGGCGGGCATCGAGCGCCACCATCTTGGAAGGGTCGATGTCGAAGCCGGTGACCGCAAAACCGCTGCGCGCCACGGCGATCGCCAGCGGCAGGCCGACATAGCCGAGCCCGATGACGCCGGCGCGCGCCGCGCGGGTTTCGATCTTCTGCAAAAGCGTATCGAAGGTGGAAGTGGCCAAGGCGGGATCTTTCAAACCGAGAAATTCAGAACGCTGATCTAATGCATGATTTCGGCGAATTAAACCCGATGTCAGGTCTTGCTCTTCTCTTCGGGGCAATTACGCGCAGTTGGCGACCTAAAACCCCTCCCCAACCCCTCCCCACAAGGGGGAGGGACTAATTCGCGGCGTCGGCCTGCCCTCTTTCGGCCTCAGCGTTCTCGGCGATGATTTTTGAGTGAGGCACTGCCGCAAGTTAAGCCCCTCCCCCTTGTGGGGAGGGGTTGGGGAGGGGTGACTGCTCAAGATCCTTAGCCGGGTGTGGCCGAAATGCCCCGGTACAATCCTTTGTTGCAACTTCAGCGCACAAAAAAATCCCGCTCCCATTGTTTCGCATTTGCAGCATCCCTATTTTGACTTTTGATAATGAACCGCTGTGAAAGGACCACCCGTCCGGTCCCCGCCCGGGGGAGCTGAGGGGCGCTGCTGCCGGGCTTTCGGCAGATCGTTGACACAATAATACCGCTCGTACATCCTGATTTCCCTGTGACCTGCGCATGAAAATGTGCCGGCCGAGGGATTTTTGCCTCTTGGGGATGGCGTGCCTTATGAGGATCATACCGAGAATGAGCACGATCGAAACCAGCGTGTCCTCCATCCTGTTGGACCGGGTCGCCGAATGGCTGACGAATTCCTCGCTGGCAGGCGATGACCTCGAAAACATCGTGCGTGGCTTCTGCGAAAGGCTTGCCTCCGCCGGCCTGCCGATCGCCCGCGTGCATCTGACCTTTTCGATGCTGCATCCGCTCTACGACGCGCTGAGCTTCACCTGGCGGCGCGCCAGCGGCGTCACCATCGAGGGCTTCCGCATGCCGGCCGGGCAGAAGCCGGACCGCTTCCTGCAGAGCCCCTATTATTACCTGCTCGACAACAACCTGCAGCACATCCGCCGCCGGCTGTCGCAGGAAGGGCCGGCCGAATTCCCGATCTTCGAGGATCTGCGCAAGGACAAGATCACCGATTACCTTGCCTTCGTGCAGCCCTTCGGCGACGGTTCGGTGCAGGGCATGATGGGCTCCTGGTCGACCGACCACAATAACGGCTTTTCCGACGACATGATCGACGCGCTGCTGAGGATGCAGAACCATCTGGCGGTCGCCGCCAAGATGGCGGTGCTCGGCAAGCTCGCCAACAACATGCTGACCACCTATCTCGGCGGCGACGCCGGCAAGCGGGTGCTGAACGGCCAGATCCGCCGCGGCGACGGCGAGACGATCCGCGCCGCCCTCGTCATGGGCGATATGCGCGAATCCACCATGTATGCCGAAAAGGAAGGCCGGCAGGCCTATATCGACACGCTGAACCAGTTCTTCGACGCGATCGCCGCCCCCTTCAACCGTAATGGCGGCGAAATCCTGAGCTTCCTCGGCGACGGCTTCCTGGCCGTCTATCCCTGCGGCCGCCACAAAGACCCCTCGAAAATCGCCTGCGAGGCAGCGCTGTCGGCCGTCCACCAGGCGCAGGCGCGGGTGGCCGAGCTCAACAACGACCGCCAGCAGAAGGGTCTCAGCAAGATCGGCTACGGCATCGGCCTGCATGTCGGCAACGTCATGTTCGGCAATGTCGGCCTCAAGGACCGCCTGACCTTCTCCGCCTTCGGATCGGCGGTCAACGAGGTGCAGCGTCTGCAGATCCTGACCAAGAAATATGGCCGCGAAGTCGTCGCCAGCCAGGCTTTCGCCGGCTATTGCGGCGGCGAGTGGACGCGGCTCGGCGAAGAGAAGCTGCGCGGCATCCGCCAGAAGGTGACGGTGCTGCAGCCGCGCGCGCCGGCCCCCGAGCTCCATGTCGACGAACACTTCCGCGAGGCCGTGCAGAACGGGCTTTCCGAAGCCGAGCAGGTCATCCTGCTGCACCGGGACGCGAAGAAACAGGTCAAGCGCACAAGCATGGAGAAGTTCATCCAGTAAGACGCCAGGCTGACGCCGATAAGACTGCGTGTTTCGTCCGGATGACCACGGCGAAAGGCGGCGATATCCCCTTGATTGTCATCAACTAGACACCCCGTTTGCGGTACGATAGTGTGCCTGAAAGGGAACATAGAAGACTGGGGAATATCATTGGTATGGCGTCCGCTGCCGATTTGTTGCGTATCGAGAATCTCGACGTCTCCTTCTCCGTTTTCGGCGACCGGCTGCGTGTCGTAAAGGAAGCCAATCTCCGCATCCTTCCGGGCAAGGTCACCGCTCTCGTCGGTGAATCCGGCTCGGGCAAATCGGTGATCAGCCAGGCAATCATGGGCATCCTGCCCAATCCGGCCAAGGCATCGGGCAGCATCCTCTTCACCGATCCGCTCGACGGCAGCACGACCGATATCCTCTCCTTGTCGCGCGACAGCGAGGAAATGCGCGATCTGCGCGGCCGGCGCATGGCGACGATCTTCCAGGAGCCGATGACCTCGCTGTCGCCGCTGCATACGGTCGGCAACCAGATCAGCGAAGTGCTGTTGATCCACACCGAGATCGACAAGCAGGAGGCGCGCGAGAAGACCGAGGAAATGCTCGGTCTCGTTGGTTTTTCCAATCCGCACCGCACCTACGACATGTATCCGTTCGAATTGTCCGGCGGCATGCGCCAGCGCGCGATGATCGCCATGGCGCTGATCTGCAAGCCGGCGCTCTTGATCGCCGACGAGCCGACGACGGCCCTCGACGTGACGATCCAGGCGCAGATCCTGGAATTGCTGCGCGACCTGCAGGCCAAGCTCGGCATGGCGATGCTGCTCATCACCCACGATCTCGGTATCGTCGCCAACATGGCCGACGAGGTGGTCGTCATCTATCACGGCGAGATCATGGAAGCCGGGCCGGTCGAGGCGATCTTCCGCAATCCGCAGCATCCCTATCTCAAGGCCCTGATGGCCGCCGTTCCGCATTTCGACATGAAACCCGGCGAGCGGTTGAAGGCGCTGCGCGACGTGCCGGTCAATCTCGAGACTCTCGTCGGCAAGAAGAAGCCGCTGCAGGCGGAGGCGCCGGGCACGCTGCTGTCGGTCACCAATCTCTCGAAGACCTACAAGACGCGCAAGCGCAGTCTCCTCGGCAAGCATGAGGCCACCGTCCTGCGCGCCGTCGACGATGTCAGCTTCGACATCCGCCGCGGCGAATGTCTCGGCCTGGTCGGCGAATCCGGCTGCGGCAAGACGACGCTCAGCAAGATCCTGATGCGCGCCATCACACCCGACAGCGGCGCGGTCGTGTTCAACGACGGCAAGGATGTCATCGACGTGCTTGCCGTCAAGGGCGACGAGCTGCAGGACATGCGCACCAAGATCCAGATGGTGTTCCAGGATCCGGTCTCCTCGCTGTCGCCGCGCATGACGGTGCGCAACATCCTCAGCGAACCGCTGGAGATCCACGATCGCGGCGACAGTGATGAGCGCAAGCGCAAGGTCGAGGGGCTGATGGGGGCGATCGGCCTCGACAAGCGTTATCTCAGCCGTTACCCGCACAGCTTCTCCGGCGGCCAGCGCCAGCGCATCGGCATCGCCCGCGCGCTTGCCCTCGGCCCGAAACTCGTCATCCTCGACGAGCCGGTCTCGGCGCTCGACGTCTCCGTCCAGGCGCAGATCCTCAACCTCCTGAAGGATCTGCAGAAGGAGCTGGGGCTGACCTATCTCTTCATCTCGCACAACCTCGCCGTCGTCGATTACATGGCCGACCGCATCGCCGTCATGTGCAAGGGCCGCATCGTCGAGATCGCGCCGCGCGAAATCATCCTGCGCGATCCGGTGCATCCCTATACGAAATCGCTGCTCGCCGCCGTCCCCTTCCCCGATCTCGACCGGCCGCTCGATTTCAAGGCGCTCCGGGAAAACGGCGCCGCCGACAAGCAGAATTGGGGCGTGACCTTCACCGCCGAGCATGACGATGCTTCCGAGCTTGCCTATGCCGATCTCGGCGACGGCCATCTGGTGCGCGCCCGCAAGGGTGCTACGGCCAAGGAGTTGCGCTGATGGTGACGCGTCGCACCTTTCTCGGCGGCCTTGTCGGGGCGGCGATCGCACCGGCGGTGCTTCGCGCCGAGCAGATAGTCGAGCCGGAATTCCTCAAAGAGCGGCTGGCCGCAGGCAGCCTGCCTGCAATGGCCGAGCGCATTCCCGCCCGTCCGCGCATCGTCAATCTCAAGGAGATGGGGCTCGAACCCGGCGCCTATGGCGGCACGGTGCGCACCATCATCGGCAGCCAGCGCGACATCCGCTTCATGACGATCTACGGCTATTCCCGCCTGATCGGCTACGACAAGCACCTGCAGTTTCAGCCGGATATCCTTGCCGACTTCCGCTCGGAGGACGATACGGTCTTCACCTTCACGCTGCGCGAAGGCCATAAGTGGTCCGATGGGCAGCCGTTCACCGCCGACGATTTCCGCTACTGGTGGGAAGACGTCATCCTGAACGACAAGCTGACGCCGGGCGGCGGCGCGCTCGAGCTTCGCCCGCACGGCAGCCTGCCGCGCTTCGAGATGCTCGATCCGCTGACGGTGCGTTACACCTGGGAAAAACCCAATCCGATGTTCCTGCCGACGCTGGCAGGTCCCCAGCCGCTCGTCATCTTCGGACCGGCGCATTACCTCAAGCAATTCCATAAGAAGTTCCAGCCCGACGAGGCGAAGATGGAACAGATGATGAAGACCAGCCGCGTCAAGAAGTGGCAGGATCTGCACATCAAGATGGCCCGTTCCTACCGGCCTGAAAATCCCAACCTGCCGACGCTCGATCCCTGGCGCAACACCACGGCGCTGCCGGCCGACCAGTTCGTCTTCGAGCGCAACCCGTTCTTCCACCGGGTCGACGAGACCGGCCGGCAGTTGCCCTATCTCGACCGTTTCGTCCTCAACGTCTCCTCCTCGTCGATCATCGCCGCCAAGGCGGGTGCGGGCGAAGCCGACCTGCAGGCGACCGGCATCGATTTCAACGACTACACCTTCCTGAAGGAGGCCGAAAAGCGCTTTCCGGTGAAGGTCAATCTCTGGAAGGTGGCGCGCGGCTCGCGCATCACGCTCTTGCCGAACCTCAACTGCGCCGACGAGGTGTGGCGCGGCCTGTTCCGCGACGTTCGCCTGCGCCGGGCGCTGTCGCTGGCGATCAACCGGCACGAGATCAACATGGTCGCCTTCTACGGCCTGGGCACGCCGAGCGCCGATACCGTGCTGCCCGACAGCCCGCTGTTCAAGCAGGAATATGCCGACGCCTTCGTCAAGTTCGATCCCGATGAGGCCAACCGCCTGCTCGACGAACTCGGCCTGACCAGACGTGGCGCCGACGGCATAAGGCTGCTGCCGGACGGCCGGCGCGCCGAGATCACCGTCGAGACCGCCGGCGAAAGCAACCTCGATACCGACGTGCTGGAGCTGGTGCACGATCACTGGGCCAATATCGGCCTGGCGCTCTATACCCGCACCTCGCAGCGCGATGTCTTCCGCAACCGCGCCATGAGCGGCACGATCATGATGTCGATCTGGTACGGCCTCGACAATGGCGTGCCGACGGCCGACATGTCGCCCTCGGGCCTGGCGCCGACGCTCGACGATCAGTTGCAATGGCCGCTCTGGGGCATGCATTACCTCTCCGCCGGCCAGGAGGGTGTCGCACCCGACCTGCCGGAGGCGGCCGAACTGGTCGACCTGCTCAAACAATGGGGCTCGACGGCCGAATTCGAGGAGCGTCAGGTGATCTGGCACAGGATGCTGTCGCTCTATACGCAGCAGGTGTTTTCAATCGGCCTGATCAACAGCACGCTGCAGCCGATCCTTCGCGCCGCCAAGCTGCAGAACCTGCCGGAGAAAGCCCTCTACGGCTTCGATCCCACCTCCTATCTCGGCATCTACATGCCGGATGCATTCTGGTACAAGGAGGCCTGAGGCGTGCTCAGATACATTCTCTGGCGCATCGCCGCCATGGTACCGACGCTCTTCGTCATTTCAGCGCTGGTTTTCACCATCATCGAACTGCCGCCCGGCGACTTCTTCGAGAGCCAGATCGCCGAGCTGCGCGCCTCCGGCGAGACCGCCAATCTCCAGGAAATCGAGGAGATGCGCCAGCAATACGGCTTCGACAAGCCGGAGATCGTGCGCTATTTCTACTGGGTCGGCGGCATGCTGCACGGCGATTTCGGCTACTCCTTCGAATACCAGCTGCCGGTGTCCGACGTCGTCGGCGACCGGCTGTGGCTCACCATCCTCGTCTCCTTCACGACGATCCTGCTCACCTGGCTGATCGCCTTTCCGATCGGCATCTATTCGGCCACGCATCAGTACAGCTGGGGTGATTACGGCCTGACCTTCCTCGGCCTGCTCGGCATTGCCATTCCGAACTTCATGCTGGCGCTGATCCTGATGTATTTCGCCAATATCTGGTTCGGCATCTCGATCGGCCATCTGATGGACCAGCAATACATCTCGGCGCCGATGAGCTGGGAGAAGGCGCGCTCGATCCTCTCCCACCTGTGGATCCCCGTCATCATCGTCGGCACGGCGGGCACGGCCGGCATGATTCGTCGCTTACGCGCCAACCTGCTCGACGAGATGCAGAAGCAATATGTGACGACGGCGCGCGCCAAGGGCCTGCATCCGATGCGGGCGCTGGTCAAATATCCGCTGCGCATGGCGCTCAACTTCTTCGTCGCCGATATCGGCTCGATCCTGCCGTCGATCATCTCGGGTGCGGAGATCGTCGCCATCGTGCTGTCGCTGGAAACGACCGGGCCGATGCTGATCAAGGCGCTGCAGAGCCAGGACATGTATCTCGCCGGCTCGTTCCTGATGTTCCTCGCCTTCCTCAACGTCATCGGCGTGCTGATTTCCGATATCGCCCTCGGCTTCCTCGATCCCCGCATCCGTCTGCAAGGCAGGAGCACCAAATAATGTCGCCCCTTCCCGCACCCGGCGCGCCGCTGCCGCATTACGTCTCGACCGCACCTTTCGATCCGCATGCGACCGAAACCATGACGGCGGCGCAATCGCGCATCCATCTCGCCTCGCAGAAGAAGCTGATGTGGTGGAAGTTCAAGCAGCACCGGCTGGCCTTGGTCTCCGGCATCTTTCTCGCCGCAATCTACCTGATGATCCTGATCGTCGAGTTCCTGGCACCCTACGGCCTGCACACGCGCAACGTCGATTTCATTCATGCGCCGCCGCAGCGCGTCCACTTCTTCGACAAGGGTGAGTTCGTCGGTCCCTTCGTCTACGGGCGCACCATGACGCTCGACCTCGATACGCTGCACCGCGTCTATACCGACAGGCCGAACGACGTGCAGCCGATCCGGTTCTTCTGCCGTGGCGATTCCTACAAGTTCTGGGGTGTCGTCGCCTCGAACTATCATCTGGTCTGCCCGTCGATCGGCGGCCAGATGTTCCTGCTCGGCACCGACCGGCTCGGCCGCGACGTCCTCTCGCGCATCCTCTACGGCGCGCGGATATCGCTGACGATCGGTCTCATCGGCATCGCCATCAGCTTCGTGCTCGGCATCGTCATCGGCGGCCTCGCCGGCTACTGGGGCGGCATTTTCGATCTCATCGTCCAGCGCCTGATCGAGATATTGCAATCGCTGCCGAGCCTGCCGCTGTGGATGGCGCTCGCCGCCATCATGCCGGTGACCTGGAGCCCGATCGTCATCTATTTCGGCATCACCGTCATCCTCGGCATCATCGACTGGACCGGGCTCGCGCGTGCCGTGCGCTCGAAACTTCTGGCGCTGCGCGAGGAGGATTACGTGCAGGCCGCCCAGCTGATGGGCGCCAGCACGCCGCGCATCATCGGCCGCCATCTGGTACCGGGCTTCATGTCGCATCTCATCGCCTCGGCGACGATTTCGATCCCCGGCATGATCCTCGGCGAGACCGCGCTCTCCTTCCTCGGCCTCGGCCTTCGCCCGCCGATCACCAGCTGGGGCATTCTGCTGACCGAGGCAAAAAGCGTCAGCGTCATCGCCTTCTATCCTTGGCTGCTCTTTCCGATCATTCCTGTTGTTCTTGTCATTTTGGCGTTCAACTTTCTGGGAGACGGCTTGCGCGATGCGGCAGATCCCTACAAATAGCAGGAAACCCGGCGGCGCCGCACGGCACCGCCCCCGCCTCGTGGCCTCCGGACGGTGGGGGTACTAACGCATGTTGTTCACCCCGGAGGGGACACCCATGGCCAGACGTCTCGAAGATGCACGCATCCTCATGTACAGCCACGACACCTTCGGCCTCGGCCACCTGCGCCGCTGTCGCGCCATCGCCCATGCGCTGGTCGAGGATTATCGCGGCCTCAACATCCTGATCATTTCGGGCGCGACGATCGCCGGCGCCTTCGACTACCGCGCCCGCGTCGACTTCGTGAAAATCCCGAGCGTCATCAAGCTGCGCAACGGCGAATATACGTCGCTCGCCAGCCATATCGACCTGCACGAGACGCTGAAGATGCGCGAATCGAGCATTCGCCACACCGCCGAGACCTTCCAGCCCGATATTTTCATCGTCGACAAGGAGCCGATGGGGCTGAAGGGTGAGGTCGAGGATACGCTCGCCTATCTCAAGGCCCGCGGCACCGTGCTGGTGCTTGGGCTGCGCGAGATCATGGACGCGCCGCCTCTGCTCGATGCCGAGTGGAAGAGAAACGGCATCATGCAGAAGATCGACCAATATTACGACAGCGTCTGGGTCTACGGCCCGCCTGATTTCTACGACCCGCTGATCGGTCTCGACGTGCCGGCCAGCCTGCGCCGGAAGATGGATTTCGTCGGCTTCCTGCAGCGCAGCGTTTCCAAGGGCAAAACCTCGATCCACGCCCGCAAGGATAATTACCTGCTGGTCACGACTGGCGGCGGCGGCGATGGTTCCGATCTCGTCCACGACGTGATGAATGCCTATGAGGCCGATCCGACGCTGACGCAGAAGGCGCTCGTCGTGCTCGGGCCCTATATGCCGGCTGCCGAGCGCGCCAAGCTGGTGCAGAAGGGCGAAGCCATCCCCTATATCGAGGTGATCGAGTTCGACAACCACATGGAAGAACTGATCGACGGCGCCACCGGCGTTGTCGCCATGGGCGGCTACAACACCTATTGCGAGATCCTCTCCTTCGACAAGCCGGCCCTCATCGTGCCGCGCGTCAAGCCGCGCGAGGAACAGCTGCTGCGCGCCAAGCGCGCCAGCGAGCTCGGCCTCGTCGACATGCTGCTGCCGGAACAATCGGTCGATCCCACCATCATGGCTGAGGCGCTGAAGCGCCTGCCCTCCCGCCTGCCGCCGTCGAAGAGCGGCAGCAATATGCATCTCGAAGGGCTCGACCACATCTCGCAGACCGTCGGCCGATGGATCGACGGCCGCGCCAGCCACCTCGCCCTCGTCGGCGCGGAATAGGACCAAGCCTTGCCGCCACGCCGCAAGATTCTCGTCGTGCTGAAAGGCTATCCCCGCCTTTCGGAAACCTTCATCGCCCAGGAGCTGCTCGGCCTCGAAAAGGCCGGCTTCGACCTGACGCTGATTTCGATGCGCCGGCCGACCGACAAAAAGCGCCATCCCGTGCATGACGAAATCAAGGCGCGCGTGGTCTACCTGCCGGAATATCTGCACGAGGAGCCGATCCGCGTGCTCAAAGGCTTTATCGCCGGTTTCTCCAAACCCGGCTTCAAGGCGCTGATCAAACGTTTTCTGGCCGATCTGCCACGCGACCTCTCGCGCAACCGCTTCCGCCGTCTCGGCCAGGCGCTGGTGCTGGGGCGCGAATGGCCTGATGGAGGCGAGTGGCTGCATGCGCATTTCATCCACACGCCGGCCTCGGTGACGGAATATGCAAGCATCCTGACGGGCACGCCCTGGAGCTGTTCGGCGCATGCCAAGGACATATGGACGTCGCCCGACTGGGAGCTCACCGAAAAACTGAACCGCGCCCGCTGGACCGTCACCTGCACCCGGGCGGGCTACGAGCACATGCGCACCCTGACATCGCGCAAGGATGCGGTGCACTTGAGTTACCACGGTCTCGACCTCGCGCGTTTCGGTCATTTTGCCGGCGAGCGTTCGCGGCGGACCGGCGATGATCCGAACGATCCCGCCTTCATCTTGAGCGTCGGCCGCGCCGTCGAGAAGAAGGGCTACGACGTGCTGCTGCGCGCCCTCGCCTTGCTGCCCGCCGATCTGCAGTGGCGCATGGAGCATATCGGCGGCGGCGAGGCGCTGGCGAAGCTGAAGGCGCTGGCCAGCGAACTCGGCCTTTCCGACCGCATCGTCTGGAAGGGCGCCCTGGCGCAGGAAGACGTGCTCGATCACTATCGCCGCGCCGACCTCTTCGCGCTCGCCTGCCGGATCGCCGCCAATGGCGACCGCGACGGCCTGCCGAACGTGCTTGTGGAAGCCTCGAGCCAGCGGCTGGTTTGCATTTCGACCGAAGTCTCCGGCGTGCCGGAACTTCTGAGGGACGGCGAAAACGGCCTCGTCGTGCCGCCGGAAGATCCGGCGCTGCTGGCCAGAGCCCTGGAGGCGGCGATCCGCGACCCGGCGCTGCGCAAGCGCCTCGGCGACGCCGCCGAAAGGCGGGTGCGCGACGATTTCGACTATCACTCCAGCATCAGACAGCTCAGCGGCCTGTTCGAGGCCGAATGGCAGAAGGCGTCATGACGGCACCGCGGATCTTCTTCTACGTCCAGCACCTGCTCGGCATCGGCCATATCGCCCGCGCCAGCCGCATCGCCAATGCGCTCGTCAAGGACGGTTTCGACGTCACTGTCGTGACCGGCGGCCTGCCGGTGCCGGGTTTTCCCGGCGAGGGCGTCAAGACCGTGGCGCTGCCGGCGGTCGTCGCCAGCAATGCCGGCTTCTCCGGCCTTGCCGATGCCGATGGCCGGCCGGTGGGCGAGGACTTCCTCCATGCCCGCCGCGACCTGCTGCTCGAGGCCTTTCATGCCGCAAGGCCCGATGTCGTCATCATCGAAGCCTTCCCCTTCGGCCGGCGGCAGATGCGCTTCGAACTGCTGCCTTTGCTCGCGGCGATCGAGAAAGCCGAACCGCGGCCGAAGCTGCTGAGCTCGGTGCGCGACATCCTGCAGGAGAACCGCAAGGCCGGCCGCGACGCGGAGACCGCAGCCCTGGTCAAGGCGCATTTCGATGCCGTGCTCGTCCACGGCGACCCCGGCTTCGTCAGGCTCGAGGACACCTTTCCGCTGACGGCAGAGATTGCCGACAGGGTACGTTATACCGGCCTCGTCGCCGCACCGCCGGCGCCGGAACCGGCTGAGACCTTCGACATCATCGCGTCGGCGGGCGGCGGTGCGGTCGGCGCGGCGCTGATCGGCGCGGCGAAAGAGGCGGCGGCGTTATTGCCGGCCGATCTACGCTGGCTGCTGGTCGCAGGGCCGAACCTGCCGGAGGCCGATTTCGCCGCGCTGTCGCAGGATGCGCCCGAGAATGTGACGCTGGTGCGCTTCCGCAAGGATTTTCCCTCGCTGCTGCGCGGCGCCAAGGTGTCGATTTCGCAGGCCGGCTACAACACGGTCGGCGATCTCCTGCGCAGCCAATGCCGGGCAATCCTGGTCCCCTTCGTCGCCGGCGGCGAGACCGAGCAGACGGTGCGCGCCGAACGGCTGCAGGCGCTTGACCTCGCCGACATCCTGCCGGAAGAGGGACTGACGCCGGGCCATGTGAAGGAAGCCGTCGAAAAGGCGCTCGCCGCACCGCGTCGCGGGAGGGTCCTGCTCGATCTCGACGGGGCGGAGAAAACCGCCGGCATCATCCGCTCCATGCTGGCCGGCAATTCGAAGGTTTGAGGATTTCGATGAGCGCCCGCGGTTAAAGACGCGGGCGCACGGCTTCGGCAAAGCCCGGCAAATCTTATCCTGCCACTATCTGGCAGCAGCAAGCCTGTATAAGCTTGCCTCATGTCAGTATGATGGGCGGTGACGACCAGGTGAGTGTCGATGCCCTGATCGACAGATTTTCCTGGCTGCGGTCGCGGAAGCGGCCGACACGATGAAGATTCACGACGCGTAGAAGGCTTTCGCGACTTTCGCCCTTGTTTAGCTCCGCGGTTGTTGTCTTGCGCAAGTCCTCGTCGTCGATCCAGTCGAGGATGAACAGTGTCCGCTCGCGATCCGGCCCATCTGCCGGAGCGCCTGGGCAAGACCGCTCTTCAGCTAAGTGTTCGGTTGCGGGATTGCCAGCCCGTCCACCAGAGTGGCAATGGCTGCGTCCAGCGGCGCCGATCCGACTTTTTCTGGCACCAGAAGTCCATCGATCGCGAGCAGGGTGATGCCGTGAATGAGCGCCCATGCGGCGGTCGCCTGTCCCCTGACTGGCCGCTTGCGAATGGTCCCGGCAGCCTGGCCGCGTCCGAGCATGTCCAGCACCACGTCGAATACGGCGAGCGCCCTATGATCGAGATGCATTCCTACAGCCCGCCCCTCCTCCGGGCTGAACATCAGGCGATATAAGGCCGGGTTTTCGGTTCCGAACGCGACATATGCCAGAGATATCGGAGTGATCTCCTCGAGCAGAGATCGGGGGGCTTCGGGTTTCGCATCCACTAGCGCCTCGCGTAGTCGATCGAACCCAATCATGGCGAGTTCTACAAGAAGGGCAGTCCGATCCGGAAAGTGCTTGTAGGGCGCCGCGTGGCTGACGCCTGCCCGACGGGCGACTTCCCGCAGCGTGAACTGCCAGTCCTTCTCTGTACGAAGCATGTCCAGAGCAGTTTCGATAATCGCACGGCGGAGATCACCGTGATGATAGGGGCGGTGCGGTGCGGCCTGCATGGTACCTCGAAGTTTCTCGTAGAAACATTGCTGACACTGATAACTTCATCGCCTATGTAGAGGCATAAGTTTCTTCTGTCTACATCGGAATTCACCATGAACGCCATAGCAAAAGTCACCGACGCGGATCAAAGGGATGCAGGCCTGCCAGCAGAACCTATCACGGCGTCGAGGGCTTCAGGCGACTGAGCCTTGCCAAAGGCATCTATGAGCAGGGACGGTGGAACATCGTGAAACTGCTCCAGCCCCCATTCGGAACACTCACCGAACGCATCTTGAGCTTCCTGCTCCGGTAGACGTTCGAATTCTATACGGGCGGGTAAAGGCCAACATTGTGCCAGCTCCGCCAGAGATCCACGTAGTTAAAAGGAAAACAGATGCAACACGTTGCTAACGCGGAAACGCAAACGTCCCTCGTAGGAAAGCTGAATGGTGCCGCAACGAAGCGGGCTCTGATCACCGGTGCCTCCAGTGGCATGGGTCTCGAATATGCCGAACTCTTGGCAGCGCAGAAAGTAAATCTCGTGCTCGCCGCCCGGCGCAGGGAACCGATGGAGAAGCTCGCCATAGAGCTTCGCCAGAAATATGGTGTCGAGATCGTTGTTGAACCGATCGATCTTGCAGCCCCTGGCGCTGCCGCTCGCTTGAAAAGCAGTCTGGACGACAAGTCGCTGCAGATCGATATTCTGGTGAACAATGCCGGGTATGGGTTGCACGGGGATTTTCTGGACACCCCGCTGGAGCGCACGACCGATATGATACAGCTCAACATCACGGCGGTAACGGAACTGAGCTTTATCTTCGGACAGGATATGGCAACCCGCGGGTCGGGACAAATACTTCTCATAGGGAGCATTCTGGCATTCCAACCCGTCCCTGGGTTTTCTGCCTATGCAGCAACGAAGTCTTACGTGCTGTCGTTTGGAGAAGCTTTGCACGACGAACTCAGCCCTCGAGGCGTGACTGTCACCTGCCTTTGCCCAGGACACACCGAAACCGGATTCGATTCGGCCGCTAGCGCCCCTGTCTCGCGCATGCTGCGTATTCTGACGATGAAGCCCCGTCCTGTCGCCCAAAGCGGTCTTCGCGCGCTGTCACAAGGCAAGGCCTCCGTAGTTGCCGGGTTCATGAACAAGATCGTTATATTTTCAAATCGGCTGACACCGCGTTCGATGCAGCGAGCCGTCATGAAAAGCGTTACGGGAGGATAGAACTGCAGTCGGCCGGCGACCGACGCGTCCGTTGCCGGCCTGTTGATCTCGGCGGCCGGTCTGCGTTCGGGAAGATCGGCATCCAGATGACAACGGCGAATCCCGCCCGTATCACTATCTGTGTCCATCTGATGCTCGGCGGCTCGCATCGAGACGTATGATACTGCCAGAATTTGGCAGTGTCGGGTCATAAGGTTCTGCTGTCCAACGAACAGCAGGAGACCCTTATGACGGCCAGAAAAGCCTGGATCGCCGTCGCCTCAGCAGAGCATGTCCGCATCGGCCGTCAAGCCGGCTTCATGCAGGTCTGTCACGGCAAGGCATCACCCCTCAGGCGGATCACGCTCGGGGATCGCGTGATCTATTATTCGCCCACCGTGGTCTTTGGCGGCAAGGACCGCCTTCAGGCTTTCACTGCGATCGGCATGGCCCGCGACGGCGCGCCTTACCAGGTGGAGATGGAAAGCGGGTTCAGGCCCTGGCGGCGGGATGTCGATTGGCAGCCTGCGGAAGAAACCCCGATCCGGTCACTGCTCGGCCGGCTCGCCTTCACCAGGGTCGGCCCCAATTGGGGCTATCAGCTCCGCTTCGGTTTGTTCGGCATCGGCGATGAGGATGCCGATATGATCGCGGAGGCGATGAGCCATGCCGATCCGAGCGCCTGAACGCGACCGGTCTTGCGATCTGGAATGACGAGCCCCCGGATTTTCCGGGGGTTTCTTTTGCTCGCAGCACCGATATCGGCATGCTGTAATCCAAAATTCCTGTGATATAAGCAATGTTCCGGCGAGAATCGGCATTGTTGCGGCCGGTCGCTCCGCCTTGTTTTCATTGCGATATCGGCGGTCCGGCTGCATGATCCTGTTCTCAAAATTCTCCCCGTTCCGGCGCCCGGATCGCGCCTCCGGACTTTCCCTGCAAGCTGACGGTTAGCCATGGAAAAAAGCCTCGCCCGCTACATCTGGAAGAACACGCGGCTGCAGCAGCTGTGGATCCTGGCCGTCGTCGCGGCCTCGATGATCCCCTACTTCCTGTCCTTCGACCTGCCGAAGCAGATCGTCAACGGACCGATCCAGGGCGACGGCTTCGAAGGGCCTGGGGCAACGCAGCGATTCATGCATATCGCCTACGACATTCCGCTGATCGGCCATGTCGAATTCTTTCAAGGCGTAGAGCTCAACCGTTTCCAGATGCTGATGGCCCTCAGCCTGGTGTTCCTGGCGCTGGTGGTGCTGAACGGCCTCTTCAAATTCTACATCAACACCTATAAGGGCCGGCTCGGCGAGCGCATGCTGCGCCGTATCCGCTTCGAGCTGATCGACCGAGTGCTGCGGTTTCCGCCGATCCACTTCAAGCGGGTGAAATCGGCCGAGATCGCCACTATGATCAAGGACGAGGTCGAGCCGATGGGCGGCTTCACCGGCGATGCCTTCGTTTCGCCCGCCCTTCTCGGCGGCCAGGCGATCACCGCGCTTGCCTTCATCATCGTGCAGAATTTCTGGCTCGGCATGATCGCCGCCGGCATCGTCGGCGTGCAGGCGGTCGTCATCCCCCGCATGAGGAAACGCCTCTTGGATCTCGGCCGCCAGCGGCAGCTGACGGCGCGTGAACTATCGGGCCGCGTCGGCGAAATCGTCGAGGGCATCGGCACGATCCACGGCAACGACACATCCAACCTCGAACGTGCCGACATCGCCTGGCGGCTCGGCCGCATCTTCTCGATCCGTTACGACCTTTACCAGTGGAAATTCCTGGTGAAGTTCATCAACAACTTCCTTGCCCAGGTCACGCCTTTCCTGTTCTACGCGATCGGCGGTTATTTGGCGCTGCAGGGCAGGCTCGATATCGGCCAGCTCGTCGCCGTCATATCGGCCTACAAGGATCTGCCCGGTCCGCTGAAGGAACTGATCGACTGGGACCAGATGCGCCAGGACGTGCAGGTGAAATACCAGCAGGTCTACGAACAGTTCAACGTCGAACCGCTGATCGACAGCCAGATCCAGGAACTCGCCACCACCCCGGTCGGGGCGCTGACGAGCGCCCTCGTCGTCACCAACCTGACCCTTTCCGACGATAGCGGCGCCCGCCTCGTCGACCACGTCTCGGTCGAAATCAAGCCGAATGAGACGGTGGCGATCGTCGGCCCGAACGGCAGCGGCGCGGAAGCCTTCGCCGAAGCGCTCGGCCGCATGATCTGGCCGGATTCCGGCCGCATCACCATCGATGGGCGCGACCTGCTGGACCTGCCGGAATCGATCACCGGCCGGCGCATCTCCTATGCCTCGGCCGACACCTTCTTCTTCCATGGCTCGCTCGCCAGCAATCTGCTCTACGGCCTCAAGCATGCGCCGATGACCGATCCCGTCTACGACGAGAAGGAAGCGCTCGAATATAAATGGCATTCGGCCGAGGCCGTGAAGGCCGGCAATCCGACCCTCGACCTCAACAGCGACTGGGTGGATTACCAGGCCGCCGGCGCCAGCGGGCCGGAAGACCTTCTGAAAGCGATCCGGCCGGTGCTCGACGCCGTGCTGATCTCGCAGGACATTCTCGATCTGGCGCTGCGCTCGACCGTCAACACCGACGTGCATGTGGCCGTCAGCGACCATGTCGTCGCGTTGCGCGCTTCGCTGCGGGACCGGCTGCGTGACGAGGGGCTCGACGGCATCGTCGTACCTTTCGATTTCGACGCCTACAACGCCCAGGCGACGGTCGGCGAAAACCTGCTCTTCGGCACGATGAAGCGGCCGCTGATGACCAACCGCAGGCTGGCTGCGCACCCCTATTTCCAGCAGCTCTTCCGCGAGACGGGCCTCAGCACCGATCTCTACGCCATGGGTCTCGAGATCGCCGAAAACGCCGTCGAGCTCTTCCATGACCTGCCGCCGGACCATCCTTTCTTCCAGCAGCTGACCTTCATGACGGCGGACGACATTCCGACCTATCAGGCGCTGCTGCAGAAGCTGCAAAGCCGGCGCTTCGAGGACGCCACGCCGGAGGAGCGCTCGGCGATCATCCGGCTGAGCTTCGCCTATATCGAGCCGCGCCACCGCTTCGGCCTGTTGACGACCGAGCTGATGGACAAGATCGTCAGCGCCCGCAAACAGTTCCACGCGCATATTCCGGCCGACCTCGCCGAGCTGATCGAGCGCTATGATGCCGAACGCTTCACCCCGTCGGCCAGCCTGATGGACAATGTGCTGTTCGGCCGCATCGCCTACCAGCAGGCCGACGCCTCCGACCGTATCCGCGCCGTCATGGGCGAACTCTTCGACGCGCTCGACCTTTATGACGACGTGCTGTCGATCGGGCTGGAATTCGACGTCGGCTCGGGCGGCAAGCGGTTGACCATGGTGCAACGGCAGAAGCTGAACCTTGCCCGCGCGCTTCTGAAGCGTTCGGACTATTTCATCTTCAACCGGCCGCTGTCGGCGCTCGATCAGCGCGTCCAGGACCAGATCACCCGCAACATCATCGAAGACCTGCATAAGGAAGGCGAGCGGCCGGCGATCATCTGGGTGCTTTCCAATGCGCGGCTTGCCGAGATGTTCGACCGGATCCTGCTCTTCGACCGCGGCGGCCTGGCCGAGGCCGGGAACTATCCGGAACTTTCCGAGAAAAACGGTATGTTCAAGGAACTGTTATCGTAATATTCTATGGGAGCGGCGATGGTAGGCGTTCCCTAGGGAATGCCCGGGAATTGAAGGCGTCTGGTTCGAAGAACCCTGCGCCCAGGGGATTGAAACGCTAATGCTGTTGAGAGACGAAGTCGAAATGCTGCGCCGGGTGCCGATCTTTTCAAGGATTGCGCCAGCAAAGCTCAAGCTTTTGGCCTTCACCTCCGACCGCATGACCTACAAGGCCGGTCAGGATCTCTTCCATCAGGGTGATGTCGGCGACGCCGCCTATGTCATTCTCTCCGGCAGCGCCGACATCATCGTCTCCTCGCCGGCCGGCGAGATCAAGGTCGCCGACGTCGAGCTCAATTCCATCGTCGGCGAAATCGCCATCCTCTGCGACGTCTCGCGCACGGCAACGGTGCGCGCCACCTCGCCGCTGGAAGTGCTGCGCATCAGCAAGGAGCACTTCCTGAAGCTGCTCAGCGACTTCCCGGAAATGGCCGTCGAAATCATGCGCGTGCTCGCCGACCGCCTGAACCACACCACCGCGGAACTGACCGCGGCGCGGGCGGCGAAGCAGCCGCAGATGGCGCAGTAAAGCCGCCGAACCAGAATTGCTCCACAGCAAATACAAAGACCGAACGGGCTGTAAACATCATGCAGTCCGGAGGATTTTGCAGCGTTTCAACGGGTCTGCAGGAGCTTCATCCGGCTGCCATGGATGAGAAGCGCGCTTAGGACGCCTGTTTCGCAGGCCCCGGTGTCCAGGTTGATCCTGTGTTGGTTGCCGAGAACGACATCAGCGATGGGCGTGTGACCATGTATGACAGCCAGGTTATTTTCATATGGCCCGTTCGAAGAAAGCCAAGGCTCGCGAATCCACGCAAGAGTTTCTGCTGTCTGACGATCGATCGGAACCTCTACATCGATGCCCGCATGGACGAAAAGCAGGTCTCCGAGCTGCAGCTTTAGAGGCAGCGAATGCAGCCATTCAATTGTATGGCCGCCTAGAAGCTCCGACACTCGGCCTTCCCATCCGTCGCGGGGGTCAACGCTGAGCTCCTCGAAGAATTCGGCACCGCCATTCGCCAGCCAACGATCCATCATCTTGGCGTCAGGTGCGCGAAGCAATTGAAGCAATCGATCTTCATGATTTCCGATCAGGGTGCAGTTGGTCGCACCGGGAATGCCCTGCATGGCCAAGCTGAGCGCCCGCAAGCTTTCCGGGCCCCGGTCGATCAGATCGCCGAGATGGATACAGTAAGCAGCGCGTGGAGAGATGAGGTCAAATTCATGGGCGATACCGGCATGCATCTCTTGGAGAAGATCGGCGCATCCATGAACGTCGCCTATTGCGCAAATGGCCGTCTGTCCGTCGATTTCGCGGACTGCGGGCATCCACTCTGAACAAGCCAGCACCTTTCGACCCTCGCAACGATTACAGATCCTTGAAGAGGGATATCGAAGTTCATCCCCAAAGCAAGATGAGCAGGCCATCCCGGAGGCGAGAAGACTGCCGCCTGCAACAAGGTTCAGGATTTTGGCGGCCATTTCTGCGCGCCGTGGACGAGGCGCAGAATTTCCACCTGTTTGATTTTATGGCGAACACGATAGATGACGATAAATGGTGTGCGTGAAATGACCAGTTCACGCGTTCCATCAATTCGTCCGCGCCGGCCGATCTCCGGCTGATCGATGAGCAAATCGGTCTGACGCTCGATCTCATCGAGCTGGTTTATCGCAGCGGCGACATTCTGGTCGGCAATAAACTGAATTGCTTTCTTACGATCGGATGCAGCTTTCGCATGCCAGACGAGCTTCACTTGGTCTCGCTCTTAAGCCGCGCCAGCAGCTCTGCCCGTTCGCGCGCCATCTCTTCCTCGACGACTTCGTGCGGGATCCAGACCGTATTCGGATCATCGGCCTCCCGGATCGCTTCCTCGACCTGTTCGCGGAACCACTTGTCGTATTCCGCCGCCTCATGGGTCCGACGCAGCGCGGCGGCCCGGTCCGGTCGCGATGCCGTCTCCGGAGCGTAATCGGCCGCATCGACATCGAACTGCGAGATGCCGACATCCTTGAGATAGGAAACCAAAGTATCCATGCGCTTGAACAGGCGCACCTGCCGACTGCGTTGGGCAGCAAGCGCGTGCTCTGATTTGCCGTAGCGGATGACGACGGACCAGCCGCCGGTCTTGCCGACGACGTGCGCGGCGTCGACCGCGCCTGCTTCGACAAGGCGGGAAAGGGTCGAATGATCGATGGTTTCCGCGGTCATGGCATATCCTCGTTCAGGCCGACAAGGATATGCATTTAATTATAGATTGCAATGCATTCAATAATTGAAATTTCGTAGGCGGAGAACGAAAGCCTGCATAGTTCCGCACGTAGACTAGGGTTACGGACAAAAGTCGAGCCCCCCTCGTTCGTCATGCTCGGGCTTGTCCCGAGCATCTGCGTCGGTTGATATGTAGCAGATCCTCGGCACAAGCCGAGGATGACGCGGCATCAAGAGCGAGGTTTGTCAGCAAACTGAGCCTGCACGGTTTCCCATGCAGGCCGTGTCCTCAAGCCCATCTATTCGCGCTGTTCCAGCGCCCTGCTGAAGGCCAGTGCGGCCAGCGTGCAGATGGCGCCGGAGAGCAGGTAGTAGCCGACGAAGGTCAGGCCGAAGCGGCTGGAGAGGCTGAGCGCCACCAGCGGTGCGAAGCCGGCGCCGACCAGCCAGGCGAGGTCCGAGGTGAAGGCAGCACCGGTATAGCGATAGCCGCGGCCGAAGCGCGACGAGATCGAACCGGTCGCCTGGCCGAAGGACAGGCCGAGCACGCCGAAGCCGATGATGACGAAGGCATCGTGGCCGTTATTGCCGGATGCGATCAGGATCGGCCCGATAAAGCTGAAGACGGCGATGATGACGGCGCAGATGGCGAGCTGGGCGCGCCGCCCGATGCGGTCGGCAATCAGGCCCGAGGCGATGATGGCGACGATGCCGACCATGGCGCCGACCACCTGCACCACCATGAAGGTGCCGATCGGCTGGTTGCCGTACAGGCTCATCCAGCCGAGCGGGAAGATGGTCACCAGGTGGAACATGGCGAAACTGGCGAGCGGTACGAAGGCGCCGATCAGAATGTCGCGGCCGTGAACGCGCAGCACTTCGAGGATCGGTGCGGCCTCCAGCTCATGTTGCTCGAGCAGCGTGCCGAATTCCTTGGTCATGACCAGGCGCAGACGCGCAAACAGCGCCACGACGTTGATCGCGAAGGCGACGAAGAAGGGATAACGCCAGCCCCAGGAGAGGAAATCCTCGCTGGAAAGGTTGGCGACGAAATAACCGAAGAGCGTGCTTGCCAGCGCAAAACCGATCGGCGCGCCGAGCTGCGGGATCATCGCGTACCAGCCACGGTGATTGGGCGGCGCGTTGAGTGCGAGCAGCGATGCCAGACCGTCCCAGGCGCCGCCGAGCGCAAAACCCTGGCCGAGACGGAAGAGCGCCAGAAGCGCGATCGACCAAACGCCGATCTGCTCGTAACCCGGCAGGAAGGCGATCGAGGCGGTCGAGCCGCCGAGCAGAAAGAGTGCGATCGTCAGCTTGGTGCCGCGCCCATACATCCGGTCGATGGCCATGAAGACGACGGAGCCGACGGGACGGGCGAGGAAAGCGAGCGAGAAGATGGCGAAGGAATAGAGCGTGCCGGTCAGCCTGTCGGGGGCGAAGGGAAAGACGAGCTGCGGAAAGACCAGGACCGAGGCGAGACCGTAGACGAAGAAATCGAAGAATTCCGACATGCGGCCGATCACCACGCCGATGGCGATGCTGCCCGGTGACACCGGCTTGTCGTCGTGAATGCGCCGCGCGTCGCGTTCCAGCGACGACGACGACGGTCCGTAATGCGATGTTGTTGCCATAGACGCCTCCTCGTTAAGGCGCTTCCGGCACGGCGCCCCAAGCGTGATCTTGATCAAACCTGCAGGCTTATCAAGTCCGTAAGACGGAAATAGTTCATCATCACGGCTCAAATGAAGCGCGGACCGAAAAATTTGCGTGATCCGGACGGTGATTTTCCCCTGCAAATGCTGGCCTGACCGGCTGTTGCGGATATATTGGCCTGAGACATGCGCAGGCCTAAAATCCTTCTATATTTCATCAGGATTTCAGAGCACTAGCGCCCGATGATTTTTGCCGCAGTGCGGCATGTTTGCTGCACTGCGACCTTCCGCCTCATGTCGCGATCCGGTTCAGTGCTTTAGTCGCGAACCAAACGAAACAACAAGAGCTTAGAGACGTGCCAAAACTCATGAAGTTTTCCCGCCTTCTATCCGTCTTGCCGCTGCTTTTCCTGGCAGGATGCAACATGGTGGTCATGGCGCCCTCCGGCGACATCGCCGCGCAACAGCGCGATCTGATCGTCGTCTCGACGGTGCTGATGCTTCTGATCATCGTTCCGGTGATCTTCCTGACGCTGCTCTTCGCCTGGCGCTACCGCCGCTCCAACACGGCCGCGACCTACGCGCCGGAATGGCATCATTCGACCCGCCTCGAAATCGTCATCTGGGCTGCACCCCTGGCGATCATCATTGCGCTCGGCGCCGTCACCTGGATTTCCACGCATAAGCTCGATCCCTACCGCCCGCTCGACCGCCTCGATGCCGAGCGCGCCATTCCGGCCGATACCAAGCCGCTGACCGTCGAAGTCGTGGCGCTCGACTGGAAGTGGCTGTTCTTCTATCCCGAACTCGGCATCGCCACCGTCAACGAGATGGCAGCGCCGGTGGATCAACCGATCAATTTCAAGATCACCGCTTCCTCGGTGATGAACTCCTTCTACATCCCTGCCCTTGCCGGCCAGATCTATGCCATGCCCGGCATGGAGACGAAGCTGCACGCCGTCATCAACAAGGAAGGCGAGTATGAGGGCTTCTCGGCCAATTACAGCGGCGCCGGCTTCTCGCACATGCGCTTCAAGTTCCATGGGCTCAATCGCGAAGGCTTCGACGCCTGGGTGGCGAAGGTCAAGCAGCAGGGCACGATGCTCAACCGCGACGCCTATCTGAAGCTCGAGAAGCCGAGCGAGAAGGACCCGGTGCGTTATTATGCCGGCGCCGACGCCGATCTCTACACCGCCATCCTCAACATGTGCGCCACGCCGGGCAAGATGTGCATGAACGAGATGATGCACATCGACATGATGGGCGGCGGCGGGAAGGAAAGCGCCGAGAATCGCGAGAAACTGCAATATGACAACCGCCATGCCGGCGAAGGCGTCGTGGCGCCGGCCGCCACCGTGCCGGCAACGGGGGCTCCGGCACGCAGCGAGCCAGACAGAAGCACCGATGGCAACAGCATGCAGCACGACATGCCCGGCATGCAGGGCACGCCCGGTACGGACAGCACGCCCGGTACGGGCATGCAGCATGACGGCCATTCCATGCCCGGCATGAGCAACGGCGCCGATCCGGCGCCTGCGCAACTCAACAACAACAATTAACCTGGCGCTTTGCGTCGCAAGACATAATGAACGGGTTGCTCCATGTTTTCCAATCCTGACCTCCTGAAGTTCATCTTCGGCCGGTTGACCCTCGACGCCATCCCCTATCACGAGCCGATCCTGGTCGTGACCTTCATCGGCGTCGTCATCGGCGGTCTCGCCGTCCTCGCCGCCATCACCTATTTCAAATTCTGGGGCCCGCTCTGGCACGACTGGATCTGCAGCGTCGATCACAAGAAGATCGGCATCATGTATGTGATCCTGGCCGTCATCATGCTGTTGCGCGGCTTCTCCGATGCGATCCTGATGCGCATCCAACAGGCGATCGCCTTCAACGGGTCGGAAGGCTACCTGCCGCCGCACCATTACGATCAGATCTTCACTGCCCACGGCGTCATCATGATCTTCTTCGTGGCGATGCCCTTCGTCACCGGCCTGATGAACTTCGTGGTGCCGCTGCAGATCGGCGCGCGCGACGTGTCGTTCCCCTTCCTCAACAATTTCTCCTTCTGGATGACGACCGCCGGCGCGATCGTCATCATGCTGTCGCTGTTCATCGGCGAATTCGCCCAGACCGGCTGGCTCGCCTACCCGCCGCTGTCGGGCGCCGCCTATAGTCCGGGCGTCGGCGTCGACTATTACATCTGGGGCCTGCAGGTGGCCGGTGTCGGAACGACGCTGTCGGGCATCAACCTGATCGCCACCATCGTCAAGATGCGCGCGCCGGGCATGACCTTCATGAAGATGCCGGTTTTCACCTGGACGGCGCTCTGCACCAACGTGCTGATCGTCGCCTCCTTCCCGATCCTGACGGCAACGCTCGCCCTGTTGTCGCTCGACCGTTATGCCGGGACGAACTTCTTCACCAACGACCTCGGCGGCAATCCGATGATGTACATCAACCTCATCTGGATCTGGGGCCATCCGGAGGTCTACATCCTCGTGCTGCCGGCCTTCGGCATCTTCTCCGAAGTCGTCGCCACCTTCTCGGGAAAACGTCTCTTCGGTTACGCCTCCATGGTCTACGCCACCTGCGTGATCATGATCCTGTCCTACATCGTCTGGCTGCACCACTTCTTCACCATGGGCTCGGGGGCGTCCGTCAACTCCTTCTTCGGCATCACGACGATGATCATCTCGATCCCGACAGGAGCGAAGATCTTCAACTGGCTCTTCACCATGTATCGCGGCCGTATCCGCTACGAGGTGCCGATGCTGTGGACGGTCGGCTTCATGGTGACCTTCGTCATCGGCGGCATGACCGGCGTCATGCTCGCCGTGCCGCCGGCCGACTTCGTGCTGCACAATTCGCTGTTCCTCATCGCCCACTTCCACAACGTCATCATCGGCGGCGTTCTGTTCGGCATGTTCGCCGGCGTGAACTACTGGTTCCCGAAGGCCTTCGGCTTCAAGCTCGATCCCTTCTGGGGCAAGCTGAGCTTCTGGTTCTGGCAGATCGGCTTCTGGTTCGCCTTCATGCCGCTCTATGTGCTCGGCCTGATGGGCGTCACCCGCCGCATGAGCCAGTTCGAGGATCCGTCGCTGCAGATCTGGTTCATCATCGCCGCCTTCGGCGTCGGCCTGATCGCGCTCGGCATCGCCGCCTTCCTGATCCAGATCGTCGTCAGCTTCATGAAGCGCGAGGAACTGCGCGACGACAGCGGCGATCCCTGGGACGGCCGGACGCTCGAATGGTCGACCGCCTCGCCGCCGCCGGACTACAACTTCGCCTTCACGCCAGTCGTGCACGACCATGACAGCTGGTACGACATGAAGAACCGCGGCTACGAGCGCCCGCTCGGCGGCTTCAAGCCGATCCATATGCCGAAGAATACCGGCACCGGCGCGATCCTCTCGGCCATCAGCGTCGCCCTCGCCTTCGGCCTGATCTGGTATATGTGGTGGCTGGTCGTCGTCTCCTTCGTCGCCCTGCTGGTCGTGGCGATCGGCCATACGTTCAACTACAGACGCGATTTCTACATCCCCGCTGACGCGGTGACCGAAACCGAAGGCAAGCGCACCGCGCTGCTTGCCGAGCAGGTGTAATAACCATGAGCGATCAGACCATCGACACGGCCGAAAAGCCTGAATTCTACCTGACGGAAGACCATCATCCGGAGAACAGCACCAATCTCGGCTTCTGGCTCTACCTGATGAGCGACTGCCTGATTTTCGCGGTGCTGTTTGCGACGCACGGCGTGCTCGGCCGCAATTATGCCGCCGGTCCGTCGCCGGCCGATCTCTTCGATCTGCCGATCGTCGCCCTCAACACCTCGATGCTGCTCTTCTCCTCGATCACCTATGGCTTCGCCATGCTGCAGATGGAACGCAACGCCAAGGCGGAGACGCTGTTCTGGCTCGCCGTCACCGGCCTGTTCGGCGCGGCCTTCATCGGGCTCGAACTCTACGAGTTCGTCCACCTGATCCACGAAGGCGCCGGGCCGACGCGCAGCGCCTTCCTCTCCTCCTTCTTCACGCTGGTCGGCACGCACGGTCTGCACGTCACCTTCGGCATCGTCTGGCTGATCACGCTGATGGTCCAGGTGTCGATGCACGGGCTGGTCGAGGCCAACCGCCGCCGGCTGATGTGCCTGTCGATGTTCTGGCACTTCCTCGACGTCGTCTGGATCGGCGTCTTTTCCTTCGTCTATCTCTTGGGAGTTCTCGGATGAGTTCGCAAGCACCTGCCCATGAGGATGCCCACGAGGCCCATCACGGCCACAGCCACGGCCATCAGGCCGGCCACGGCACCTTCCGCAGCTATATGACGGGCTTCGCGCTCTCCGTCATCCTGACCGCCATTCCCTTCTGGCTGGTCATGGCCGGCGTCTTCGACAGCCCGGCGGTGACGGCGGTGCTGGTGATGGTCATCGGGGCGATCCAGATCGTCGTCCATATGGTCTTCTTCCTGCACATGAACCCCCGGAGCGAAGGCGGCTGGACGATGATGGCGCTGATCTTCACCCTCATCATCGTCGCCATCGCGCTCTCCGGTTCGCTCTGGGTCATGCATCATCTCAATACCAACATGATGCCGATGAGCCCCGAGATGATGAAGAACATGCCGTGACGGTATCGAAAGGGCGGCGGCACCGCCGCCCGAAGCGATTCTAGCCATGAGTGAGGCTCCCTCGGAACAGGCGGAAAGACGGCATTCGCGTGCAAAGCGCGCTTTCTTCTGTGTCTGCCTGGCGCTGCTCGCCGCCGCGCTCTTTGCCCTCGGCACCTGGCAGGTGCAGCGCCTCGGCTGGAAGCGCGATCTCATCGCCCGCATCGACCAGCGTGTGCATGCCGCACCCGTGCCGGCCCCGGCGCGTGCCGACTGGGACAAGGTCAATGCCGCCGACGACGAATATCGCCGGGTGACCGTGGCCGGAACGCTTGCGAACGACAAGGAGACGCTGGTCTATGCCTCGACGGCGCTCGGTCCGGGTTATTGGGTGATGACGCCACTGACGCTTGCCGACGGCACCGATATCCTCATCAATCGCGGCTTCGTGCCGATCGAACGGCGCGATCCGGCCACGCGCCGCGAGGGTCAGCCGGCAGGCTCTGTCGAAATCACAGGGCTGGTGCGGATGACGGAGCCGAAAGGATCATTGCTGCAATCCAACGACGTCGCCGCCGACCGCTGGTATTCGCGCGATGTCGCAGCGATCGCGCAGAAGCGCGGCCTTGATGCGGTCGCGCCCTATTTCATCGATGCCGATGCTACCGCCAATCCCGGCGGCCTGCCCGGCGGCGGCCTGACGGTCATCCATTTTCCCAACAACCATCTCGTCTATGCAATCACCTGGTACGGGCTGGCGGCAATGGTGCTGGCATTGCTGGTGTTCATCCTGCGCGGCGAGAGGGGAACAGGCCGCCGCGAATAATACGAGTTCCGGCATGCAGTTGCGCCGCGCAGCTCAAGCGCAGCGGATTAATATCTTATAAAGTCATGTCGGCTACTGCTTGCCTGACCAGAATAGATAAAAGCTGCAGATGAGCCGGCCGGATTACATCCCCAGTCTCGATGGCCTGCGCGGCCTCGCCGCGCTGCTGGTCGTTCAGGCGCATATCGGCCTCATCTTTCCAAGTACCGCCCAGCATCTGATGACGATGGGCAGTGAAGCCGTCGGCTTGTTCTTTGCCCTCAGCGGCTTTCTCATGGCCCATCTCTACGGTTCGCGGCCGGTGACCAGGGAAAACGTCCTGGATTTCCTGGTGAGCCGCTTTGCCCGCATTTATCCGGTCTATCTGGCTGCCGTCCTGCTCGTGGCGATGCTGTCGGGCATGCAGGATCTAAACTTCGTTCAGCCGATCAACGGCGGCACGGACTTTGTGCGCCATGTCTTTCTTCTCGGATCGAGCGGCGTTTTCTGGTCAATTCCGCCCGAAATTCAATTCTATCTGCTCTTCCCGGTTCTATGGCTTTGCCTCGCCCGCCCGCATCGCCATAGCGCCGTGATCGCAGGCTTCGCCATTGTCGTCGTCGTGGATGGCCTGCTCGAATTGCCGGGGCCTGGAATCCTACTCCTGTCCAAGCTCCCCTACTTTCTTTTCGGCGCACTTGCCGGTGCGCTGCATTCTCATTTGGAACGATGGACGCCATCCGCGCTCACGGGGATTTTCACGCTCGTCCTTCTGGCCGTATTCTTCACCTACAGGCATGTCTTGCCGAATTTCTCCCCTGAATTTTGGGGCTTGCAAAGCGCGGCCGCCGCAGCCGTCATCGTAGCGCTCGTCGCGCGACAACCGCCCATCGCAGCACGCATCCTGGCAGCTGCCCCCGTCAGGTTTTTGGGCACGATCAGCTTCTCGCTCTATCTTTTCCACGTCCCGATCATGTTCCTTGTCCACCGGGCTTTTGAAACTCTGCTGCCTGAACCGGCGCTGATTGCGGCAGCGCTTTTCGTTGCGGTCGGCGGAGCATGGTTCCTGCATGAAACGATAGAAGTCCCGAGCCGGCGCCTGCTCGTCACCTTGTGGCAGCATCATCGCTCGCGCCTGGTCTCGCGCCAGATCCCGGCCGAGGGGATCGAACAGGCGATCCTTGATCTGCAAGAGACCGAAAAGCGTCTTCTCGGCGGCACACCTTCAGCCACGACGGGTGACCTTCGGGAAGCAGCCGACAGCGCGGTCATCCAGGATGATGGCAACGAGAAGCTCCGCGCATAGCGCAAACATTCGGAACGTGGCGAAGTAACGCACGTCAGAATCCAGCCCGCCCGTCACGCGCCTTGAGCAGCGACCCGGCTGATCGCATCGGCGAGCTGTGCCTGCGAGAAGGGTTTGCCGAGCCGGGGCAGATTGGCGGCGCCGGCGCCGTCGGGCAGATCGGCGTAACCGGTGGCGAGGATGATCGGCATCCCGGGCCACTCGCTGCGGATCGCCTCGGCGAGCTGCGCCCCGGTCATCCGCGGCATGGCGTGATCGCAGATGACCAGATCGACCGGCTCCTTGCGCAGGATGTCGAGCGCCTCGGGACCGGCCATCGCCTCAAAAACGGTGTGGCCGAGATCCTCCAGCATCAGCGTCGTATTCATCAGCACCAGGCCGTCGTCATCGACGGCGACGATGCGCAGCCGCCGCTGTGCATCATCGTCCGGCTGCGGCACGTCGATCGCGGCCGCAGCCCTCTGTTCGACGGTCGCGACCGGGAACCACAATTCCGCCGTCGTCCCTTGGCCCGGGCTGCTCTGCAGCATCAGCCGGCCGCCGGACTGGGTGGCAAGACCCTGCACCATGGAAAGGCCGAGACCGGTGCCCTTGCCGACACCCTTGGTGGTGAAGAACGGCGTGACCGCCTGCTCCAGCGTCTTCGCATCCATGCCCTCGCCTTCATCGATCACCGCGATCCTGATATAGCGGCCGGCCGAAAGCGGCCCCTTGCCGGCGGCGATCGATTCTTCGGAGGCGCGTAGCGTGATGCGGCCGCCGGCCGGCATGGCGTCACGGGCGTTGACGACGAGGTTGAGTATCGCCATCTCCAGCTGGTTCGGGTCGGTGAGGATGGTCGGCAGCCGGACGGGATAGGAAGTCTCGATCGTGGTCAGGGGGCCGAGCGACCGGCTCAGAATATCCATCATGCCACGCACCAGGCCGGAGACGTCGATCGGCTCCATATGCAATTCCTGCCGGCGGGAGAAGGCCAGCATGCGCTGGGTCAAGGCAGCACCGCGCTGGGCGCCCTGCATGGCATTGTCGACCAGCGATGTCAGCGACAGATCCTGCGGCATGCGTTTCTTCAGGATCTCCAGGCTGCCGAGCACGGCCATCAGCAGATTGTTGAAATCATGAGCGATGCCGCCGGTCAGCTGACCGATCGCCTCCATCTTCTGCGATTGGAAAAGCTCTTCGCGCGCCTGCTCCAGCGCCCGCTGCGTCTCCATCTTCTCGGTGATATCGCGGGTAATCTTGGCAAAACCGAGCACCTCGCCGTCATCGCCGCGGATGACGTCGACGACGATGCTGGCCCAGAAGCGGGTGCCATCCTTGCGGACACGCCAGCCTTCCCGCTCGAACCGGCCTTCGGCGCGGGCGACGCGGAGCGCCGTCTCCGGCAGGCCGGCGGCGCGGTCCTCCGGCGTATAGAAGGTCGAGAAGTGCCGGCCGATGATTTCATCCGGCCGATAGCCCTTGATCCGCTCGGCGCCGGAATTCCAGCTGCTGACATTGCCATTGGGATCGAGCATGTAGATCGCGTAGTCGGAGACGCCCTGGACAAGCCGGCGGAACTGTTCCTCACTCTGACGGATCGCGTTTTCGGCTGCCCTGCGTTCGGTCAGATCGCGGGTGATCTTGGCAAAGCCGATGAGCTCGCCGGAGGGGCGGCGGATAGGATCGATGACGACATGCGCCCAGAAGCGGCTGCCGTCCTTGCGCTGGCGCCAGCCCTCCCCCTCGAACCGTCCCTGCTCGAGCGCCGTGGCAAGCGCGCGCTCGGGAATTCCGGCCGCGCGATCCTCTTCGACATAAAAACGGGAAAAATGCTCGCCAAGAATTTCCGACGGCTTGTAGCCTTTGAAGCGCTGAGCGCCGGTATTCCAGCTGGTGACGATGCCTTCGGGGCTCAGCATGTAGATGGCGTAGTCGGTGATGGCATCGACCAGAAGACGAAAGCGCCCCTCTTCGTGAAGAGACGTATCATGTCGATCCAGCACTTCCATCTGCCCCTCTCGGTCACCAGCGTTTTTAACGCGGCGGGGCGCAGATGGTTCCGAAAAGATCACACTTTTTCAGACCGCCTTGACCTGCGGATAGAACAGCTCGCCGATCCGTTCGGCCGCCGCATAGGCCTGCGAGACGATCTCGGGCACGAGATCGATATCGGGCAGGCTGCCGAGGCCGAGCGGACCGACGGCAAAGAGCCCGGCAACCGTCGAACCGTCCTCCAGGAAGGGTTCGCCCCGCGCGGTGACAGCCAGTCCGAGCGAGAGTTCGTCCGGCATGGCAAGGCCGGTGGAAAACAGGCTTTGCATCAGCGGCGCCGAGAGATCCGGCGCCTGGCAGCGGCAATCGATGATGCGCTCGGCATGGATCACCTCCTCGGCAGAGGAGCCCGCCGGTGTGAAAAACAGGCCGCTCAGGCCCCGGCGACCGACCCGGCCGCGGCGCAGCACCGTACGGCCTTCGGCAAGCTCGCGCTGCAGGCGCAGGTGCATGGCCTCCGGCAGGCGGTTGCGATGGCTGTCGTAGATCGCTCTCAAATGCCGGTTGAACTGGTGCTTGTCGCGGGCCGGCAGCGCGCGCCAGAGCGAGCGGGCGTGTTTGCGCAGGCCGTTCATCACCGATTGCCAGCTTCGGCCCTCTTCCTCCGCCTCGCGACAGGCCTGGCGGATGAAGCGCACGATCTCGGGCAGGCTCTCGGGCAGCGCTTCGGCCGGAAAGACCGGATCAGCGGCGTTCGGCGTGTGGCTCTGCGGCAGAAAACCGTGTCGCGAAAGGATCGTCACCTGACCGGCATAGCCGGAATCGCGAAGCTGCAGCAGCTGATCGACGACGCGGATGCCGCTGCCGAGCAGCACGGCATGCGGCCGCGCGACGAGGCGCTGGGCGCGGACCGGCGAAGCATCCGGCTCCTCTGCATGCGGATCGCTGAGGCCATAGCCGGTGGCGAGGATCACCGTATCGAACAGCGGATTGGCCGGATTGGTGCTTTCGAGCAGGAAGCGATTGCCGTGGCTGCGGCGGATGGCCACCACAGGATCGTTGCAGACCTGAACGGTGATGTCCCGGCGCGCCGCCAGCGCTTCGGAAAAGCGCTGGTAGACGTAATCGCTGAAGATTTCCTTCGGCACGAAGATCTGCCGGAAACCCGGAATGGCGGCCGGCACGGCGGCGCGGAAGGCGGCGTTGCTACAGAGCCAGTCGTTGAAATCGTCGCTGTCGCCGACCGAGACCGAGAGATCGCGAACGCGGGTATTAAGGATCGTCGAGGCACGGGCAGAGGCGAGCGCCTGGCCGCCGCTGACCGAGGAATTCGGATCGAACAGCTGCAGGTGGAAGGGTGCGCGCACCGTCCTCATCAGCGCAATGGCCGTCATCATGCCGGAGAAGCCGCGCCCGACGATCGCAATGCGCGCAACGGCTGATATCTTCGCCGCCGCATTGGCCCTTCCGGAGAAAAGTCCCTGAACCGTCATCGCAACTCCTTTGCGGCTTCATCAGCACCCTGGGGTCGATCGAGGTTTCAACGCATAAACATCCGGCCACGCGTTGATGAGGGTCGTGCGGCAAATTCACGGCTGCCGCAGCATCGGGTCCGATCAGGCGGGCCCGCAAGAAAACGAGGGGTAACTCCCCTCGCCGATAGTCTATCAAACTGGTCGTGTATGAAAGCGCGAAACAGCAGCCCTGGCAAGAACTTTGTTGCCAATTTCCATAACCTATTGAATCAATTCGTAATTTCGAAGGGTGCTTCGTGACCGAACCTCAACCGCCCTCGCCAGGATATTGCTTCGCCTTCAATAGGCCCGCCAGATGCGCCGTATTGCGCGCCAGCATGTCGACGGCTTTCGTCACGACCTTCGGCACCTTGTCGAGATCGACGAAATTGGTGGAACCCATCGCCTCTCCAACCCAGTAGGCGACGGCATTGGCCGGGATGGTGAAGCCGACATCGTTCAGCGCCTGATAGAGTTCGGCCGACACGTGATGGGCACCATCCTCATTGCCGACGACGGCAACGGCCGCGACCCTGCCGTAGGAAACCATGCGGCCATGATCGTCCGTCTCCTCCAGGAAGGCGTCCATGCGCTCGAGCGCCCGCTTGCAGACGCTGGAGGGCTGGCCGAGCCAGATCGGCGTCGCCAGCAGCAGGATATCGGCGTCGAGCAGCTTTGCGCGAATATCGGGCCAGTCGTCGCCTTCGCCCTCGTCCGACGTGACGCCGGGCTTGACGTTGAAATCGGCAAGGCGGAGCACTTCGGTCACGACCCCGTATTCGGACATTGCCTTGTCGATGAGCCCGACCATCCGGTCGGTGGAAGATGGATCCTCGGCGTCGCTCGTCTTCAGCGTGGCGTTGAGAGCAAGGGCTTTCAGCGGCATCGTATCTCTCCGGTAACGGTTGCCCGACGGGTCTGCCTGCTGCAACCCACCCGCGCGCCGATTGTTCCCGCGGCGGAGGCGAGGCGGCCTCACGCAAAAATAACCAGTTGGTGAATTCTTTACTTGAACCGCCAAATGGAATCGGCAAAAGTGACGGTGCTATCAATCCTTTCATGGATTTGCCGTCTTTCCGGGCCAGCGTCCGAGCACACATCTATTGGAAAAAATACCGTGAGCAGCGAAGCGTCAACACGCGCGACGAAGCCTTCGGCTTCGATGGCGCTTGCAACTGCGGCAGGCTGGGGCCGAGGCCTCTATACACTGGTGCGCATCACCGTGATGGCCTTCCGCCACCCCTGGCAGGCGGGTTTTGCGATCGGCGCCACGCTCATCGCCTCCACCTTCCAGCTGATGATCCCCCGCCTTCTCGGCCAGGCCGTCGACCACACGCAGATGGCGATGGGCGGCGGTGCGGCGGGCCAGGCGGCGCAGGACGCGCTGCTGACCACGGCCTTGCTGCTGCTCGGGGCCAGCGTGCTGCGCGGCCTCTTCACCATGGTGCAGAACTATTACAGCGAAGCCGTCGGCCACCACATAGGCTACGAGCTGCGCCTGGCCTGCTACGAAAAGATCCAGCGTCTCTCCTTCAGCTTTCACGACACGGTGCATTCCGGCGACCTGATCACCGTCGGCATGCTCGATCTCGAAGGCGTGCGCATGTATTTTTCCACCGCGCTGGTGCGCATGATCCTTCTGTCGATCCTGATCGGCATCGGCGCCTATCTGCTGCTGTCGACCGATGTCGTACTCGGGCTGCTGGCGCTTTCCTTCGTGCCCTTCGTCGGCTGGCGCTCCTCGGTGACGCAGCTCAGGCTGCGCGCCACCTGGCTTGATCTGCAGGAGCGGCTGTCGGTGCTGACCCGCATCATGGAGGAGAACCTCGGCGGTATCCGCGTCGTGCGCGCCTTTGCCGCGCAGGAGCATGAGCTCACCAAATTCGAGGCGGCCTCGAAGAATGCCCTGGCGCTCGCCCATCAGCGCGTCGGCATCCGCGTCACCAATACCAGCGCCATGACCTTCTCCTTCTTCGCCGCCATGGGCCTCGTGCTCTGGATCGGCGGCGGCAAGGTGATGTCGGGCGAGATCACCGTCGGTACGCTCGCCTCGTTCCTGACCTTCATGACCATTCTGCAGATGCCGGTGCGCCAGCTCGGCCTGATGGTCAACGCCTTTGCCCGCGCCTCCACCTGCGGCTCGCGCCTCTTTGCCCTGCTCGACCTCGACATCGCGATCAAGGACGCGCCGGATGCCAGGGAACTGGCGGTGACGGATGGCGTGCTGCGCTTCGAGAATGTCAGCTTCGCCTATCCCGGCTCGGAAAAGCGCACCGTGCTCCACGATGTCTCCTTCGAAGCCCGGCGCGGCCAGACGATCGGCATCGTCGGGCCGCCCGGCAGCGGCAAATCGACCATCGCCCATCTGATCCCGCGTTTCTACGACGTCAGCGGCGGCAGGATCACCATCGACGGCCAGGATATCCGCAAGGCGACGCTGCAGTCGCTGCGCCGCGCCGTTGCCGTCGTGCAGCAGGATTCCTTTCTGTTCACGACGACGATCGAGAACAACATCGCCTATGGCGACCCATGGGCGAAGGAAAGCCGCATCGAACGCGCCAGCGAAAGCGCCCAGCTGCACAATTACGTGCTCGGCCTGCCCACCGGCTACGGCACCGTCGTCGGCGAGCGCGGCGTATCGCTATCCGGCGGCCAGCGGCAACGCCTCTCGATCGCCCGCGCGCTGATGCTGAAGCCGGCGGTGATGGTGTTCGACGATTCGACGGCGGCAATCGACGCGGCGACCGAACAGCGCATCCGCAGCGCCATGCGCCGCTATGCCGCCGACCGGGTGACGATTATCGTCGCCCATCGCCTGAGCTCGCTGATGCATGCCGACCAGATCCTGTTCGTCGAAGACGGAAGGATCGTCGAGCGCGGCACGCATCAGGCGCTGCTTGCGCTCGGCGGCCGCTACAAGGCGCTCTACGACCTGCAGGTGCGGCCGGGCGACGAGGTGCTGAGTGCGTAACTCCCCTCTTCTCCCCACCGGGGAGAAGTGCCGAGCAAAGCGAGGCGATGAGGGGGCGAGGAGCGATAGCGACGAGTGCACTGAGCGGAAGCGAAGGGCAAGCGAGGGCGTGCCGTGTGGCCCCCTCATCCGCCCTGCGGGCACCTTCTCCCCGCTGGGGAGAAGCGCGGACTATCAATTGATGTGCGGACCACCCTCAAGTGATGGCCGCAGGAGGAACGACGATGGCCGAGGAACTGGAAACCGAGCGTCCCGACGTGCGCGAGGATGGGCGCCGGCCGCCGCGGGCGGTGGTCGGTTCGCACCGCGTCGAGGAGGAAATGTTCGGCAAGGCCTTCGACGGCAACATCGTCAAGCGCATCTGGGCTTTCGTCCACCCCTACCGCACCCAGGTGCTCTGGGCGGTCGTCGCCGTCCTGACCTTCACGACGATGCAATTGTTGATCCCGCTGATCATCCGTTACGCCATCGACCACGGCATGTCGCCGGGCGGCAATCCTTCGGCGCTGATTTGGGCGATCGTCGCCTTCGCCATCGCCATCCTTATCAATTATGCGGCAAGCTATGCCCAGGAGACGCTGGTCGGCAATGTCGCGGAAGAGGTGCTCTTCGACATCCGCAAGGCGATGTTCTCGCATCTCCAGCGCGTCTCGCTCTCCTTCATGGACAAGACCGAAGTGGGGCGGCTGATGTCGCGCCTGCAGGGCGACGTCAACTCGATGCAGGAATTCCTCGAAACCTCGGTGCTTTCGGTCGGCGACATCGTGCTGCTCTTCGGCATCGTCTTCGTGATGCTCTATCTGGATTTCAAGCTGGGGCTGCTGACGCTCTCGGTGCTGCCGGTGCTCTTCGTCGTCCGGCTGTTCTGGCTGCCTCTCGCCCGCAAATCCTTCATGGCCGCGCATGAGACCAATTCGGTCGCCAACGGCGCCCTTGCCGAAGCGATCCATGGCGTGCGCGCCGTCCAGAGCATGGACCGGCAGGGCGTCAACTTCACGCTCTACGACGACAAGGCGCACGCCAACCTGAAGACGCATCTGACGGCGGCGCGTTATGCGCAGGTGATGGTGCCGATCGTCGACAGCCTGACGGGCGTGGCAATGGCGCTCGTCATCGTCGTCGGCGGCGCCCGCGTTCTCAACCAGGCGCTCGATGTCGGCGTGCTCGTCGCCTTCCTGTTCTACATCCAGCGCTTCTTCGACCCGATCCGGTCGCTGACCCTGCAATATTCGGTGATGCAGCGCGCCATGGCGTCCGGCCAGCGGCTGACCGAAGTGCTCGACGTGCCGGTCGACATCAAGGACGCCCCCGACGCCAAGACCCTGTCGCGCGACATGGACGGCTCGGTCGAATTCAAGGACGTCGTCTTCGGCTACAATCCGAAGCATCCGGTGCTGAAACATGTGAGCTTCAAGGTCAATCCGGGCGAGACGGTGGCGCTGGTCGGGCCGACGGGTTCCGGCAAATCAAGCTGCATGTCGCTGATCCACCGCTTCTACGATGTGCAGCAGGGCGAGGTGCTGGTCGGCGGCCACGATGTGCGTGACCTGACGCAGGATTCGCTCGGGGCGCAGATCGCCATGGTGCTGCAGGAACCCTTCCTCTTCACCGGCACCGTCTTCGAAAACATCCGCTACCACAAGCTGGAGGCGACGCGCGAGCAGGTGATCGAGGCGGCGAAGGCCGTCGGCGCCCATGATTTCATCATGCGCCTGCCCGATGGCTACGACAGCATTCTCGGCGAGCGCGGCGGCAATCTATCGCTCGGCCAGCGCCAGCTTTTGAGCTTTGCCCGGGCGCTGGTGGCGGACGCGAAGATCCTCGTGCTGGACGAAGCCACCGCCAATATCGACAGCTATACCGAAATGCTGATCCAGAAGGCGCTGGTGAAGCTCTTGGAAAACCGCACCGGCCTGGTCATCGCTCACCGCCTGGCGACGATCCGCGAGGCCGACCGCATCATCGTGCTGCAGAACGGCGAGATCATCGAAAGCGGCGACCATCGCCAGCTGATGAAGAACGGCAAGCTGTACTCCAGGCTCTATAACCTCAATTACGCCTCTTTCGACGATATACCCGAAGATGTGCTGGAGGAGACGACGGCGACGCAATCGGCGACCTGACTGCATTAACGCCTGTCGCAAAGTTTGAACGAACAAACGCCTTGCTGCCGTATTTTCCTCTTATCCGGGACGAGTGCCCACTGAGGAGAATGTTATGAAGAGAATTATTAGCAGCCTGTTGATCGCGACGGCCCTTGTTGGATCGGCTATTCAGCCCGCTGCCGCGCGCGACCGTCATCACGACAATACCGGCCGCATCATCGCCGGCGGCGTAGCCGCAGGTGTCGTCGGCGGCCTGATCGGCGGCGCAATCGCCAATGGTGGCCCGCGCTACGTCGATGAAGGCCCTCGTTATGTCGAGAGCCCCCGCTATGTCGAACCCGAGCCGAGATGCTGGTATGAGGATCGCGACGTCCGCAACCGCTATGACGGCGGCTACCACGCCGAAACCGTGCGGGTCTGCGAGTAGACCTGAAGTTTTTGCAGCGGCGTTGAACCCGTCAGCGCCGCTCGGCTCTCAGCCGAGGTTGCGTCCCGCAGCCTCGGCTTTGTCATTTTATATCAGGGACATCGGCCAAGAATTAGCCCCTCATCCGGCTGCCGCCACCTTCTCCCCGTAAACGGGGCGAAGGGGACAGGCCGCGACCTCTCCGTCCCTCGTCAACGTCTCGCGGGGCACGTCCCCTCGCCCCGTTTACGGGGAGAGGGTTAGGGTGAGGGGCAGCCTTTGGCGTGATTCGGTCGATCATCCCAACGACAATGCCTTCGCAAAAATTTCCCCCGCCCCACCGGCTGTCATCTGCCTGTCAGAGTCGAGCAATAGCTGAGGGCCGATGAATGATAGTTCCATAAATGCCGGCAAAGCGCCGAAAAAAGAACGCATGCGCTTCGTCAGCGCCGAGCAGGTGGCGCAACTGGCGGGCGTTTCGCGCTCGGCCGTCTCGCGCACCTTCACGCCGGGCGCAAGCGTCGCCCCGGCAACGCGCGAAAAGGTGCTGCGGGCGGCTGAAGAGCTCGGCTACCATGTCAACGATCTGGCGCGCGGCGTGCTCGCCAATCAGAGCCGCTTCGTCGGCATCGTCGCAACGCGGCCGGAGGTCGGCTTTCGCGCGCATCTCGCCGCAGCCCTTGCCAAATCGCTGATCCGGCGCGGCAGCATTCCGATCCTCATCAACACCGGTCAGACGGAAGAGGAACTGCTCGCCGCCCAGAAGATGCTGATCGGCCACCGCGCCGAGGCGATCATCATTCTCTCCGGCTCGCCGCCGGCAAGTTTCCTCGAGCTCGCGCAGCGAAACGGCCAGCCGCTCGTCGTCATCGGCCGGTCGGAGCCCGACGCCGACCACGTGCGCGCCGGCAACTCCGAAGCCTCACGCAAGGCGGCGACGGCGTTTTACGACAGCGGCCGGCGGCGGCTGGCGGTCATCGGCTCCAATACGGGAACGCCTGCGATCGTCGAACGCGAAAGCGCCTTCCTTTCGGCGGCGGAGACGCTTGGCGCATCCGTCACCCTCGCCCGCGGCGGCGATTCCGATTATGACGGCGGCGTCACCGCCGGGCGCGCGCTTCTCGCGGAAAAAACAAAGCCCGACGCCATCTTCTGCGCCAATGACCAGATCGCCTTCGGGCTGATGGATGTCCTGCGCCTGGAAGCGCAGCTACGCGTCCCCGAAGATGTCGCCGTCATCGGCTTCGACGACGTGCCGGAATCGGCCTGGCTGAGCTATCAACTGACCACCTTCCGCCAGGACCCGCTGATGATGGCGCAACGCGCCGTCGCGCTGTTGGAGCGGCGGCTGGAAAACCCGGATTCGCCGCCAGCTTACGAACGCGTCATTCCGGAACTCGTCATCCGCCAGAGCTTCAGACCGTAACCTCTTCCCCCATGGCTTTTCGCAGACGCCGTCCTGTGGCAAGAAGGGCGATGACGCGCGGCGCGGCAAGGGAGGACGATCGCCAGAGATGAAGGGAATTCGCCAGCTCGCCGAGCATCTCGACATTTCGATCGGCACCGTATCCCGCGCGCTGAACGGCAAGCCCGACGTCAATGACGAAACGCGCCGGCGCGTGCTCGCCGCCGCCGAAGAGCTCGGTTATGTCGCCAATCAGTCGGGCCGCAGCCTGCGCCAGGGCATGACCAATGTCATCGGGCTGATGCTCGAGGTCAGCCGCGAGACGGTCGAAAACAGCGACGACTTCTTCCTCGGCGTCACCGACGGGCTGCAGAGCGTCTTTTCCCGCCACAAGCTCGATCTGGTCATGCTGCCCTGCCCCGATGACGAGGATCCGCACGAATATCTGAAGCGGATGGTGGCGCGCCGCCTCGTCGATGCGCTGATCATCTCGGCGACACGGCGCACCGACCGGCGCATCGAGCTCCTGGAAAAGGCGCGCATCCCCTTCGTGGCGCTCGGCCGCAGCGCGTCCGGCGGCAGCTATACCTGGATGGACCTCGATTTCGAAGGCGTGGCGGCGCGCGGCGTCGACCGGCTCGTCGCCAAGGGCCACCGGCGGATTGCGGTGGCTGCCCCCTCCTCCGACATCAATCTCGGCTACATCTTCCTCGACAGCTATCGTCAGGCGCTGCAACGCCACGGCCTTGCCTTCGACCCGGCGCTGGTCATCCGCGTCAAGTCGAGCGAACAGGGCGGCTATCAGGCCGGCCACGAATTGCTGATGATCGAAGACCGGCCAACCGCGATCATCCTGATCCACGAGCTGATGGCGATCGGGCTTTACCGCAGGCTGGCCGAGGCCGGCATCGTGCCCGGCCGCGACCTTGCCGTCGTCGGTTTCCGCGAGGAGCCGCGCACGCATTTCCTGCAGCCGTCGCTGACCTCCTTCCGCATGTCGCTGCGCGATCTCGGCGCCCAGCTCGGCGAAACCCTGCTCGCCACCATGCCGGCCTATGCCGAGCATTATCCGCAGGGCGCCCGCAACAGGATCTGGCCGATGGAGTTGGTTCCGGGCGAAAGCGACGCTTTCACACTGACGGGCTGAAGCCTTCAGATCCGGCTCGGCGCCGCCGCAGCCTCCCGGCTCGACAACTGACGCGTCACGAAGAAGACCAAGAGGGCGCCGGCGGCAAGGCAGGCGGCGAGGAAGAACATCGGTGCGATCGTGCTGCCGCTTTCATCCTTGATCCAGGGCACGACGTTCTGGGCGACGAAGCCGCCGAGATTGCCCACCGAATTGATGGCGGCAAGCCCGGCCGCCGCACCCGCCCCTTTCAGGAACCGCGAGGGCAGGCTCCAGAACACCGGCTGCGGCGCGAAGATGCCGGCGGCGGCGACGCAGAGGGAGGCGAATTGCAGCGTGTGGTTCGGGATCAGCGCCGACAGCAGCAGGCAGGCCGCGCCGATGAACGCCGGAATGACGATATAGGGCGTCTTCGATTGCGCCTTGTCGGCCATGGCGGGAACGGCATAGAGCGAGACGGCGACCAGCAGCCAGGGAATGACGTTGAGAAAACCGTTGACGGTGTTGCTGACGCCGAAGGCCTTGACGATGGTCGGCAGCCAGTAACTCAGCCCATAGGCCGATAGCGGAAAGGCGATATAGCAGAGCGCCATCAAAAGGACGCGCGGGTCGACGAGCGCCTTGAAGCCGTCCGACGCATGTTCGCCCATGCCGGCATTTTCCGAGGCGAGCCGGCGTTCGAGCCAGCTCTTCTCCTCGCTGCTCAGGAAGCTCGCATTTTCCGGCCGGCCGGGAAGATAGAAGAAGGTGACAATGCCGGCGATGACGGCGGGAATACCGGTCGCCAGGAACACCCATTCCCAGCCGGCAAAGCCGTAGAGGCCGTCGAGATCGAGCAGCGCGCCGCCGAGCGGTGCGCCGACGGCATTGGCGATCGCGCTGAAGATCATGAACAGGCCAACCATCCGGCCGCGATAGGCCGACGGGAACCACAGCGTCAGGAGATAGAGGACACCGGGAAAGAAGCCGGCTTCGCAGACGCCGAGCAGGAAGCGCAGGATATAGAACATAGCCGCGTTCTGGGTGAAGGCGAGCCCGATGGTGACGAGGCCCCAGGAGACCAGGATGCGGGCGAACCAGACACGCGCGCCGAGCCTGTCGAGGAAGAGATTGCTCGGCACCTCGAAGAGAAAATAGCCGATGAAGAAGAGCGAAGCGCCGAGGCCATAGGCATATTCGCTCAGGCCGAGAGCATCGACCATTTGCAGCTTGGCGAAGCTGACATTCTGCCGGTCGATATAGGCGATCAGATAGAGGATGCCGAGAAACGGCATCAGCTTCCAGGTGATTTTCGAGATCAGCCGCTTCTCATCAACCATGCGTATTCTCCGGAATGATCATGTGCGTCGGAGGAGCGTAGATAGTGCCGCCCGCCAATATTCAATTGGACGAGGTATTTTCTCCGATCCCGCAACCCAGATTGGTGGCCGCATCCGGGGATCGGTGCGGCCGGTCTTTGACTATTCGGCAGCGGCGACGGCGGCGCGGCGGCCGATCGTCGCCTGGGTCAGCACGAAGGCTGCGAAGGCGCAGAGCGCGATGCCAGCGGCCATCGGAACGGCGGTGCCGTCGAAGAACAGGCTCGAGATCACCATGGCGACGGCGGCGATGACGAAATGCAGCGTGCCCATCAGCGACGAGGCGGTGCCGGCGATTGCGCCGTGATCCTCAAGCGCCAGCACCGCGCTCGTCGGGATGACAAGCCCGAGGAAACCGTAACCGATGAACAGGAAGCTCGCCATGACAGGCAGCGCATTGAAGCCCGCAGCCATCATCACCGCCATGACGACCATGGCCAGCGCAAAGGCGCTGACGGCAATCCGCATGACGCGCACCAGGCCGAAACGCTCTCCGAGCCAGCCCGTCGCCTGCGATACCGCAAAGAAGGAGACGGCATTGATCGAGAAGGCGAAGCTGTACTGCGTCGGCGTCAGCTCATAATGCTCAATCAGCACGAAGGGCGAATTGGCGAGATAGACGAGGAAGCTCGAAATACCGAGACCGCCGATGAAGGTCAGTGTCAGGAAGTTGCGGTCGGAAAGCAGCAGCCGGTAGGCGGCCATGGCGCTCCCGAGGCCGCTGCCGCTGCGCTCGGTGGCCGGGCGCGTCTCGTCAAGCTGGGTGGCAAGCAGGACGAGGCCGATCAGGGCGGCTGCTGTCACGGCCCAGAACACGCCGCGCCAGCCGTAGAATTCGATGACGGCGCTGCCGGTCAGCGGCGCCAGGATCGGCGAGATCGAGAAGACCAGCATCAGCAGCGACATCAGGCGCGCGGCCTGAACGCCGGTATGCATGTCGCGGACGATGGCGCGCGGAATGACCATGCCGGCGGCACCGCCGAAGCCCTGGACGAAACGGAAGGCGATCAGTGTTTCGATATCGGTCGCAAGCGCGCAGCCGACCGAGGCGAGCGCGAAGAGGCCGATGCCGAGATAGAGCGGCAGCTTGCGGCCCCACATATCGGACAGAGGACCATAGAAGAGCTGGGCGAGCGCGAAGGAGATGAAGAAGGCGAGCAAGGTCAGCTGGGTGACATTATTATTGGCCCGCAGGTCCTGGCCGATCGAAGGCAGCGCCGGCAGATACATGTCGATGGCAAAGGGGCCGATGGCCGACAAAAGGCCGAGAATGAGCGCAATGCGAAAGAAGGAAGCCGTCATAATGGTGATCTTTCATAAAAGCGAAGCGGAGCGCCGGATCGTCACTCCGCCGCATTGCTCTTAGGGGTTCAATGATGATCGTTCGCGCGAAGACGAAGTTGGGAGCTCATATCTTCAGCGGCTGAACCAGGAGTGTCAATAAATTTGGACACTGATGTAAAACTAGACGCCATTGTCTAAAACGTCAAGACGTCTTATCTTCGCTCGCATGAAAGATCGCATGACACCGGCAGGCCGGATGACGGGACATACCCAGCGCGGGCAATGCGCCAAGCGCATGTCCATCCTCGATGCCGCCGCCGACGTCTTCTGCCGCCAGGGTTTCGCCGCCGCCAGCATCGATGAGATCGCCGCCGTCGCCTGTGTCTCCCGGCAGACGATCTACAACCACTATCGCGAGAAGGAAACGCTGTTCGTCGCCGTCGTCGAGGACGTCATGAACCGCGCCAACGCCATGCTCTTCTCCGTGCTGTCGGCCTTCCCTGACAATGCCGACAATCTCGAGGACGACCTGACGGCCTTCGTCGTGCGCCTCAACAAGAACTGCCTCTGCAACCATGACGGAAAATTCCTGCGCAAGCTGGTGCAGACGGAGGGCGAGCGCTATCCGCACCTCTTCGAGAGCTGGCGCCAGCACGGGCCCGGCAAGCTGACCACCGCGCTTTCCGCGCTTCTCGCGCGGCTGGCGCAAAAGGGAGCTCTCGTCATCGACGATTTCGACGTCGCCGCCCGGCAGTTCGTCGCGCTCGCCAATGCCGACCTGCAGATGATGACCCTTTTCGGGGGAACTCCGAGCGACGCGGAACTGGAAAAGGCAGCGCGCAACGCGGTGTGTACCTTTCTCAGGGCCTATGGCGGCCCGAAGGCCGAAAAGGCCGAGGCTCAGCTGCAGCTTGCCGCTTTGTCCGGCTGATCAAGCGCTTCCGATCACGCAAAAACCGTCATCTGCGCCGGCACGACCGCGAACATGCCGACGCGGCGCGCGGCAAGATATTTCACCAGCTGTTCGACAACCGAGGGCATGACTGGCTTCTGGACGACGCCGACCGCCCCCTTGACGCCGTCGGCGACGCTCTCGGGATTGCCGGTCATGAAGACGACGGCGATGCCGTGCTCTTCGGCCAGCCGCCTGCCGAGCTCGGGCCCGGTCGGGCCGTCGGCAAGATTGACGTCGACGAAGGCGATATCGGCCGACGGCGCCAGTCGCAGCGCCTGTTCGCGATCATTCGCCAGGCCGGCGACCTGCATGCCCATGCCTTCCACCGTCGCGCCGAGATCGAGTGCGATGAGGAATTCATCTTCGACGATCAATACGCGCTGTTTCATGAGATCATCCCGTTGCCAGCGCCGCACGACATTGGTGGCCATGATACGTCCCCTTGTTACGCCATACTTCGAAAGAAGGATCCGCTCCGGCAGCCTGTGCTGCTCGAAACTCATTGTCGTAACGGGCAACTTGACGATATGTTCCGCCGTGAAACGCGATTTCCCGGATTTAAGATATTGTTAACGTTGATAAAATCTTAACCGAAAGCCGGCAAAGCAAAAACCGGTGCTCGATCGTGTTCAATCCCGGGCCCGCGCTTCTTGATGCGGGCGCAATGATACGATTTGATTATTCCATTGCTTTTGGAGGATCCCGTTGAGAACCAAGCTTATCGTCCTTGCCCTCGTGGCGATCAGCCTTTTCGCCTATACCAAGGTGATGGCCAGGATCGGCTCGGGCTCGCCGCCTCCGGATGCACCGCTGGAGCAACGCGCCGACCTCATCCGTGTTTATAAATCCGAACGCCGCATGGTTCTTCTCAGAGCGGACGCTCCCATCGCGACATATCGGATTTCGCTCGGGAGGGCGGCGGATGCCGGCCCCAAGCAGCGCGAAGGCGACGAAAAAACACCGGAAGGGCGCTATGAAATAGACTGGCGCAATCCGAAATCCATGGCGCATCTGAGCCTGCACATTTCCTATCCGAAGCCGGAAGAGCAGCGCGCAGCTCAAGTGAACGGCTTTCCGCCCGGCGGCAACATCATGATCCACGGGCTGCCCAATGGCTGGGGCCTGCTCGGAGACGTTCACCGCCTGTTGGATTGGACGGATGGCTGTATCGCAGTCACCAACGCGGAGATGCGCGATATCTGGGCCCGCGTGCCCGACCATACGCCGATCGACATCATGCCCTGACGATCAATCAGCCCTTCGCCTTCCCGACGAGGACCGGCTCGCTGCGGTAGTCGGCCGGAAACAGCGACTTCAGGTTCTCGATTTTCGGCAGGTCGTTGTAGACGATATAGGGATAGGTCGGGTTGAGCGTCAGGAAATCCTGATGATAGGCCTCGGCCGGATAGAAGCCGGCGGCATCCGATACTTTGGTGACGATCGGTTGCTGGAAGACATGCGCCCTGTCGAGCTGATCGATATAGCGTTCGGCGACCTTGCGCTGCTGCGGATTGGAGACGAACAGCGCCGAGCGATACTGCGTGCCCCGGTCAGGTCCCTGGAAATTCAGTTGCGTCGGGTTGTGCGCCACGGAGAAGAAGATCTGAAGCAACCTGCCGTAGCTTATCTTTTTCGGGTCGAACCGCACCTCGACGGCTTCGGCGTGACCTGTCGAGCCGGTGCTGACAGTTTCGTACTGCGCCGTTTTCGCCTCGCCGCCGGCATAACCGGAGACGGCGCTCTCGACGCCCTTGACGTGCTGGAAGACGCCCTGGACGCCCCAGAAACAGCCGCCGGCGAAAATGGCGGTCTCGGTGCCCGATGTGGCGGTTTCGTCGATATCAGGCGGCGGGATGACGACCGCCTCCTCGGCGGCGCCCGCTGCACTCACACCGAGTAAGACAACAGCGGCGGCAAGGAGCGCGGCGAAGCGCCTGCGGTGGAAAGACATGGACATGGCGCGACCTCCTGCGAGTTGTCCAAATCCTTGCGCATCCTTGCAAAAGCGGCAAATCACAAGGCGATCACTCACGCCGATGTGACAACCAAAAGAAAGTGGCTGTGCGAAGTTGAAACAGCGCTCAAGTTGAGTTGACAATCGCGTGAGGAGTGAGGAGAGTGCCGCCGGTTAGAGCCAGCATCGCCTGTATCCTTGGGGGGAACCTATGTCCGTGCGCTCGTTCTTTGCTTTCGCCAGCATCGCATTTTTGTCCGTGATCACCGTCAGCTTTCCAGCCGCCGCCGCGGAGACGAAGCGTGACATTCAGACGATCAAGGACGCCGATTTCTTCGGCTTCGATCTTCGCACCGAGCAGAACGTCTCGCTCGATCAGTGCAAGACCTCCTGCATCGGCGACAAGAGCTGCAAGGCCTTCACCTACAATCCCAAGGTGAAATGGTGCTTCCTCAAATCCGATTTCAAGACGATGAACGCCTTCCCCGGCGCCATCGCCGGCAAGATCGTCGAGACGGCCGCCCAGAAGGAGCCGGATATCGGCGCGGCGCCGCGCCTGACCTTCCTGACCAACGACCTGATCCAGCAGGCCCACGACTTCAGGGACAATCTTGCCCTGACCGACGCCCAGCAGGGCCAGAGCGTCGACAGCCTGACGGCCAGCGCCCGTCTCGACATGACCGCCAACAATCTGACCGACGCGCTGATCGCCTTCCACGGCGCGCTGTCGATCACCCCCGGTGATGCCGATCTCTGGCTCGAAACCGCCCGCGCCGCCGCTTCGCTCGGCAGCGCCCAGACCGGCACGAGCGGCCAGGCCGTGCTCGACGCGCTGAACGGCTACGAGCTGACCCGCACCAAGGCCAAGCGCGCCGAGGCGCTCGCCGTGCTCGCCGACGCCCTGGACCGAAACGCCAATTACCGCCCGGCCCTCCACGCCTACAAGGCTAGCCTGGAGCTGGTTGCCTCCGACGATGTGCAGGCGGCCTATCTGCAGCTGAAGGCGACGCAGGGCTTCCGCATCACCGAACACACGGTCGATGCCGACAGCGCCACACCGCGGGCCTGCGCCACCTTCTCCGAGTCGCTCGTCAAGACCACCGACTACACGCCCTTCGTGACGCTCAACGGCGCCGCTCCCAAGGCGGTGGAAACCAAGGACAAGCAGATCTGCGTCGAGGGACTGACGCACGGCGAGACCTATAAGATCGCCTTCCGCACCGGCCTGCCGTCGTCGGTCGACGAGACCCTTGAAGCGCCCGTCAGCATCGACGTCTACATCAAGGACCGCAGCCAGATGGTGCGGTTTACCGGCGATAGCTTCGTGCTGCCCTCGACGGCGCGCCGCGGCATTCCGATCGTCTCGGTCAACCTCACCTCGGCCAACCTCAAGCTCTACCGCATCGGCGATCGCGCCATCGCACCGCTGTTGGCCAACTCGCAGTTCCTGAGCCAGCTCGACGGCTATAGCGCCCAGAACATCCAGGACCAGAACGGCGAACTGGTCTGGCAGGGCTCGATCGACATCGCCAATGATCTCAACAAGGACATCGTCACCAGCTTCCCGGTCGACGAGGCGCTGCCCGAGCGCAAGCCCGGCATCTACGTGCTGACCGCGACGGCGCCGAACGCCCCGTCGCAGGAGTGGGATTCGCAGGCGACGCAATGGTTCCTCGTCTCCGATATCGGCATCACCACCTATGCCGGCACCGACGGCCTCAACGTCTTCGCCCGCTCGCTCGCCTCGGCCAAGCCGATGTCAGGCGTCGAGCTGCAGCTGCTCGCCAAGAACAATGAAGTGCTCGGCACCGCGACGACCGACGAAAACGGCCGCGCCACCTTCACCGCCGGCCTGATCCGCGGCACGGCGGCGCTGACGCCCGCCGTCATCGCCGCCAAGAACGGCACGTCGGACTATGTCTTCCTCGACATGACCCGGGCCGGCTTCGATCTCTCCGACCGCGGCGTCACCGGCCGCCCCGCACCCGGCGCGATCGATGTGCTGACCTTCACCGAACGCGGCATCTACCGCGCCGGCGAGACGGTGCATGCCCAGGCGCTTGCCCGCGACACCGACGGCAACGCCATCGAGAACCTGCCGCTCACCTTCATCTTCAGCCGCCCGGACGGCGTCGAAGACCGGCGGGTCGTCAGCCAGACCAGCAATCTCGGCGGCTATTCCGTCGATTTCGCCACCCAGGAAAACGCCATGCGCGGCACCTGGACGATGAACATCTATACCGATCCCAAGGGCAGCGCGATCGCCAGCAAAAGTTTCCTCGTCGATGATTTCGTGCCCGATCGCACCGACATGGAGATCAAGACCGAAGCCAAGGAAATCGGCCCTGATACGCCGGCGAATATTACGATTTCGGGCAAGTATCTCTACGGCGCCCCGGCCGTCGGCCTGACGCTCGAAGGCGACGTCGTCGTCAAGCCGACGCGTGAGAGCGCCGCCTATAAGGGCTTCCAGTTCGGGCTTGCCGACGAGGAAGCGAGCGAAGATTCCCGCCTGCCGATCGACGGCCTGCCGGAACTCGACGAGAACGGGCAAGCCTCGACCGACCTCACCGTCGGCGATCTGCCGGCAACGACGCAGCTGCTCAACGCCACCGTCTATATCAGGATGCAGGAAGCGGGCGGGCGCGCCATCGAACGCTCGCTTGTCATTCCGGTGAAGAACGAGCGCGCGACGATCGGCATCAAGCCGGAATTTTCCGACGAGCTGCCCGAGAATTCGATCGCCAACTTCACGGTGATCGGCGTCAGCGCCGATGGCAAGAAGCAGGAGAGCAAGGGGCTGCGCTGGAAATTCTACAGCCTCAACCGCCAATACCAATGGTATCGCGAGGGAACCACCTGGAAATATGAGCCGGTCTATACCGCCGAGCAGATTTCCGACGGCAGCGTCGACGCGACGATGGACGGCGGCAAGATCTCCGTGCCGGTGACATGGGGCCGCTATCGCCTCGAGGTGGAAAGTCCGGATGCCGACGGTCCGACCTCCAGCGTCGAGTTCGATGCCGGCTGGTTCGTGAGCTCGACCTCGACCGAAACGCCGGACGGCTTGGAAATCGCCCTCGACAAGGACAGCTACAAGATCGGCGAGACGGCCAAGCTGAAAGTCACCTCGCGCTACGGCGGCGAGCTGATGGTGACGGCAGGAACCGAAAAGCTGGTCGCCGTGCAGAATGCGACGATCGGCGAAACCGGCGGCGAGATCGAAATCCCCGTCACCGCCGACTGGGGCGCCGGCGCCTATGTGACCGCGACCCTCTTCCGTCCCGGCGACGCCCAGGACAGCCACATGCCGATGCGCTCGATCGGCATCCAATGGCTGAAGGTCGATCCCGAACAGCGCGCCCTGCAGGTCAAACTCGACACACCGGAAAAGATGCTGCCGCGCGGACCGTTGAACATCGGCCTGCAGGTGGCCGGTGCGGGCGCCAATGAGGATGCCTATGTCACGGTTGCCGCCGTCGATGTCGGCATTCTCAACCTGACGCGCTACGAACCGCCGAATCCGGAAGACTGGTATTTCGGCCAGCGCCAGCTGGGCCTCGAAATCCGCGATCTCTATGGCCGGCTGATCGACGGTTCGCTGGGTGCCACCGGCAAGCTCCGGACCGGCGGTGACGGCGGCGCCATTGCGCTGCAGGCAAGCCCGCCGACGCAGAAGCTCGTTGCCTTCTTCTCCGGACCGGTGAAGCTCGACGCCGAAGGCAAGGCCAACGTCTCCTTCGACATTCCGCAATTCAACGGCACGGCGCGCGTCATGGCGGTGGCATGGTCGAAGACCGGTGTCGGCCACGGCGTCAAGGATGTCATCATCCGTGATCCGGTCGTCGTGACCGCGAGCCTGCCGAAATTCCTCGCCCCCGGCGACAAGGCCGATCTGCGCCTCGACATCGCCAATACCGATGCGCCGGCCGGCGACTTCAAACTGCAGCTGACCGGCAACGAGGCGGTCGGCATCGAGCAGGCCTCCGCCGCGCAGACGATCCGCCTCGAGGCCGGCGCAAAGACGGAGCTGACGCTTTCGCTGATCGGCAGGCAGCCGGGCGCCGGCAGCGTCTCGATCAACCTCTCCGACGCCTCCGGCCTTTCGCTCGACCAGATCGTCGACCTGCCGGTGCGCCCGGCATCCCTGCCGATCACCCAACGCAGGGTGCTGGCGCTGAAACCGGGGGCAAAACTCACCGTCGACAAGAACCTCTTGGCCGACAGCGTGCTGCCCGGGGCCGCAATCAGCGTCAACGTCACCCGTTCGGCCGCCTTCGACATTCCGGCGCTGCTGATGACGCTCGACCGCTATCCCTTCGGCTGCGCCGAGCAGACCACCAGCCGGGCGCTGCCGCTGCTCTACTTCGCCGAAGTGGCGAAGCAGGCCGGCATCGAAAACGACGCCGACGTGCACAAGCGCGTGCAGGACGCGATCTACCGCGTCCTCTCCTACCAGGCCTCGGCCGGCAGCTTCGGCCTCTGGGGGCCGGATTCGGGCGACGTCTGGCTCGATTCCTACGTCACCGATTTCCTGACGCGAGCCCGCGAAATGAAATATGACGTGCCGGAACGGGCCTTCGTGCAGGCGCTCGAAAACCTGCAGAATACCCTCTCCTACACCACCGACATCAAGGGTCAGGGCGACCAGATCGCCTATGCCGTCTATGTGCTGGCCCGCAACAAGAAGGCCGCGATCAGCGATCTGCGTTATTACGCCGATACGATGATCAACGACTTCCCGACGCCGCTCGCCAAGGCGCATATCGCCGCCGCATTGGCGCTCTACGGCGACGCCCAGCGCTCGAAGAACATCTTCCTCGACGCGCTGCAGATGTCGCAGCAGTCGATGGTGTCGCGCGTGAACCTGTCGCGTACCGATTACGGCACGATCCTGCGCGACGGCGCGGCGATCCTGGCGCTTGCCGCCGAAAGCCGGCCGGTGCCGCCTGTCATCCCGGATCTTGCCAAGGCCGTTGCCAAGGAATGGGGTCGCAGCAAATACAAGAGCACCCAGGAAGAAACCTGGATGCTGCTGGCCGCCCGCGCCATCCAGGGTGGCGATGACGGGTTGAAGGTCGACGTCAACGGCGCGGCGCACACCGGCGCCTATATGGCCCGGATGACCGGCGAGGCGCTCGCCGGCCATCCGCTGACGCTGACCAACCAGACGAACGACGCGGTCTCGGCCATCGTCACCACCGTTGCCGCTCCGACCGTGCCGCTGCCGGCTGGCGGCGACGGCTTCCTCATCGAGCGCAGCTATTACACGCTCGACGGCGAGCAGGCGAATGTCAGCGAGGCCAAGCAGAACGAACGCTATGTCGTCGTCATCCACGTGCGCGAGACCAACGACTGGCCGTCGCGCATCGTCATCACCGACCTCCTGCCGGCCGGTTTCGAGATCGACAATCCGAACCTCGTCGACAGCGCCCAGATGACGAATTTCGACTGGATCGGCGAAATCTCCGCCGCCCATACCGAATTCCGCTACGACCGCTTCGTCGCCGCTTTCAACCGTGCGGCCGGCGACAATCGTGAATTCAACGTCGCCTATGTCGTGCGCGCCGTCACCCCCGGCACCTACGACCATCCGGCCGCAAGCGTCGAGGACATGTATCGGCCCGAGCTTTCGGCCCGCACGGCGACCGGCAAGATGGAGGTCGTGGCGGCGCAACAATGAGGCTGTGGCGCAAGTTTGCCATCGGATCCGCCGCCGGCATCATTCTTGCCGGCGGGGCTCTCCTTGCGCTCGACGCCGCCGACAAGGCCTTTCCGCCGCCGCTCGACAAGGCGGATATGCTTTCCCCGGAAGTGCTGGATGCCGACGGGCAGTTGTTGCGCGCCTTCGCGACGGCCGAAGGCCGCTGGCGGCTGAAGACTGGAGTCGCCGATGTCGATCCGCAATTCCTGCGCATGCTTGTTGCCTATGAGGATCAGCGTTTCTACGATCACGGCGGCGTCGACGTCTGGGCCCTCGGGCGGGCCAGCCTGCAATTCGTCCGCAATGGCCGAATTGTCTCCGGCGCCTCGACGCTGTCAATGCAGGTGGCGCGGCTGATCGAGCCACGCGCGGAACGCTCGTTTTCGGCAAAACTGCTGCAGCTCGCCCGCGCCGTGCAGATCGAACGGCGGCTGTCGAAGCAAGAGATTCTCGATCTCTATCTCACCCATGCGCCCTATGGCGGCAATCTGGAAGGCGTGCGCGCCGCAAGCCTCGCCTATTTCGGCAAGGAGCCGCGCCGCCTGACGGTCGCCGAAGCCGCCCTGCTCGTCGCCCTGCCGCAATTGCCGGAACGGCGCCGGCCGGACCGCAATCTCCAGGCGGCGCAAGAGGCGCGCAAGCGCGTGCTCGAGCGCGCCGCGGTGGCCGAGGCCGTCGGCGATGGCGAGGCGGAGCGGGCCGAAGCTGTCGCGATCCCCATGCGGCGCATGCAGCTGCCGGCATTGGCCGCCCATGTGGCCGAAGCCGCGCTGCGCAAGCAGCCTGATGTGCTCAAGCATCAGACGACCCTGAAGAAGCCGGTGCAGCAAGGGCTGGAAGCGGTCGCCCGGGCCGCGGCCATGAAGCTCGGGCCGAAGCTTTCGCTCGCCATGGTGATGGCCGATGCCCAGACCGGGGCGATCGTCGGCGAGGTCGGCTCGGCCGATTATTTCGACGCCAGCCGCTCCGGCTGGATCGATATGACGCGCGTCAACCGCTCGCCCGGCTCGACGCTGAAGCCCTTCATCTACGGACTTGCCTTCGAGCAAGGCCTCGTCTCTCAGGAGACGATCATCGAAGACCGGCCGGCCGATTTCTTCGGCTACCGGCCGCGCAATTTCGACATGAGCTACCAGGGCGACGTCACCGTGCGCGAGGCCTTGCAACTCTCCTTGAATGTGCCGGCCGTCAAGCTGCTCGACGCCGTCGGGCCGTCGCGGCTGCTGGTGCGCTTCCGCCGCGCCGAAGTGCGTCCGGCCCTGCCGCCGAACGAGACGCCGGGCCTTGCGATCGGTCTTGGCGGCGTCGGCATCACGCTGAAGGATCTGGTGCAGCTCTATACGGCGCTCGCCAATCGCGGTCAGCCGGCAAGGCTCGGCGACGGCATCACCGGCACACCTGGCAAGCTCGACGGCGAACCGCTGCTCGAGCCGGTGGCGGTCTGGAACGTCGCCGATATTCTCTCCGGCGTCATTCCCCCCGCCGGCGCGCCGCAGCGCGGCATCGCCTACAAGACCGGCACCAGCTACGGCTATCGCGACGCCTGGTCGGTCGGCTATGACGGACGCTATGTGCTCGGCGTCTGGGTCGGGCGGCCCGACAACAGCGCCGTGCCCGGCCTGACCGGCTATGGCACCGCCGCACCGATCCTGTTCGAGGCTTTCGCCAAGTCAGGCATCGCGACGACGCCCTTGCCGCGACCTCCGGCCGGAGCCGTGCGCATCGCCCAATCGGAGCTTCCGATCAGCCAGCGGCGTTTTGCGCTGAATGCCAGCGGCCTGCTCGTCGCCTCCGGACGCGAACCCGCGCCGCAGATTGTCTATCCGCCCGAAGGCGCCCATATCGATCTCGGTGCAAAAGGCGGCGATCTGTCGCCGTTGATGCTGAAGCTGCAGGGCGGCCGCGCGCCCTTCCGCTGGCTTGCCAACGGCAAGCCGCTGCCCGACCTTTCGCGCCGGCGCACCCAGCAATGGCAGCCCGACGGCGGCGGCTATTCGAAACTGACCGTCATCGACTCCGCCGGACGAGCCGCGAGCGTCGGCGTCTTCATCGACTAAAGCCCTTTGTTTTGATGCATGTCGTTGTCCCGGAACCGCTGCACACTTCCGGACGACATGCATTAGCGCACAAGACACGCGGCGCCACGAGGGAACAAAAACCCGGCCACAACCGTTGAAAAGGGTCTCCCTCCAACGTCAGACGGCCTCATGACATTTCCGACCGCGACCTACCGGATACAGTTCCGCAACGGCATGACCTTCGATCGCGCCTGCGGCCTCATTCCCTATCTCAAGACGCTCGGCATCAGCCACCTTTACGCCTCACCCATCTTCACCGCCGTCAGCGGTTCGACCCATGGCTATGACGTCACCGACGCCAACGACATCGACCCCGCACTTGGCGGCCGGGCAGGCTTCAACCGGCTGACGGAAAGACTTGCTGCCGCCGGCATGGGATTGGTTCTCGACATCGTTCCGAACCATATGGCCGCCTCGCCAGATAACGCTTGGTGGCGCGACGTGCTGACATCCGGCCGGCAAAGCGCCTATGCCGGCCACTTCGACATCGATTGGCGCGAGCCGCTGACCCTGCCGCAGCTCGGCCGGGACTTCGAAGAGGCGCTGGCTGCAGGCGAACTGCGTCTTGTGCTCGACGAGACTTACGGCAACTTCGCCTTGGCTTACTTCCAGACCTTGTTGCCGCTGAACCCCGCCAGCTACGGCGCGCTCGCCAACCGCCTCGACGATCCGGTCGCCATGCGAATGGCCGAGGTGGCCGTGACGTCGGGCGAGGATTTTGCCCGCGCGCTGCGCGATATCCTCTTCGAAGGCGGCGATCGGGCGATTCTCCGGCAAAAACTCGAGGACGTCTCGTCCGATCATGACTTTCTCAAAAGCCTGCATGAGGAACAGCATTGGCGCCTGACCCATTGGAAGGAGGCGGCGCGGCATCTGAGCTACCGCCGTTTTTTCGAGGTGACCGGACTGGTCGGCACCCGCGTCGAAGATCCCCCGGTGTTCGAAGATCTGCATCGGCTGGTGCTCGAGCTGGTGGGCCAGGGCAAAGTGCAGGGGCTGCGCATCGACCACGTCGACGGGCTCGCCGAACCCAGGGCCTATCTCGACAGACTGAGGGCAGCGGTCGGAGCCGATATCTATATCGTCGTGGAAAAGATCCTCGGGGCGGGCGAGGTGCTGCCGGAGAGCTGGCCGGTCGCCGGCACGACAGGATATGAATTCATCGCCGCGCTGAGCGAGCTCTTCATCGACGCTGGCGGACTGCGCATATTGGATGATGCCTATCGCGGCCTCGCCGGCGAGGCGGCTGATCCCGAAGAGGGCCGGCGGCTTGCCAGGCGACAGATGGTGGAGCGCAACTTCGCCGGCGAGTCCGGCAGGCTGGCAACGATCGCGGCAGGCATCTTTCCCGAACTCGACAAAGCGGAGATCGCCACCGCGCTCGGCGCGCTGCTGGTCGCCTTCCCCGTCTACCGCACCTATGGCGACGGCGGTCCGCTTTCCTGGCAGGATTCGGCCGTCCTCGCCGCGACGGCATCGCACGTCATGGCTGAGCTCGACGACCGGCGCGCGCTCGATCATGTGCTGAAGCTTCTCGAAGGCAGGATCGAGGGCGATGCGGCTCACGAATTCCGGATTCGCTTCCAGCAGTTGAGCGGGCCGATCATGGCGAAGGCGACGGAGGATACGCTGTTCTACCGCTATAACAGGCTGCTTGCCGCAAACGAGGTCGGCAGCGAACCGGGCAAGCCGCCCGAGGGCCCGGACGGCTTCCATCGCCGCATGGCCGAGCGGGCGCGGCTGCAGCCGCATGGGCTTTCGGCAACGGCCACCCACGACACCAAGCGCGGCGAGGATGCGCGCGCGAGGCTTTACGCCTTGAGCGAGGGGGCGGATGTTTTTGCCCAGGCAGTGGCGCGTTGGCGTGACATGAACCGGCCGTGGCTGAAGGATCTCGCGGATGGCGCCGCACCGGAGCCGAATACCGAATGGATGCTCTATCAGGCGCTCGCCGGCGTCTGGCCGGAGGATTTCGACAGAGGACAGATGGAAGAGCTTCGCACCCGCTTTACCGACTACGCGGTCAAGGCGGTGCGCGAGGCGAAATTGCGCACCGCCTGGACCGAACAGGATGACGCTTATGAGGAGGCGGTCGCGAGTTATGCCGCGGCGCTGGTGTCGCCGGACAATGACGCCTTTCTCGAAGATTTCGAAAGGGTGCTGCAGCCCTTTATTGCGGCCGGCTACGTCAACAGCCTGTCGCAGACACTGCTCAAGCTGACGGCGCCGGGCATTCCCGACATTTACCAGGGCGCGGAAGGTTTCGATTTCAGTCTCGTCGATCCCGACAATCGCCGACCGGTCGACCACGAACAGCTGGTTGCCTGGCTTGCTGAAGCCGGACCGATCGCCAAGCTTCAGGCGGCGGCGTTGAAGCAGCGTATCGTCAGCATTGGCCTGCAGCTGCGCCGGCGGCACCCGGCTCTGTTTTCGAAAGGCGATTATCTGCCGTTGAAGGCGACGGGCAGCCGCCGCGACCATCTGCTCGCCTTTGCCCGGGTGCATAAAGGCGATTTCGCAATCGTCGCCGTGCCCCGAATGATGTTCGGCTGGCTCGATCCCGGCGTGCTTTTTGCCGGCCCGGAGTTCTGGGAGGACACGGCGATCGCGGTGCCCTCCCCTCTTCACGGGTTGAAGGCGGATCTGCTGACCGGAAAAACCATCGAGCCCGGCGGCAGCATTTCGGTTGCCGCCTTGCTCGGAAGCCAGCCCCTCGGGCTGATCAGCCCGACCTGAAGATGGCGCCACGCCACCCGGGTCCGTCACATAAAATGGGCACAGATATACGCTAAGGATGGCGGGTGTCTAAAAACACCTGTTTGTCGCACATTGGAGCAGGAATAGCCGCTTGCCACCTTCGACGCGTCCGATCCTCCGTCGGAATCTGCCGTAGGTTCGACGGCAAGGTTGCCGCGTCCGGACAGAGTCCGCTAACGGTGTGGGTGTGTGAAAAAGAGACGTTCGGACTGGCGTAAGAATCAAACATGCGGAAATCGGCGCAACAAGCTTTTGCAAGGATTATCATTGAACAACGAGTTGGACGTTGGGGAAGCAAGCATGACTGAAGCCCGAACTAAAATTATTCGCCTTTTCGAGAAGCACCGCGCGACGCCGGGCGCACCCTACGACGAAGACCACTTTCTCGACTTTTTGTTGGCCGATCCCAAAAGGAAGGGTGCGCTCTACGACAGCTTTCGAGGGCTTCGTAGGTTCCGCGCTTTTCTGGATGACGTCCAGTACGAGTTGGAGGTGTGCTTTTCGATCGAGGATCGGGAAGCCAATTATCCGCTCAACAAGTTTATAGCCCGGGCGATGGAGCTTCAGCAATCTCGGCGCGGGTCGCTGCAGTCCCTGCAACGTCAAATTAACGCCGGACCAGGATGGGGAGTGCTGATCGTCGCAGATGTCTTGCTACTGACTATTGGCAGCTTCTTAAGCGGCAGTCTGTGGGCGCTTACGACCGTTGTCACCGTTGCAGTGGCTGTAAACATCAGCTTTGCGCTATTCGCTTGGAAGGCCAGGTCTTATCTCCTCAAGCTTCGGGCACGCATTAAAGGTAACTGAAGTCTCGAAAGCACGAATGTCCGCCACGGCTTTCCGGACCTTGGTCGCGCTGCAGTTCGTCGGAAAGCTGCCTGTCGGCAAAAACATGTTTTTTGACAGGGGCCTGCGCTCTCGGATCGCGCCTCCACGACGGCCGGAAGGCTGCGGCCGTTGCGCCAAAAGATCGGAGTTTCCGATGTCCAAAGCGCTTAGCGTATATCTGTGCCCATTTTATGTGAAGCCCCCCCCGCTCCGGAAGCGAGCGGCGGCCGTCGAAAAATCAATCTCGCCGAAATTAGCACTTGACCTTCCAGTTGCTGGAAGGTCGATAAGTCTCTCCAACTGCCCTTGGGGCATAGGAGATAAGCATGAACATAAAACACGACCACCATCACGGTCACACCCATGGCAATGATCATAGCCATTGCAGCCATGCTCGGGAGAAAGCCGCCGACACGGTCATTCGTGATCCCGTCTGCGGCATGACCGTCGATCCGGAGGCCGGCAAGCCCTCGCTTACGCATGCTGGCCGCATCTACCATTTCTGCTCCGAGAGCTGCCGGACGAAATTCGCGGCGACGCCGCAGGATTACCTGACAGCGAAGGACCCTGTCTGCGGCATGGCCGTCGATCGTTCGACGGCAAAACATTTTCTGAAGGTCGACGGCGAAAAATTCTACTTCTGCTCGGCCGGCTGCAAGACCAAGTTCGAAGCCGACCCCACGGCCTATCGCGACGGCGCCCGCCCGGCCGCAAAGCCGGCGCCGAAGGGCACGCTCTATACCTGCCCGATGCATCCTGAGGTCGTCAGCGACCGTCCCGGCGACTGCCCGAAATGCGGCATGGCGCTGGAACCGATGGGCATTCCTCCTGCTGACGAGGGCCCGAACCCGGAACTTGTGGATTTCACCAGACGGCTCTGGGTCAGCGCCATCCTTGCCCTGCCGCTGCTGGCGCTCGGCATGGGGCCGATGCTCGGCCTGCCGCTCCGCGAAGCGATCGGCGAACCGCAGGCGACCTACATCGAGCTATTGCTGGCAACGCCGGTGGTGCTGTGGGCGGCCCTGCCCTTCTTCCGCCGCGCCTGGGCGTCCCTCGTCAACCGCAGCCCGAACATGTGGACGCTGATCGGTCTCGGCGTCGGCACCGCCTATCTCTACAGCCTCGTCGCCACGCTTGCGCCCGGGATCTTCCCGATGAGCTTTCGCGGCCACGGCGCCGCCGTGCCGGTCTATTTCGAGGCGGCCGCCGTCATCGTCGCGCTCGTCTTCGTCGGCCAGGTGCTGGAATTGAAGGCGCGCGAACGCACCGGCTCGGCGATCCGCGCCCTACTTGATCTCGCGCCGAAGACGGCGCGCCGCATCAATGCCGACGGCAGCGAAAGCGACGTGCCGGTGGACGACATCCAGGCCGGCGACCGGCTGCGCGTGCGTCCCGGCGAACGCATTCCGGTCGACGGTTCCGTCCTCGAAGGCCAGTCGACCGTCGATGAATCGATGATTACCGGCGAGCCCCTGCCTCTGGAGAAAGCGAAGGGCGATGCTCTGACCGGCAGCACGATCAACAAGAATGGATCGCTCGTCATGGCGGCCGAGAAGGTCGGCGCCGACATGGTGCTGTCGCGCATTATCGACATGGTCGCCGCGGCGCAACGCTCGCGGGCGCCAATCCAGGGCGCGGTCGACCGGGTGTCGGCCGTCTTCGTGCCGGCCGTCGTCGTCGTGGCCATCCTTGCCTTCATCGTCTGGGCCGCGATCGGGCCGGAACCGAGCCTGGCCAATGCTCTGCTGGCCGCCGTCGCCGTTCTGATCATCGCCTGCCCCTGCGCGCTCGGTCTTGCGACGCCGATGTCGATCATGATCGCAACCGGGCGCGGCGCTCAGGAAGGCGTGCTGATCAAGGATGCCGAAGCGCTGGAACGCTTTTCCAAGGTCGACACGCTGATCGTCGACAAAACAGGCACGCTGACCGAAGGCAAACCAGTTCTCACCGACATCGTCGCCTTCGGCGGCATCGAGGAGAACCGGCTGCTGTCGCTGGCGGCAAGCCTGGAGCGCGGCTCTGAACATCCGCTGGCCGAAGCGATCGTTTCCGGCGCCGAAGAGCGCGATGCCACCTTCGTCGAGGTCACCGGCTTCGAGGCAAAGACGGGCAAGGGTGTCATGGGCCTTGCCGGCGGCATGACGGTGGCGCTCGGCAATGCGGCGATGCTCGCCGATCTCGGCATCGATCCCGCGGCGCTGTCGGAAAAGGCCGAAGCCCTGCGCGGCGATGGCAAGACGGTGATGTTCGTCACGCTCGACGGCAAGCTTGCCGGCCTCGTCGCCGTCGCCGACCGGATCAAGCCGACGACATCAGCCGCCATCAAGGCGCTGCACGACAGCGGGCTGAAGATCATCATGGCCACCGGCGACAACGAGCGCACGGCGCGGGCGGTGGCAAAAAGCCTCGGCATCGACGAGGTCCGCGCCGACGTGCTGCCGGAAGGCAAGAAGGCGCTGATCGAGGAATTGCGCGCCAAGGGCGCCGTCATCGCCATGGCCGGCGACGGCGTCAACGATGCGCCGGCACTTGCTTCGGCCGATGTCGGCATCGCCATGGGCACCGGCGCCGATGTTGCGATGGAAAGCGCCGGCATTACATTGGTAAAGGGCGACCTCAACGGCATCGTCAGAGCGCGGCGGCTGGCGGAGGCGACGATGCGCAACATCCGTCAGAATCTCGGCTTCGCCTTCGGCTATAATGCCCTCGGCGTTCCGGTCGCCGCCGGCGTGCTCTATCCGGTCTTCGGCCTGCTGCTGTCGCCGATGATCGCGGCAGCGGCGATGAGCCTGTCGTCCGTGTCGGTGATTGCCAACGCGCTGAGGCTGCGCTTGGCAAAATTATAGGAGATGGCAATGAATATCGGCGAAGCATCCGAGCGCTCCGGCCTGCCTTCGAAGACGATCCGCTATTACGAGGATATTGGCCTGATCCGCCCCGAAAGGGGCGGAAACGGCTATCGCGACTACGCTGCGAGCGACGTTCACAAACTGCGTTTCCTGCAGCGCTCGCGCGGTCTCGGCTTTTCGGTCGAGGAATGCCGGCAATTGCTGGCGCTCTATGAAGACAAGGCTCGGGCGAGCGCCGACGTCAAGGATATAGCCGAGAGCAAACTCGGTGAGATCGACCGCAAGATCCGTGAGCTGACGGAACTTCGCCGCACGCTGGAGCACCTCGTGCATGCCTGCCACGGCAATGACCGGCCGGACTGTCCGATTCTCGAAGAGCTTTCAGATGGCCGCTGAGCATTTCAGGAAGGTCGAGATGTGTCCTGGATGACCGCGTGAGAGAACGGCGCCGGCTCCGCGGCATCGTCCTCGTCGCCGTCATCAAGCACGCCCTCGTCGAGGCGGTGCTTGATCGCAAGCGCATAGATCACGTCGAGGATGTTGCGGTCCTTGAGATGCGGATCGGTCAGGGCGAGAAGCGAGGCCCGGACGATCTTCTTGCTGGTGGCCTTCGGGCAACGCATCTTGACGAAATCATACAGCGCCTCACCCGTCAGCCCTTCCATGGCGCCGTCCACGAGAGCTTCGTAGACCCGCTTCTTTTCCTTCATTGTGTATCTTCCCCTCCAAATCAGCGGCGTGATGATCTGTCATGTAATTGTCATAAACAATCGCCGATTTAGGGCGCTCATCGTATCCTGGCCGAATATTCGGCAACGATGTTCCGTCCGGATGACTTTTTTTGTCCCGCCGGGAATAAAATCCGGCGCGCTTGCGTATACTCAATCATGGAACGCAAAGACCGCCCGTTCGACGTCATCGGCCAGCTCGCAGCGCTGAGGCGCTACGCGCGCGCGCTGGTGCGCAATTCGGACGAGGCAGAGGATCTGGTGCATGATGCGCTGGTGCGCGCCTTCGAGAAGCGAAAGAGCTTCCGCAGCGGCGGCAACCTGCGCACCTGGCTGCTGTCCATCCTGCACAATGCCCATATCGATCGCCTTCGCCAGAAGCGGTCGCTGACACGGCGCCACGACGAAGCGGCTGTCGAAGCCGAGCAGTCCTTGCCGGCCGGCCAGGAACACGCCGTGCGCCTGCAGCAGGTGCGCGACGCCTTCTTCGACCTGCCGGAGGAACAGCGCGAGGCGCTACATCTCGTGGCGATCGAAGACCTTTCCTATCAGGAAGCCGCCAATGCGCTCGGCATTCCGATCGGCACGCTGATGTCGCGCATCTCCCGCGCCCGCACGCAGCTGCGCGAATTCGAGGAGAAGACACCGCGCATTTCGCATCTGAGATTAATCGGAGGGAACGGCCATGAAAGCAGTTGACCCGATCGTCGACGCCGATCTCGACGCCTATGTGGATGGCGAGCTCGATGTCGCCCGCCGCATCCAGGTGGAGTCCTATCTTTCCGAGAACCCGGCGATTGCCGCCAAGGTGATGGCCGATCTCAGCGTGAAAGGTGAACTGCGCCTGGCGCTTGCCGGCGAAAGCGCCTTCGGCCGTGCCGAGACCCGCGATGCCGCCCGCCGGCTGGAGCGTGGCCTTTCCTATGGCCGCATCTTCCACTCCATGCAGCGCATCGCCGCGGTCGGTATTCTCGTGACCGCCGGCTGGGTGGCGCACAATTCCTTCGGTGCATTCTCGGCGACCGAGGTGGCGGCCTCCGTTCCAGCGCCCGCCTATGTCGAGGATGCCGTCCGCGCCTATCAGACCGCGGTCCTGCGCGAAACCATGCCTTCGCAGCCACCGACCACTTACAGCGCCGACGAAATCCGCGCGGCCACCGCGATCGTGATGCCCGAACTGCCTAGGGATTGGAAGATCGCCGACGTGCAGATCTTCCCATCCGAATTCGGCCCGAGCGTCGAGATGGCGATCGAGCAGTCGGATGGAAAGCGGCTGTCGCTTTTCGCCGTCCGTCCGGGCGCTTTCGAGGTCAAGCCGGTCAGCCATCTCACGCTGGAAAAAGCAGAAGCCGCCTATTGGCAGATCGGCGAGGTCGCTTACGCCCTGATCGCTGACGATAGCGGTCTCAATCTCGATCAGGCGGCCGAACGGCTCGCCCGCTCGCTCTATTAGTTCTAACCGAGGAGATCAGCATGAACCCGATCAATCCCCGCTATGGCGCCGTTGCCGGCTCCCAGGCTATCTTCGACGAGGGTCTGCGCCAGCACATGCTGCGCGTCTACAATTATATGGCTCTCGGCCTCGTCATAACAGGCCTCGTCGCCTTCGTCGTCGGCTCGACGCCGGCCCTCTACGTGCCGATCTTCGGCTCGCCGCTGAAGTGGGTGGTGATGCTGGCGCCGCTCGCCTTCGTCTTCTTCTTCACGTTCCGCATCCAGACGATGTCGGCGAGCACGGCGCAGATCACCTTCTGGGCCTTCTGCGCGGTGATGGGCCTGTCGCTCGCCTCCGTCTTCCTGGTCTTCACCGGGATGAGCATCGCGCGGACCTTCTTCATCACCGCCACGATGTTCGGCGCCACCAGCCTCTACGGCTATGTGACGAAGCGTGACCTCTCCAGAATGGGCTCGTTCCTGATGATGGGCCTCTTCGGCGTCATCATCGCCAGCATCGTCAACATCTTCCTGGGTTCGAGCGCGCTGCAGTTCGCAATCTCGGTGATCGGCATCGTCGTCTTCGTCGGCCTCACCGCCTACGACACGCAGAACATCAAGGAACAGTATTCGGAAAATTACGATCAGGAATCGAACCAGAAGCTCGCCGTCTTCGGTGCGCTCTCGCTCTACCTGAACTTCGTCAACATCTTCCAGCTTCTGCTCAACTTCACCGGCGAGCGGGAATAGAACCGCGCTTCTGGGGGCAATGGAAGCGCAAGAGCGCCCGGTCTGCAGTCTGTGACAGGATGGCAGATCGGGTGCTCACTTAAAAACGAAGCGGCCGGGTTCACGACCCGGCCGCTTTCGTTTCAGATGATACCCCAGGCGCGATAGCGGCCGCGGCCGGTGATTTCGCGAATGCCGATCTCATTGACGAGGTTCAGCGCGCCGCGCGGCGTAATCCTGAGATGGCGGGCAATCATCGCCGCCGAGACCATCGGCCGCGACAGGATGAAATCGGCAAGGTCCGGCAGGCTGCTGTTCGAGCGTCGGCCGCGGAAGCGCAGCTCCATCTGCGTGCGTGCCAGCGACAACCGGTCGACTTCCTTGAGACCGGCTGCGGCACCCAGATGCATCGCCTCCAGAAAGGCTTGCAGCCGTGTGGCCCGGTCGCGGGCCCGACGCCGCTCATGGCGCACCAGCTTCAGCCCGCCGTAGAAGGAGAAGAGATGCGAGGCGACCTTGCCGCGGGCGCGCAGATAACTTGCGACCAGAAGACCGCCGAGCCAATGCTGGCGCCGTAGCGGCTCGATCCTGTCCCAGGCTTCAAACAGAATGACAGCGCCGAGAACCGGCGGCAGGCTGTCGGCCAATGGCAGCACGCTTCGCCACTCCGCAAGCCGCTGTTCCTCGTCCCATTCCTCGTCACCGAGCAGCCCGAGCGGGTCGTCGGTGCGCTTGGTCGTCGATACTGCCGCTGTCTCTCCAGCCGGCGCCTTGCCGGTATGGATATCGATGAGCTTCTGCGAGCGGGCAAGAAGCGCATCGATCTCCGCCATCTCGGCAGCGAGCGGCCCGTCTTCATCCTCGTCCTCGTCGTCGGTCTTGACCACGGTTGCCGGGTTTTTGCTTTCCTGGGCCGTGCCCTCCCCTTCCCCCATGGTCGCGGTCAGCGTTGCAAGGCCCGGCCCGCTAAGAGCCCAGGAAGGTTCCCCGGTCCAGATGCGCCGACGCGTCCGCAGCACCGAATGGGCGATCGTCAGTTCGTGGCTCGGCGCGCGGCTATCCATATGCGCGTCGTGCAAAACGAGATCCTCGACATGCACGAGTTCGCCGGCGACCCAGAGCGCACCGGCGGCATCGAAGAAATGACTGCGTTCGGCAAATCCCTCGCCGACCGGCGAGCGCAACACCCGCTCGTCCAGCCGTGCCAATCCGTCCTCTGCGGCGGCAAGGGGTGGAAGCAGGTTCTGCAGCATCGCACCGTCTATATCGTAGCGCATTGTTAAGCTTTACGGTTTTTCACAAATGGAAGCAAAAGACATGTTTTCTTCCGTCACTATGACATGGTTAACGGTGTATTTCAATAAAAGTGCTAAGGGAAGAAAGCGGTTAGGGGTCTCATCGACAGGCCGCATTTCCTTCTAACCCTCGCAGCTGGCGCGAGGCTTTTGGCCACCCGCTCACCCGGTTCTCCTCGCCAGCGGACCATTTGCCCGCATCAACGCCATCAGCATCGGCCCGAGCGAGAATTCGCCGCGTTCCGCCCGCCGGGTCAGGTCGCGCAGATAGCCGCCGGCCGAGTTGATATGGCCGCCTCGTTCCAGAATGCAGGCGATCACCGTGGCGGCGTTTTCCGGCCCCATGATATCGCAGGCCAGTTGATAGGCGCTCGGGCTGACGCCCAGCGTCGAGCGGACGATGACGGCCGCGGCCATCAGATCCCGCCAGCTGCCGATCCCGCCGCCCGGCCCATAAGCGGCGATCTCGGGGCAGGCCTGCAACACCATGGCAAGCGGGAAGGACTTTGGCGGCTCCCGCCACGCCCGCGGTTCTTCCTCCGGCTTTGCGCCCTGCTTCGTTTCGAAGCTTGGTTCAAGTTCAGATATTAGGTGTGGGTTTGAATTATGTATGTGCCGACCGTTTTGGCTGTCATTGGCGTCTGTTTTTTCTGTTTTCGTTTTCGATTCCAGCGTCTTGATGATCATTTCGCGGAACGCTTCGAGATCCGCCAGCAGGCTTCTCATCTCCGCAGCCGACGGACGGCGCGGCAGGCTGGCCGACAGCAGATTGAAATGCTTCTGCATCTCGATCCATTCGCCCGCAATTTCCTCTTCCAGCGCGATCTCGATCAGCTTGGCGATGTCACGCCGGCAGAGCGTCAGGCGCTCCCTCAGGCGCTTCCATTCGAGCCTATCGGCCATCACCTGAGCCGCCTGCGCTTCGATCTCGCCGGCGCGAGCAAGAAGCGGCGCCAGGCTGAAGCCGAAGGCCTCGCCAAGCCCGCCCTCACCGTTGCGGCGGGCAAACCGTTTGCCGTTCGGGCTATCGCGCCGGATGATCAGGCCGGCTTCCACCAGCATCGCCAGATTCCGCCGCAGCGTCGTGCCGGCCATGCCATGCGTGCGCAACGAGAGCTGCTCATTCGAAGGAAAAACCACGAAGCCGTTGGCCTCGGCAATCTCGTTCTTCGGATAGAAGGTCAACAACGCGTTGAGAACGGCAAGCGCACGATCGGATACGCCGATCATGTCCTTTGCCTCGCAGAGCGAGCGAAAGATCTTCCACTTGTCGACCGATGCGTCCGGATCGACCTTGCTGGCGCTTTCCTGGCTTGCCAGCATGCCAAGCGTCATCGATCGCCGCCCAAAGGGCGTCGATACATATTGAGGCTCCATGTCCCTCACCTTTTTTTCAAGGCAAAAGAAATCTTACCACCCAAAAGGATGCCGAAGATGCTTGACAGTGATTCGAGGAAGTGCGATTCTCAGATTGTCCAGATATGAGAAAGGCTTCCGCGACGGCAACGTTCGGAGGCTTTTTTCTTTTGCGGCCTACTCTCCTGCTTGCAACTTGCCTTCCCGATAGGCTTCGTAAAGCTCATCGAGACGGCGTGAAATATAAGCGCCGAAATCCGGCGCATCGCCTGTTTTCAACGCGATCGTGAAAGAATTGCCGGCGCTTCTGATTCGGCCGGCAATCTTGCCGCCGCTCTTCGGCTTCCAGTCATATTCCGTGGGCTCCGGCTTCGCCTCTTTCCGGGCGAGCTCGGCAACCAAAAGCTCGAAACGGCGGTCGCTCTCTTCCGCCATGAACTGTTCCGAGGCGATAAGCTTCGCAAGCCGCGCCGCCGTCATCCCGTTCCAGTCCTGGGCCAGCGCCATCCATTTACGCCGCCCAATGCCGGGGGCAGCTCCCACGGAGCGGACGATCTCGGCCGGGATGGCTTTTGCGACCGACAACAGCTTCGACAACTCCGTCTTGTCGGTCGACAGCGCCTTCATGATGACAGGACGCTCAAACCCCTTGAGCTCGAGATTGAAGGCGAAGACGGCGCGTTCGATATAGGAAAGGTTCCGGCGCGCCGAGTTCTCGATACCCTGCGCGATGACGACATCGGTATCGTCGAGCTGACGGACGATCGCCTGCACTTTGCGTCCGAGCAGCCTGACGGCCTGCAGGCGTCGATGGCCGTAGGCGATCTGGTAGCGGGCCTCGTCATCAGGATGGCGACGAACCAGAACCGGCACTTCCTGGCCGTTCTCGGCAATCGACCGCACCAGCTCGTCTTCCATATCGAGCGGCTGGTCGGCAAGCCGGTCGCGCACGAAGGAGGAATCGATCAGATCGGGATCGAGTTCGACGATGCGTTCGCCGGAGAGCAAGGCCTCCTGCATCGCCCTGCTCTCTTCCTCCATGCGCCCGAGGGTCAGCGCCATCGTCCGGACCGGCCCGGCCGATCCGCGCGAAGAAGACTCCTCGTAGTTGGCCGCGGCCAACTCCTGCGCCGTATCGTCGAAAAGACCTTTGAGGCGATCGCGTCTGCTCATGTCCTGCCCCAGGCTTTGTGAATGCCGGCAAGAACCTCGCTGTTGGCGGCATTGACCGATTCCAACGCCCGATCGTAAGTCGAGCGGCGCACCTGCCCCTTCTCGATTTCGAAGAGCGTCTGCTTGGTCAGGCCGGCATCGGCAATCGCCGTCGACTTGAGAATGGTTGCCGTCAACACGTCATCGCCGAACAGGCTGCGCAACAGCGCAACGATCTGCGACTGCGGTGCATCGAAAGGTTCGTGGCGGGTGACGACATATTTGATGAAGTCGTGCTGCAGGTCGCCGCCGGCCTTGCGAACGACGGAGAGCAGATCCGAGGTCATCAGCAGGAACTGCGACATGGACGCGACGTCGACCATCTGCGGATGGATGGTGATGAGCAGCGATGTGGCGGCGCAGACGGCTCCGAGGGTGAGATAGCCGAGCTGCGGCGGGCAATCAATCACCACCACGTCGTAATCCGCCTCGACCTCGGCAATCGCCACGCCGACCCGACGGAAGAACAGCTCGGCCGGCTTCTGGCGATCATTGAGCGCCCGCGGGGTCTCGTGCTCGAACTCCATCAGCTCGAGATTGCCCGGCACCAGATCGAGCCCGTCGAAATAGGTCTTGCGGACAATCTCTTTCAGTGGCTTGCGTCCGGCATCGTAGCGAATGGCGCCATAGAGCGTATCGCCGTCGGAGAGATCGAATTCGGGCTGCACGCCGAGCATGGAGGAGAGCGAGGCTTGCGGATCGAGATCGATGGCAAGCACCCGGTAACCGGCCAGCGCCAGATACTGCGCCAGATAGAGTGTCGTCGTCGTCTTGGCCGAACCGCCCTTGAAATTGGTCACGGCGACCGTCTGCAGCTTCTCGCCGGGACGCCGCCAGGGAAGATAGCTGAGCGCATCCTTCGGCTTCAGCTTCGCCATATAATGGCGCAATTCATTGATTTGGCCGAGCGTATAGGAGCGCCTGCCATTCGGGGAAAGTTCCGGCTGCGGCCCCTTGCCATCCAGCGAAAGCTGGCGAAGATAGCCGTCGGAAACGCCGATCATCTGAGCGGCCTCGCCGGAGGAGAATGTACGCAGCGTCTTCTGCGAAAGCGGCGGAAACAGCTTGTCACGCAGCAGCTTCAACTGCCGCGACAGCTGGTTCGCATGCCGCTCGATCCGCACATCTGTCGTCGATACGCTAATGTTGTCCAAAACACCCAATCCTTTTCGATGCGCTTTTCTGTCAACATAGCGTCAAAAAGCGTATCGAAAGTGACACGATTCGGGATTTCCGGCAACAATAGGGGCCAGGGCCTCATCGGCGGCCCGGTTGGCCGCGGCCAACTCCCTGCCCTGCCCTTGCGGCGACCCGGCTTTTTCGGCAAGACCGCCAGGAATCATGGGAGTATCGTCGTGAAGCACATCCATATCATCGGCATCGGCACGGGCAACCCGGAGCACGTCACCATACAGGCAATCAATGCGATGAACGCCGCCGACGTGATCTTCCTGCCGCTCAAGGGCGCGGCAAAGGAAGAGCTTGCCGAAGTCCGCCGCGAGATCTGCGAGCGGTATATCACACGGCCGGGGATCCGGATTTCAGAATTCGCAGTGCCGCAGCGACAGACGGCCGACAGAAGCTACACGCAAAGCGTCGACGCCTGGCATGGCGAGATCGCCCATATCTATGGAGAGCTGATCGCCGGCCTGCCCGAGGATGGCAGCGGCGCCTTTCTGGTCTGGGGTGATCCCAGTCTCTACGACAGCACGATCCGCATCATCGAACGGGTGCGGCAGCAAGCCGACCTGGATTTCGATTACAGTGTCGTTCCCGGCGTCACCAGCATCCAGGCCCTGGCGGCCAGCCACAAAATCCCGATCAATCTCGTCGGCAAGCCGATCGAAATTACCACGGGGCGCCGGCTGGCGCGGGAGGGGCTCCAGGCGCCCACGACGGTCGTCATGCTCGACGGCGAACAGGCTTTTGCGAAGATCGACGACCCAGATGCCGAGATCTTCTGGGGCGCCTATCTCGGTACCGAGGACGAGATCGTCCGATCAGGGCGGCTCGGCGATGTCGCGACCGATATCCTCACCCTCAGGAGCGAGGCCCGGCAACGGCATGGCTGGATCATGGACATCTATCTCCTGCGCAAGGGACGGGATTTCGAGGAATAGCCGGCCGACCGTTTCCATCATGTTTTGCCGCGTCTGCCGCGATCATGTAAGACACGGACAGAGGATTAAGAATGGGCAGTGAGACCGCCAAGGCGATCGATAGAAGAGACGCGACGGACGGCCGTGATCGCGCGGCGGCGAAGAGGCACGCGCGCGGCGCCTGCCCCGCCCTTGCCGCGCCGATGCCGACCGGTGATGGCCTGCTCGTGCGGCTGCGGCCGGCCGGCGGCGCGTTGACGCTCTCGCAATTCTCCGCCCTTGCTCGCTCAGCTGCGGCGCATGGAAACGGCATTCTCGAGATCACCGCACGCGGCAATCTGCAGATCCGCGGGCTGCGGGCCGAGACGGTCGGACAGCTCGCTTCCGATATCGATGCCGCCGGGATCACCGTGCCGGACGGGCCGGCGATCGAGATCTCGCCGCTGCATGGCATCGACCCGGAAGAGGTGAGCGATCCGGCCGCAATGGAACTGGCCCTGCGCAGCAAGCTTCAGGAACTGCTCGCCTCGCCGCGGCTTGCGCCTAAACTGTCGATCGTCATCGACGGCGGTGGAACCTTCGGCTTGTCGGCGCTTTCCGCCGATATTCGTGTCGTCGCACTATCCCAAGCGCATTGGCTTGTCGCCATCAACGGCGATGGTGCGACCGCAACGCCGGTCGCGGCCGGTCCTGCGGAGGCGGCCGTCTCGGCCGTAGGCGAAATCCTGGTTCTGCTGGCAATGCTCGGGCAGGGCAGTCGGGCACGGGATATCGATCCGGTGCTTCTGCAAACACATTTTCCCGCCATGGCCACCATCCGATCCATTCAGTCGTGCTCGGCAAGGATGCCGCTACCGGGCCTGCATAGGCTGGCGGACGGCAAAGCCGTGCTCGGCGTGCGGCCGGAATTCGGCCAGACGAGAGCGTCCGACCTGACCGCCCTGCTCGATCTCGCCAAAGCCTCCGGCGCAACGGCCATCCGGCTGGCGCCGGGTCGCGGTTTCTTCTTCCTCGGCCTGCCGGCAGAGAGAGTGCCGGCGATCAGAGCCGCGGCCGCCCAATATGGCTTCAGCGCGCAACCTGGCGAGAAAGCGGAGCATATTGCCGCCTGCGCCGGCGCCGGCGCCTGTGGCTCCGCCTTCTACGAGACACGAACGCTGGCCCGCCGCATCCTGGCCGCCGCACCCGACCTGTTCGACGGGTCGCTGACGCTGCATCTCTCCGGCTGTGCCAAAGGCTGCGCGCATGTGCGCCCGGCGCTGACCCTGACCGGCACGGCTGAAGGTTACGATCTCATCCTCAACGGGTTGGCAATGGATCGGCCGGATGAACGGATCGCTGGCGGACGGATCGATTTCGCTATAGAGAGGCTCGCCCGCTCCATCGAAGATAACAGAGGCGCTGGCGAATCGACCGCCGCCTGCCTTACACGGCTTGGCGCAACCGGCGTTTCGAAGGCGCTGCGACAGGAATAGGAATGCCAGACTACGATTATATCCGCAGCGGCGACGCGATCTATGAGCGTTCCTTTGCGATCATCCGCGCCGAGGCCGATCTTTCGCGCTTCACCGAAGATCAGGCCGAGATCGCCGTGCGCATGATCCATGCCTGCGGGCTGGTCGAAGCGGCGGAGCATTTTTTGTTTTCCGCCGATGTCGTCAGCGCGGCGCGCGAGGCGCTGAAAGGTGGGGCACCGATCTTCTGCGACGCGGAAATGGTCGCTCAGGGCGTTACCAGGGCACGGCTGCCGGCGATGAACGAGGTGATCTGCACGCTGCGCGATCCCGCCACGCCGGAGCTTGCGGTTAAGACCGGCAATACGCGCTCAGCCGCCGCCATGCATCTGTGGCTCGAACGGCTCGGCGGAAGCATTGTCGCGATCGGCAATGCGCCGACGGCGCTGTTCCACCTGCTCGAACTCTTGCGCGACGGCGCCCCGAAACCCGCTGCCATCCTCGGCATGCCCGTTGGTTTCGTCGGCGCGGCGGAATCGAAAGATGCGCTGGCGGAAAATTCCTATGGCGTCCCCTTTGCCATCGTGCGCGGCCGGCTCGGCGGCAGCGCCATGACGGCGGCCGCCATCAATGCGCTGGCGAGGCCGGGCCTATGACAAAACAAGGCCGCCTGATCGGCGTCGGCACGGGTCCCGGCGACCCGGAGCTCCTGACCCTTAAAGCCGTCCGAGCCATCGAAGATGCCGACGTCATTGCTTACTTCGCCAAAGAGGGCAGGGGCGGCAACGGCAAGGCGATCGTCGAGCCGCTGCTGAAATCCGGCGTGACGCTGCTGCCGCTCTATTATCCCGTCACCACCGAGATCGACAAGAACGACGAGCGTTACCGGAGCCTGATCACCCAGTTCTATGACCGGTCCGCCGAGGCAATCGCCGGCCATCTCGATGCCGGGCGCACCGTCGCCGTGCTCAGCGAGGGTGATCCGCTGTTCTACGGCTCCTACATGCACCTGCATGTCAGACTTTCCCAGCGCTACCCGACGGAAGTGATCCCCGGCATCAGCGCCATGTCGGGCTGCTGGTCCCTGGCCGGCATGCCGATCGTCCAGGGGGATGACGTGCTTTCCGTACTGCCCGGTACGATGGCCGAGGCCGAGCTGACGCGTCGCCTGGCCGATACGCAAGCCGCCGTCATCATGAAGGTCGGCCGCAATCTGCCGAAAATCCGCCGGGCGCTGGAAACTGCCGGACGACTCGGCGAAGCCGTCTATGTCGAACGCGGCACCATGGCGAATGCGGCCATGGCAAAGCTTGCCGACAGGGCCGACGGCGATGCGCCGTATTTTTCGCTCGTCCTGGTGCCGGGCTGGGAGGGCCGCCGATGAGCGGCGCGCTTTTCGTAATCGGCACCGGTCCCGGCAATCCCGAACAGATGACGCCGGAGGCATTGGCTGCCGTCGACGCAGCGACGGATTTCTTCGGTTATGGACCCTATCTCGACAGGCTGCAGCTCCGCGACGATCAGCTGCGCCATGCCTCGGACAATCGCGAAGAGCTGGATAGGGCAGGGGCGGCACTTTCGATGGCAGCCGACGGCGCCAAGGTCTGTGTCGTCTCCGGCGGCGACCCCGGTGTCTTCGCCATGGCTGCCGCCGTCTGCGAGGCGATCGAGAATGGCCCGGCCGCCTGGCGTGCGGTCGATCTCACCATCCTGCCCGGCATCACCGCGATGCTGGCGGTGGCGGCAAGAGCCGGGGCGCCGCTTGGCCACGATTTCTGCGCCATCTCGCTGTCCGACAATCTAAAGCCTTGGAATATAATAGAAAATCGTATCGAATTGGCGGCCAGGGCCGGCTTCGTCATCGCCCTTTATAATCCGATCAGCCGGGCGCGGCCCTGGCAGCTCGGCGAGGCCTTCAAGCTGTTGCGCGACCATCTGCCGGCAGCGACACCGGTCATATTCGGCCGCGCGGCCGGACGGCCGGACGAACGTATCGCCGTACAGCCGCTGTCGCAGGCGGATGCCTCGATGGCCGATATGGCGACCTGCATCATCATCGGCTCGGCCGAAACGCGGGTCGTCACGCGGCCCGGCAGGCCGGACCTCGTCTACACCCCGCGATTCATGGCGGAGGGGAAGAGGTGATCGACCGCCGCCAGCGCCGCCTCGACAGTTTCGACCGTCTTGACCGTGGACGCTTGCGCACGCGTGACCATCATCACCTCGATGCCGAGCAGGCGGGCTGCCTCGATCTTCGCATAGGTGGCGACGCCGCCGCTGTTCTTGGCAATGATGACATCGATATGGTGCTGCCTCAGCAGAGCCAATTCGCCTTCCAGCGTGAACGGACCACGATCGAGGATATAATCGACATTCGCAAGCGCAAGCGGCGGCTCGACGGGGTCGACGCTGCGAACGAGATAGTGATGCTGTGCTGCCGCTTCGGCATTATGCGCACCCTGCCGGCCCGTTGCCAGGAAAACATGGCGGGGGGAGGGGCCAAGCGCCTCAATGGCCGCCGGAATGCTCCGCACGTCCCGCCAATGATCACTCGGCAGGCGCTGCCATTCGGGACGACGCAGAGCGATCGCGCTTATGCCGGTGGCCTCGGCAGCATGGGCGGCATTGGCGGAGATGCGCTCGGCGAAGGGATGCGTGGCGTCGATCAGCAGATCATATCCGCCCCCGTTCAGGAAATCGGCGAGCGCCGCGGCGCCGCCGAAACCACCGATTCGAACCGGAACCGGCTGCGCAGCCGGTTTTTCGGTGCGACCGGCCAGCGACAGAAGAACGTCGCAATCGTCGCGCGCCGCGAGCGCTTCGGCCAGCAGGCGCGCCTCGCTGGTGCCGCCGAGGATCAGAATGCGAGGTCGTCCCATGTCTGATCTCTCTCCTCCCGGCAATCAGCCCTGGCTGACTATTATCGGCATCGGTGAAGATGGTCCAGAAGGGCTGGGCGAGGAGGCGAAAAGGCTGATCGCCAGCGCACCGGCCGTCTTTGGCGGCGCACGGCATCATGCGCTGGCGGCGCCGCTGATATCAGGTGAGAGATTTTCCTGGCAGAGCCCGTTCGCGCGCTCGATCGAGGCCATCCTTGCAAGGCGCGGCACGCCGGTCGTCGTGCTCGCCTCCGGCGATCCGTTTCTCCATGGCGTCGGCGCAACGCTCTCCCGCCATGTGGCGGTGGAAGAGATGCGTACCATCCCGGCGCCTTCGGCCTTCAGCCTTGCCGCCTCGCGCCTTGGCTGGCCGCTGCAGGACGTCGCGACGATTTCGCTGCATGGCAGGCCGATCGACCTGATCCGGCCGCATCTGCACCCTGGACGGCGCATCATCGCGCTGACCTCGGACGAGAACGGGCCTCGCGCGCTGGCAAACCTGCTTGCCGCCGATGGTTTCGGTCAGTCACAGCTTACCGTTCTCGAGGCTCTGGGCGGCGCGCGGGAACGGCGCAGAAGCGCGATCGCCGCGGATTTCGATCTGGCGGACATCGATCCCCTCAATGTCTGCGCCCTCCATATCGCGGCAGGGGAGGGGGCGCGCATTCTGCCTTTCGTCGCCGGGCTCGAGGACGAACTGTTCGAGCATGACGGACAGATCACCAAACGCGAAATCCGGGCAATGACGCTGTCGGCGCTCGCGCCGCGGCACGGTCAACTGCTCTGGGATATCGGCGCGGGTTCGGGATCGATCGGCATCGAATGGATGCTTGCCGACCCGTCGCTGAAGACGATTGCCATCGAGCAATCGCCGGAGCGGGCGGCGCGGATCGCCCGCAACGCATCCGCCTTCGGCGTGCCGCATCTCGCCGTCATCGAAGGCGCAGCACCCGGCGCGCTTGCAGGCCTGCCGGAACCCGATGCGATCTTCCTCGGCGGCGGCGGCAGCGAGGCTGGCGTCATCGATGCTGCCGTTGCGGCGCTGAAGCGGGGAGGGCGGCTCGTCGCCAATGCCGTGACGCTGGAAATGGAAGCCGTGCTGCTCTCAGAACAGGCAAAACGCGGCGGCTCGCTGACGCGCATCGAAATAGCGCGCGCCGGCGCCATCGGCGGCATGAGCGGCTGGCGGCCGGCCATGCCGGTGACGCAGTGGCGTTGGACGAAAGGATGACGGAATGACGGTGCATTTCATCGGCGCGGGGCCAGGGGCTGCGGATCTGATCACGGTGCGTGGCCGCAATCTCATCGCCCAGTGCCCGGTCTGTCTCTATGCCGGTTCGATCGTCTCTCCCGACCTGCTGCAATATTGCCCGCCGGGCGCGCGTATCGTCGATACCGCGCCGATGTCGCTCGACGAGATCGAGGCGGAATATCTCGCCGCCGCGGCTGCCGGGCAGGATGTCGCAAGGCTGCATTCCGGCGATCTCTCGGTGTGGAGTGCGGTGGCTGAGCAGGTGCGCCGGCTGCAAAAACACGGCATCGCCTATACGATGACGCCGGGTGTTCCGGCCTTTGCCGCCGCTGCCTCCGTGCTCGGTCGCGAACTGACGATCCCGGCCGTGGCCCAGAGCCTGGTGCTCACCCGCGTTTCCGGCCGCGCTTCGCCGATGCCGAATGACGAGACGCTGGCGAAATTCGGCGCCACCGGCGCCACGCTGGCGATCCATCTGGCAATCCATGCGCTGAAGCAGGTGGTGGCGGAATTGACGCCGCTCTACGGCGCCGACTGCCCGGTCGCGATCGTCGTCAAGGCCTCCTGGCCGGACGAGCGCGTGCTGCGCGGCACACTCCGCGACATCGAGGCAAAGGTTGCGGCCGAGCCGATCGAACGCACGGCGATCATCTTCGTCGGCCCATCGCTTGCGGCAGAGGATTTTCGTGAGAGCTCGCTTTACGACCCCGCCTATCAGCGCCGGTTCAGGGGCCGCGAATAGATTAATGCGGTCGGCCGCTCGCCAGCGGCCGACCGCATCGACAATCGTGGCGACACTTCATGACAGCGCCGCAGGTCTTTGCAGTCTCAAACTCGTGCGGTGAGATGATCCATGCTGGTGCGTAGCGCTGCAGCCGGGTCCTTGACGGCATGCACTTCGGCTGCGAAGGGCTCGAAGGAGAACGGACCCTTGTAGCCCGCCTGCAGCAGCGCACGGATCTGCCCGGCATTGTCGAGCCGGTCGTCGCCATCGACGAGCACGCGGTGGGAATCGCGCATATCGGCAACCGACACAGAGGGGTCGCTGACGCCGGAAATGTGGACGAGACCGGCAAGCTCCGGGAAGGTCGCCGCTTCGCCGGCAAGGTGATGGTGGAAGGTGTCGTGGACGAGCTTGAAGGTCGATTGCGCGCCGAGTTCCTTGATCGCCTCGGCCGCCTCGGTCTTCGAACGCAGCGAGCAGATCTCGAAACCGAGCGGCTCGACGAGGCCGATGATCCCAGCTTTCTCGAGCATCGACTTCAACGCCGTCAGGGACTGGCGCAGATTGGCCTGCCGTTCGCCATCGGCGCAGCCGGTGCCATCGTTCTTCGGAACGAGGACGAGCGCCTTGGCGCCGCAGGCGCTGGCATAGTCGATCAGTTCCTGCGCTTCGCCAGCCCGGGTTGCATTCCATTCGTTGAAGCGCTGCAGCGCATTGATCGAGATGATCGTCAGCCCGTGGCTCTCGGCGGCTTGCTTGATCGCTTCGGGTTTGGTCCCGTCGAGAATGGCGTTGCCGGAAAGGTCGTTGCGGATCTCGACCGCGTCGATGCCGAGCGACTTTGCCAGCGCGAAGAAATCATCGATGGCAAGCGACGGCGCGGCCATATGGTTGAGCACAAAGCGGATCGAAGTCATGGCTGGTATTTCCTCCTCGTCTCCGCGTCGTGGCGGAGCAGTCCTCGTGAATAGTCCGGGAATCTCTATCGGAATTTGCCTGGCAATCCATCCGTCATCGCCCACGCGTCGCCCTCATCGCTGAAAGAATTTCCGTCGGAATGATGGAATTCCATCATTTCTCAGATGTTCTCCGAAATATGAATGTCGAAAGGCAGGAAGATCTGCCCGGGAACAGCGGTTTCGCCGTTTTCGATCGCGCTCCTCATCAGAGCCATTAGCTCCTTGCAGAGTGCCGGCAACGGAGTGCCGATCGCCATGGCAACGATTTCGTCGGCAAGACCCGCCTTGCTATCGGGTGTCAGCTCGTTGACCACGAGGACGATTCTGCCGCCGACGTCCTCTTCGCGGATCGCCGAGATCGCACCTTCCATGCCGCCGCCGCAAACGTAAAAGCCGACGAGATCGGGATGTTTCTCTAACAGTGTCAGCGTTGCCTCGTGGGTGATCTCCGGGGTATCCAGGTTGATCAACGTATCGATGACGTCGAATTCCGGCGCGTTTTCACGAAAATAGGAACGAAAACCGATCTCGCGCAGCTCATGTCCGTGAAAACGGTGGCTGCCGACGAAACAGGCGACTTTGCCCGGCACACGGGCAGTCTTGGCAATCACCCAGGCGGCGGTACGGCCGACCTTGCGGTTGTTGACGCCAATATAGGCATTGCGTACCCCTGAGGCGAAGTCGGAAAGCAGCGAAAAGACGGGAATGTCTCCTTCCCTCAGTTCCTCGATTGCCGCCGTCACCGCAGGATAGTCTGGAGCGACGAGAGCGATGGCCTGATTGCGGGCGCCGAGGGCCTTGAGCTTCTCGACGATCGCCGCCGGTGTCGAAGCGGAGGGATAGTCGATCTGGATCTGGAGACGGGCGGTGGTCACGGCACGCGCCGCCACTTCGATCTCGCGAGCGAAAGCCTGATAGAAGGGTTGCATCGGCTTCTGTAGCAGGAAGGCCAGCCTGTATTGCGGCAGATCCTCGAAGACGCGTTGCCGGATGAGACCGACGGCATGGTAGCCGATCGACTGGGCTGCATCATAAACCCGCCGCGCCGTTTCCTCGCGCACGCGGTGGCGACCGTTGAGAACCCGGTCGACGGTGGCAACACTGACGCCCGAGGCGCGGGCGAGATCGGAGATGGTGGGACGGCGCATCGGGGTTCCTGATAGATTCGATCATGGATGCAAGCCATTTCTGATGGCTTTTGATAGATTATATCAAGCCTGCATTGAGCGCCTTACAAAGTCAACCTATCCTCCCAGGCAGGGCAACGGGAGGCAGATGATGGCGACCCAGACAAAGAAACGTGACTACGATCTGCTTGGCGAAAGCGGCCGCACCGCCGTCGAGACGGGGCTGGCGGCAGCACAATGGTACCACACCGATATTCCGCGCAAGGAGATGAAGGCGCTGATGCAGCGCTCCGATGCGCCGGCGATCCGTGACACGGTCATCTGGCTCGGCAGCATGGCGGTTCTTGCCGGGCTCGGCATCTATTTCTGGGGTTCGTGGATCGCCGTGCCCTTCTTCCTCGCCTATGGCGTGCTTTACGGCTCGGCCTCCGACAGCCGCTGGCACGAATGCGGTCACGGCACCGCTTTCAAGACGCGCTGGATGAACGACGCCGTCTACCAGATCGCCTGCTTCATGATCATGCGCAATCCGGTGACCTGGCGCTGGAGCCATGCGCGCCACCACACCGATACCGTCATCGTCGGCCGCGATCCGGAAATCGCTGTGATGCGGCCGCCGGACCTCCTCCGGCTGGTTCTCAATTTCTTCGGCATCCTTGATGTCTGGCACGCTGTCATCGACATGCTGCGCAACGCCTTCGGTGTCGTCAGCGCCGCGGAAAAGACCTTCATTCCCGAGATGGAGCAGCCCAAAGCGATCCGCATCGCCCGCATCTGGCTGGCGATCTATCTCGCCACGATCGCCGTCGCAATCGCCACCGGCTCGATCCTGCCGCTGATGCTGATCGGCCTGCCGCGTCTCTACGGCGCCTGGCACCATGTGCTGACCGGGCTGCTGCAGCATGGCGGGCTTGCCGACAACGTCATCGATCACCGGCTGAACAGCCGCACCGTCTATATGAATCCCATCAGCCGTTTCATCTACTGGAACATGAATTACCACGTCGAACATCACATGTTCCCGATGGTGCCCTACCACGCGCTGCCGAAGCTGCACGCGATGATCAAGCACGACCTGCCGGCGCCGAACCCGTCGATCCTCTCCGGCTATCGCGAGATGATCCCGGCCTTCCTGCGCCAGCTGCGCAACGAGGATTATTTCCTGAGGCGGGAACTGCCGGCCACCGCGCGGCCCTATCGCGAGGAATTCCACAACGAACTGGCGCCGGCGGCGCAATAATCGAAAATCGAGGAGGACAAAGATGAGCGGAAACTGGATCGAAGTCTGCGGCAAGGACGAGATCGACGAAGAGGATGTCATCCGCTTCGATCATGGCGGGCGCACCTTCGCGGTCTACCGCAGCCCCGACGACGAGTTCTTCGCGACCGACGGGCTCTGCACGCATGAACATATCCATCTCGCCGACGGCTTGGTGATGGATGAGATCATCGAATGTCCGAAACATAACGGCCGCTTCAACTACAAGACCGGCGAAGCCAAGGGCGCCCCGGTCTGCGTCAATCTCAAGACCTATCCGGTCAAGGTCGAAGGCGACACCGTCTTCATCGCTGTATAAGGAGGCGGGCGTGGCTCATTTCGTCATCCTGGGTGCGGGCGAATGCGGTGCCCGCGCCGCCTTCGCCTTGCGGGAAAAGGGTTTTGACGGCGAAATAACGCTTGTCGGAGCGGAACCCCTGCACCCCTATGAGCGGCCGCCGCTTTCGAAGGCGGGGGCCGATGCGAGCGATCCGAAATTCATCGTTGCCGCGGAAAAATACGCCGAAAACTACATCCGGCTCCTGACCGGCCTGGAAGCTACGGACTTCGATCCCGCCTCCAGGACCGTCACGCTTTCGAATGGCACTGCGCTTCTCTACGACAAGCTGCTGCTGGCGACGGGCGCGGCCGCGCGATCGTTCCCCGGCGCCCCGGAGGACAGTCCGCATATCCGCGCGCTTCGGACCCATGACGATGCGGCGGCGCTGCGCGAGGCCATGAAACCAGGACGGCATATCGCCGTCATCGGCGGCGGCTTCATCGGCCTGGAGCTTGCGGCGACGGCGCGCCTGCTCGGCGCGAAGGTCACCGTCATCGAGGGGCTGGAACGGGTGCTGAAGCGCGGCGTCCCGGAGGAGATCGCTCATCTGCTCACCGAGCGCCACCGCGCCGAAGGCGTCGATATCCGCTGCGGCGTCTCCATCGAGGCGCTGACGGCGGAAGGCGGGAAAGCCCGCATCCGATTGTCGAGCGGCGAGGTGATCGAAGCCGATCTTGCTCTCGTCGGCATCGGCGCGCGGCCGAATGTCGAGATCGCGCAAAGGGCGGGGCTGACGATCGAAAACGGCATTGCCGTCGACACCTGCCTCCGGACCTCGGCGCCTGACGTTTTTGCGGCCGGCGACTGCTGCTCCTTCCCGCTGCCGATCTATGGCGACCGGCGGGTGCGGCTCGAATCCTGGCGTAATGCCCAGGAGCAGGGCACATTGGCCGCGGCCAACATGCTCGGCCTCGACGAAGCCGTTTCATCGGTGCCGTGGTTCTGGTCGGATCAATACGACATGACGCTGCAGATTGCTGGCCTTGCCGAAGGGGCGGCCACGCATTACCGCCGCGACCTCGGCGCCGGCGCCTTCATTCTTTTCCATCTCGACGCCGACGGACGGCTGATCGCCGCCAGCGGCATCGGCCCGGGCAATGCGGTGGCGCGCGACATCAGGCTTGCGGAAATGCTGATCGCCGCACGCACCCACCCCGCCCCGTCGGCGCTGACAGCCGCCGACGTCAAGCTGAAATCCCTTCTGGCCGCCTGAGCCGTCCGACATTTTCAAAGGAATTGATGATGAAAAAACATAAGCGTGCAACCGTCGCCGATCTGCTTTCGGAAAAAGGCAAGCGCCAGCTGACCATGCTGCGCGTCACCTCGCTGGAAGAGGCGGAAGCGGCCGAAAAGGCGGGGATCGACATCGTCTCGGTGCCGCCATCGCTGCTCGGTCCGGTCTTTCGCGAGATCGCGCCCACGCCCTTTGCCATTCCGGGGCTCGAATATGGCGACCATGTTTCGGCCGAAGACTATCTGCGCGCCGCCTTCGCGGCGCTGAAGGCCGGCGGCGACGCGGTCTATTGCGCCGCCAGCCTACAGATCGTCCGGCGCCTGCGCGATGAGGGCATTCCCGTTTGCGGCCATCTCGGGCTGATCCCGTCGAAGGCGACCTGGACCGGCGGCTTCCGCGCCGTCGGCAAGACGGCGGCGAGTGCGGCCGAAATCTGGCGGCAGACCAAGGCGCTGGAAGAGGCCGGCGCCTTCGCTGCCGAAATCGAAGTCGTGCCGGGCGATGTCGCTGCCGCCATCAGCAGCAATACTTCGATGCTGATGATCTCGATGGGGGCCGGCAGCGGCTGCGATGCCCAATATCTCTTCGCCGACGACGTGCTTGGCGCCAACCGCGACCACTATCCCCGCCATGCCAAGGTCTACCGCAACTTCGCCGCCGAACACGACCGGCTGCAGCGCGAACGCATCGCCGCCTTCACTGAATTCGCCGATGATGTCCGAACCGGCGCCTACCCGGAAAAGCGCCATCTCGTCGGCATCGAGGAAAGCGAATTGAAGGCTTTCCTGGATCGGCTGGCGGGCGAGACGGGGAATAGCTGAGCGTCTGTTCTTGCCTTCGCTTGCGCTCAGCGCATTCGCTCCTATCGTCGCTCACCCCCTCAGCTGCCTGCCGGCATCTTCTCCCCGCTGGGGAGAAGGGGGATGTGGCAGCGTCTCGCCCTCCTAAAAGGTTCGCTTGCAGAAAACGAAGCTTGCATCTTGCTCCCCCTTCTCCCCAGCGGGGAGAAGATGCCCGTAGGGCAGATGAGGGGGGTGAGGAGCGCCCGCGACGAACGCCTTGAGCGCAAGCGAAAGGCATCTTCACGAGAGACAGAGAGATGTGGAAGGCCCGCGAAGTGGCTTCCGTTCCATTGGCTTCCGCTCCCGCCTGTGTCAGGAATGACCCATTCGGAACGGAGTATTCGGCCCCCTGTGACGATCGGCTTTGCGCATGCGGAACTGATTGCGGTGCTCGTCGCAGTGACGGGGGATGAGCCGCGCGTGATGACCATCCGGTCCGGCGGCGCGCTGCCGTCAGGTCCCTTCGAAATGGGCCATCGCACCCTGCAATCAGGCCTGCGCGAATGGATCCAGGAACAGACGGAGCACCCGGTCGGCTATCTCGAGCAGCTCTATACCTTCGCCGACCGCGACCGAAACAACGACATCCCGGGCGGGCGGACGATTTCGATCAGCTATCTCGGCCTCGTCAACGAGCAGGCGGGCGCCGGCCGGCCGGGATGGCACGGCTGGTACGACTATTTCCCCTGGGAAGACCATCGGCAGGGCCGCCCGGCCGTGCTGGATGAGATCATGACGCGCCTCGGAAGCTGGGCGGATGCCGATCCGGCCCGGCGTGATCACCGCCATCGCCGCGCCGATTTCACCTTCGGCCTCGATGGCGGCGGCTGGAACGAGGATCTGGCGCTGCAACGCTACGAACTGCTCTATGAAGCCGGGCTCGTGGCCGAAGCCGGATGTGCTGGTGAAGCCAATCTCGGCCGGGCAATGTTTGCCGATCACCGCCGCATTCTCGCGACCGGGATCGCCAGGCTGCGCGCCAAGATCAAATACCGCCCCGTCGTCTTCGAGCTGATGCCGGAGAGCTTTACGCTGCTGCGACTGCAGCGCACCATCGAGGCGCTCGCCGGGCTGACATTGCACAAACAGAACTTCCGCCGCCTGATCGAACAGCAGGAACTGGTCGAGGAGACCGGCGGCACGGAAAGCGAAACCGGCGGCCGGCCGGCCAAGCTTTTCCGCTTCCGCCACACCGTGCTCGAGGAACGGGCACTCGCCGGAACGAAATTACCGCTCTCCCGCAATTGACATATGCTCAGAACGAGAATATCTCTTTGCCCATGATATGCTCAAATAGAGCATAATTAGGAGCCGGCCATGAATCATCCTGTTTCCGCATCCTCGCTCTATGAGCGCGTCAGCCGCGTCATCCCCAAAGCCGAATGGATGGCGTTCGAGAACGACGTCGACGCCATCCTCGCGCTCAAGCGCCGCCGCAACGCCGTCATTCTCGCGCATAATTACCAGACGCCGGAGATCTTTCACGGCGTGGCCGATATCGTCGGTGACAGCCTGGCGCTCGCCCGCAAGGCGATCGAGGTCGATGCCGACGTGATCGTGCTCGCCGGCGTGCACTTCATGGCCGAGACCGCCAAGCTGTTGAACCCTGAGAAAACCGTGCTGATCCCGGACCTCGGCGCCGGCTGCTCGCTGGCGGATTCGATCACACCGGAGGATATCGCGCTGTTGCGCCAGGCCCATCCCGGCGTGCCCGTCGTCACCTATGTCAACACCTCGGCCGCGGTGAAGGCCGCCTCCGATATCTGCTGCACCTCGGGCAACGCCAAACAGGTGGTGGAATCGCTCGGCGTGCCGAAGGTGCTGATGATCCCGGACGAATATCTGGCGCGCAACGTCGCCCGCGAGACCGATGTCGAGATCATCGCCTGGCACGGCCATTGCGAAGTGCATGAACTCTTCACCGCCGACGATGTCCGCCAGCTGCGCGAAAACCACCCCGGCGTGACGGTGCTCGCCCATCCGGAATGCCCGCCCGACGTCGTGGCCGAGGCCGATTTCGCCGGCTCCACCGCCGTGATGTCGGATTATGTCGGCAGCCGGAAGCCGGCGCGTGTGGTGCTGCTGACAGAGTGCTCGATGAGCGACAACGTCGCCGTGCACCATCCCGACGTCGAGTTCATTCGTCCCTGTAATCTCTGCCCGCATATGAAGCGGATCACTCTCGCCAATATCCGCGCCGCGCTTGAGGAAAACCGCCATGAAGTGACGGTCGATCCGGCAATCGCCGCTGCGGCGCGGCGCGCCGTCGAAAGGATGCTGGCGATATGAGCGAACGTCTCGATCATCTTGGCGGGCGCACCGTCATCGTCGGCAGCGGCTTGGCCGGGTTGATGACCGCACTGACGCTGGCGCCGGAACCCTCGGTCATCGTCACCCGCGCTGCCCTCGGCACACAGACCTCGAGCGCCTGGGCGCAGGGCGGCATTGCCGCCGCCATCGGCGCCGACGACAGCGCGGCGCTGCATCTGGCCGATACGCTTGCGGCCGGCGACGGGCTCTGCCATCGGACCGTCGCGGCCGGCATCATCGCCGAGGCGCCGTCGGCAATTGCAGCGCTGGAACAGGCCGGCGTGCGCTTCGACCGCAATGCGGCGGGAGAATTCTCGCTCGGACTGGAGGCGGCCCATAATCGCCGCCGCATCGTCCATGCCGAAGGCGACGGCTCGGGTGCGGCAATCATCGCCGCCTTGGTGCGGGCCGTGGCGCAGACGCCCGCCATATCCGTGCTCGAAGGCTTCGAAGCGCGGCGGATTCTGATGGACGGCGACGAGGTCGCCGGCCTGCTCTGCGCGACCGCGGGTGGAGCCGCCATCCTGCCGACCGGAAAGGTGGTGCTCGCCACCGGCGGCATCGGCGGTCTTTATGATGCGACCACCAATCCGCTCGGCAATTTCGGCCAAGGGATCGCGCTCGCGGCACGGGCAGGTGCCGATCTCGCCGACATGGAATTCGTCCAGTTCCATCCGACTGCGCTCGATTCCCGCCGCAGGCCCTTAGCGCTGGTCAGCGAGGCGGTGCGCGGTGAGGGGGCCTTGCTCGTCAACGAACGCGGCGAGCGGTTCATGGCCCGCATCCCGGGCGCCGAGCTTGCGCCGCGCGATGTGGTGGCGCGCGCCATCAGCGCCGAGATCGCCCGCGGCGACAGGGTCTTCCTCGATGCCCGCGACGCGCTCGGCAGTCGGTTTGCCACACGCTTCCCGGTTATCGCAGCTCTTTGCGGTGAAGCCGGAATCGATCCGGCGAAAGACCTCATTCCGGTGCGCCCGGCCGTTCACTACCACATGGGCGGGATCGCGACCGATGCCAACGGCCGCAGCTCGGTTCCCGGCCTCTGGGTTGCCGGGGAGGCAGCCTCGACCGGCCTGCACGGCGCAAACCGGCTGGCCAGCAATTCACTGCTGGAGGCAGCGGTGATGGGCATGCGGGCGGCGCGCGACATAGCGGGCATGCCGGCACGCACCGGCAGTCCCTGCCAATCCGAAAGGCTGCCGGTGTCGACCGACGCATCGCTTGTCTGGCCGATCGTCTCGCGCCATCTCGGCGTGCTGCGCAATCGGGATGCCGTCCAGGACGCGATCGCTGCCCTGCTGCCGCTTGCCGAAAGTGACGGCCCTGCCGCCGATCCGGCCATCGTCGCGCTGTTGATCGCCGTCTTTGCCGGCCTGCGGATGGAATCGCGCGGCGCCCATGCCCGCACCGATTTTCCGCTGAAGCTCGCCGATGCGCAACGCCGACGGATGCGCCTTTCCCAGGCGTTGGAGATCGCCCGCGCAACCCCGCCCTATGCCCTTGCCAGGAGTGCCTGAGATGAGCCTCGTTCCCCTTCCGCGCCTGATCGTCGAGCCGCTGGTGCGGGCGGCCTTGCTCGAAGATCTCGGCCTCGCCGGCGACATCACGTCGGCATCTGTCATCCCTAGGGATCACCGCTCGACGGTGGTGATGGCCGCCCGTCAGCCGGGCGTGATCGCCGGTCTCGACGCGGCCGAGCTCGCTTTCACGCTCGTCGATCCCGAGATCGTCCTGCGACGCCATGTCGAGGATGGCGACGCGGTCAAACCAGGCGACGTGATCGCCACCATCGAAGGTCCGTCGCGCGGCCTGCTCACCGCCGAGCGCACCGCACTGAATTTCCTCGGCCATCTCTCCGGCATCGCCACCGTGACGGCCGAGATTGCCGCCGTCATCAGCGGCAGCAAAGCTTCTGTCGCCTGCACGCGCAAGACGACGCCGGGGCTGAGGGCGCTGGAGAAATATGCGGTGCGGGCCGGCGGCGGCATGAACCACCGTTTCGCCCTTTATGACGCCGTGCTGATCAAGGACAATCACGTGGCGATCGCCGGCGGCGTTGCCGAGGCGATCCGCCGGGCCCGGGCCGGTGTCGGCCATCTGGTGAAGGTCGAGGTCGAAGTGGACAGGCTCGATCAGCTGCATGAGGCGATGGAAACAGGCGTCGATGCCGTTCTGCTCGACAATATGACGCCGGATCAGCTGCGCGAGGCCGTCGCCGTCGTCGCCGGCCGGGCGATCACCGAGGCATCCGGCCGGGTGACGCCGGCAACAGCCGCCGCAATCGCGGCCTCCGGTGTCGACCTCATTTCCGTCGGCTGGCTGACCCATAGCGCGCCGGTGCTGGATATCGGCCTCGATTTCGTCGAGGCCGCAACCGCGGCGGAACCCCGCGCCAAACGCGTCGCACCGGTGCTGTGATCCTCGGCTCTGCTCGCTGAAATTGCCGGCCATCGAGCCTCGCTCGGCTGAAATAACGGACGGCAATTCGTGTCGCCTGGAAAGTGTTGGCAAGCATTTCCTGTCGGCAGACGCGAAAAAATGCAAATATTCGACGAAAAATCCGCTTTTCGATAGCAAAGCCGCTATGCGCGGACCGCATATAGCTCTAACATAGAGTTGACCGGCGAGTGCGTATGCGCGCTTGGCTTTCAGGGGTGAGAAGCGGGATGCAACGGACATCCGGACAGATGTCGACGAGCAGGCTTTGCCTGCTCGGAAGGCCGCGACTGCTGGCAGCGGGGAGGGAACTCCCCTTGCCGGAGAAGTCTTATTTTCTCCTCGCCATGCTCGCCGCCGAAGCCAATCTCGAACTCGACCGCGAAACCGTCAGGCGCCAGCTTTGGCAATCGGAATTGCCGGAAAAGCGGGCAGGCAGCCTGCGCCAGCTGCTGTCGCGCATCGAGCAGAGTATCCCCGCCGAGCTTCCGCCGCTGCTTGCCGCAACCCGAACCCATATCGGGCTTGCGGATGGCTGGGAAGTCGACGTTCATTTGCTGAAGCAGAAAGGGCCGCTCGCCGCTGAAGACGGCGACATCCTGAATGGCGAACTGCTCGAAGGCGCCAAGTCGCCGACGCAGGGGGCCGAGGACTGGCTGACCTTCGAGCGCCAGCGTGTTGACGAATTGCGCGCCGCCCATCTCACCCGGCTGGTCGAGGCTGGCGAAGACAGATCGGAGGAAGAGCAGGTCGCCTTTGCCCGGCGGCTGCTGGAACTCGACCCCGCCAGCGAGACGGCCTATCGGGCCCTGATGCGCCTCTATGTCAGGATGAACGATCTTGCCGCGGCCCGTCAGGCCTATCTGAAGTGCAAGAGCCAGCTGAAGGACGACTTTGATACCGAGCCGGAGGAAAGCACCACCGCGCTTGCCCGCGAACTCGGCCTGGTCCCGGCAGCACAGGCCGCGGCCGAGCGCCCGTCCTCCGCGCTCGGCGGCTTCGCCGACCCGCTCGGCCAGCCGCGGATCATCATCCTGCCGCCTGAAAGTATTTTTACCGATCCGCTGATGGAGCGCGTCGGCCGGGCCCTTCTCGAAGACGTCACCATCGGCCTCAGCCAGCAGCGCGGCTTCAAGGTGATCGCAGCCCATACGAGCCTCGAGATCCTCAGCCGCTCGGTCGATCCGGCGCGCGCCGTCCCCGGCCCCCTCGACCTCAGCTTCGATTATGCGGTCTACGTGACCATCCAGGGCCGCGACGAGGATGTCTATGCGACCTGCAGGCTGACGCGGACGACGACGTCGGAGGTGATCTGGGCGCTGGAACTGCCGCTGGTCATGCAGAAGATCAGCGAATCCTTCGCGCATCTGACACGGCGGATTGTTTCCTCGCTCGCCGACACGATCGAGCGCCACGAACTGGTGATGCCGATCGGCGATGCGCCGCCATCCGCCTACCGTCTCTATCTGGAAGGCAAGCGGCTGATCGCCCAGACCGACCTGCAGCATCTGCGCCAGGCGCGCAAATGGTTCAAATCTTCGCTCAATCGTTACGAGAATTTCTCGGCCGCCCATGCCGGCGTGTCGCGCGCGCTCGGCATGGAATGGCTGATCCGCGGCATGCAGGACACCGACCTGCTCGACGAGGCGAATGGGGCCGCGCGGCTCGCCCAGCAATCCGACCCGAACAGCGGCCGGGCCTACCGCGAACTCGGCTTCGTGGCGCTGTACCGCCGCCGTTTCGACGAAAGCCTGGAATATTTCCAGCAGGCCCAGGATCTCAATCCCAACGATGCCGACATCCTCGCCGATTATGCCGATGCCCTGTGCCACTACAGTGACTTTGACAAAGCGCTGGATCTGAACAAGGCTGCTTTCAAGCTTAATCCCTTGCCCCCCGATTATTACTACTGGAATCGTGGCGGCATTCATTTCGATCGCGGAGAATACCAACAGACGATCGAAGCGCTTGAGCCGGTGAAGTCCAAACAGGCGACCGCCCGACTGCTCGCCGCCGCCCATGCTATGGCGGGCGACGTGAAAAAGGCCGGCACTTATGCCAAGGTTGTTCTGGAAAATTTCCCGGATTTCCGCAGCGAAGACATTCGCCATTTCGTGCCCGATCGCGATCCCCGGTACACCGAAACGCTGATTCATGGCCTGCATCTGGCCGGACTTCCCTGATTATGCGGCCTTTTAACGAAGCCTGTAACGCTTAAATGACGCAGGTAGTGTTCCCCTCCAATGGTTAACGGCAGCCCGGCTGCCTATCCATTGGAGATGGAACATGAAAGCCACTGTTGAAACCAATGCCGCAATGCCCTTCCAGCCGCGTTTCTCGGCTGCAGCCAAGGCAGCGATGAAGCAGGACGAACTCAACATCACTGCGAACGCGCTGGAAAATCTGACACACGCCCTGAAGTTCCGCTGAGGAACAAACAGGTATGTCCGCCTTCGCCGACCTTGAAACGCTAGCCGGTGACCTCGAACGATCATCGGCCGGCATCAGCGACTATCATGACCGCGCGGTCACGCCGGCGCAGACATTGGCCGCCGTCAGGCCGCATCTGCGCGAATTCGGCATTACGCGCGTCGGCCTGCTGACCGCTCTCGATGTGCTGAACATCCCCGTCGCCTTCGCGACGAGGCCGAACAGCCATACGCTTTCGGTCTTCCAGGGCAAAGGCATCGACAATGATGCCGCCATGGCGTCGGCCGCCATGGAGGCGATCGAGACGCGGATCGCGGAAATTGCGCCAGCCGACCTGACACTGGCGACCGTCGAGAGCATGCGGGCGGAAGGCGCCGCCATGATCGATCTCGACAATGTTGCGCGCTGCGCGCCCGATGACATCGGCGGCGGCCCCATCCCCTGGTGCTCAGGCCTCGACATCCTCTCCGGCAGCAGCGTCTTTGTCCCCTGGTGGCTCGTCGGCCTTGACCATCGCGGCGAGCGACCGTCGGGCTTCGAGCAGTCGAGCGACGGGCTCGCCTCCGGCAACACGCCGTCCGAAGCGGTCCTGCATGGGCTTTGCGAACTGGTGGAGCGCGACGCCTGGGCCCTGACCCAGCTGAAATCGCCGCAGCGCCTCAAGGAGAGCCGCATCGACCCCGCCTCCTTCGGTGATGCGGTCATCGATGTCATGACCGACCGGATTTCGCGCGCCGGCATGCGTCTGCTGCTGCTCGACATGACGACGGATATCGGTGTCCCGGCTTTTCTGGCCGTCATCATGCCGGGCAATCTGTCCGACCGCGTCGATGCGCGCTGGGCCCATGTCTGCGGCGGCTGCGGCTGCCATCCCGATCCCGTGCGTGCTGCGCTGCGGGCCATCACCGAGGCGGCGCAGAGCCGGCTGACGGCGATCGCCGGCAGCCGCGACGATTTCTCGCCGCGCATCTATCAGCGGCTCGACAGGAGTGCGGCGATGCGGCAGGTGGTCGAACTCTGGGAGGGCGATAGCCGAATGCGCGCCTTCCAGCCCCGCCATCGCCGTCCCGCAACCATCCAGGAGACCATCGGCCACATTGCCGACCGGCTGACGGCGACCGGCATCGAGCAGATCGTCGTCGTGCCGTTTCCGCATTATCAGGCTCTGCCGGTCTCCGTCGTCAGGGTGATCGTGCCGGGCCTGGAAGTCGATATTTCAGGTCAGTACATCCAACTCGGCCTGCGCGCCGTCAACACCATGAGGGGAGCCCAATCATGAAGGTTCTGTTCGTCGGTCCGAGCCTTGGTGGCGGTCTTGCCGCAGCGAGAAACATGTCTCCCTGCATCGATTTCCGGCCGCCTGCCGTCTGCGGCGACATTCTCAAAGCGGTGGAGGATGGGGCCACCGCGATCGGCCTCGTCGACGGCTATTTCGGCGATCTGCCTTCGGTCTGGCACAAGGAAATTCTCTACGCGCTCGAGCACGATGTCGCCGTTGCCGGCGGCGCCAGCATGGGCGCATTGCGGGCCGCCGAATGCGCTCCTTTCGGCATGGTCGGGCTCGGCTCGATCTTCGAAGATTACCAGTCCGGACGGCTGCTCGACGACGAGGCCGTCGCGCTTGTGCATGCGCCGCAGGCGCTCGGCTGGCTGCCGCTTTCGGTGCCCTGGGTCGATTTCGAGCCGACGATCGATGCGCTTCACGCCGGCGGTGAGATTTCGTCGGCCGAGCGCAAGAAACTGCTGCTCTCCGGCCGCTTCCTGCATTTCTCCGAACGCACCTATGCGCGGGTGGTGGACGAGTGCCATTTCCGCAAGGCGCGCCGCGACCATCTGCTCGCGGCCCTCCGCAAGAACCGGGTCGAACGCAAGCGGGACGACGCGCGGCTGGTGCTGGAATGGCTGCGCCGTGACGAATTCGTGCCCATCAACCGTGACTGGCACTTTGCCGCGACCTCTCACTGGGAGCTTTTGCACGCCGAAGTCACGCGCAGTGTGACGCCTGTAACGCTTGTATAACGGTAATGGCGAAAAGATGCAGTGGTGATGGAATCTGAGGCCTCCACGGCCAAAGGGGCGGGACAATGTTTGAACAACATAACGAAGGTACAGGCAGTGAATACGCAAGGATCTTCCGGCTGCTGTCGGCAGCCAAGGAGGAGGCTGAAAAGCTTCAGCTGCGTAATCTGATGCACCTGACGAACATGGCGCTGCTGCAGGTCGTCATCGATTGGGACGGCATAGATCCGGACAGGGAGCTAGACGTCAACCTCGAGAAACTGCTCGGCAGCAAGGCCAAGATCGCAATGAAGGACGCCAGCGAGAATCTGATCCTGATCGATCGCCATTGACCTTCATGCAGTCCGTTCGGAACGCGTGAAGGAGATCCGGCCTATTCGGCCGCTTCACCGTCCATTTGCTCGGTGTGGGCGATTGCCTGGACGAGCTTCAGGATCTTCTTGCGAAGCGCTTCGTTCTTGATCGAGAAGAACGCGGCGTTGAGAAGGACGCCCTCGCGCGAAATAACGAATTCCTCGCTGGGAGCGGGGTTGTCGTTGGCCGTATCAGGAGTGGACAGGTCGTCGAAGAACGTCCTGACGTCGACCTTCAGCGCGCCGGCGATTTCGACCAGCATGCTGGCGGAAACGCGGTTGGAGCCTTTTTCGTATTTTTGGATCTGCTGGAATGTCACGCCGACGCGATCGCCCAATTCGGTCTGCGAGACTTTCCGCAGCAGACGCTGTATGCGGATGGTCTTCCCGACGTGGACATCCACTGCGTGCGGTTCTTCTTTCATTTTATTTTCCCTCCTGAGGACACGGAGATGAGGTTATTCGCCATATCCGTGTCTGACAACTTTTACCTGAGTTACACAAAGCTAGCAATTGCCCGGCTGTAAGTCGTCCCAAACCGAAACATCACCTCGCTTCATATTAGCAGGAGCAAAAAGCATGCCAAAGTAGTACTTTTGGACGATACATCACCTGATTTTGGGATGTGGCGTCACCTACGGGAGAGAGGGCGGGCTACCCTTGATTCCAACCGCCGGCATGTTCCGGGATTACCACGCCCCGCGCCTGCAAAACTGCGCAAAAGAGGCTGCAATATTTTGAATTAATTATCCTTAAATCGATTGCGATTTGGCAGTTATGCGGTCGCAAGCGCAAAGTGTCGATCGAGCCTGCGCCCTTGTCGTCAGAATGGATATCCGATCCGTGTGGTAGCGGCTTCGACGGTCGGCAAGCGCCATGGAACCCGGAGGGCTGGATGCCGCGAGCTCGGCAAGTTCTTCGAAATATTGTTCGTGCCCAGGTGGAGAAACAGCCATCAGCACGCGTGCCGGCTTTCGTTGACGGGCTGCTCGAACGCGCCGTCGAACTCGATCCGGCCTATGCCCGGGCGCATGGCAACGCCGCGATGTGCCATCATTGCCTGTTCCTGCGCGCCGGCTTGCAGGATGCCGACCGTACCACTTCGATACACTATGCCGGCGCGGCCATCCTCCAAGGATGATGCTGCCGCCCTGACCCCGGCAAAAGCCGCGTCAGAGTGACCAGAGCCGTTGGGCATTGGCGAAGAGCAGCTTCGAACGTTCCGCCTCGCTGCTGCCGGAGAGCGCGGCATGGGTCGCCGCAACCCAGGTGGAAAGGCCGCCGCCGAGCGTGCAGACCGGCCAATCGCTGCCCCAGACGACCCGGTCCCAGCCGAAACTTGCAATGACATGGTCGATATAGGGCCGCAGCGTCTGCGCCGTCCACGTCTCGGCATCGGCATAGGCGACGACGCCCGAAATCTTGCAGATGACGTTCGGCCGCCGGGCGATCTCTGCTATGCCGGCCTTCCACGGCTGAAAGGCGTCCGAACGGATATCGGGCACGCCACAATGGTCGAGCACGAACTGCACATCCGGCGCAAGATCGACGAGGGCGGCGACGCGTCCGGCCTGATGCGGCAATGTGCAGAGGTCGAAGGTCAGACCGCTGCCGCCGATGCGCCTGATGTTTTCGCGAAACAGCGCGCCCTCCGAGACGTCGTCGGCCACGACATGCAGCACGCGACGAAATCCCTTGACGAAGGGATCGGCCTTCTGCCGCTCGAGATAGGCGGCAAAGCCCTGATCTTCCGGCCGGCAGGAGACGATGGCGCCGGCAATCAGGCTACCGGGCTTTTGGGCGATGTCGGCGATGTGGTCGGTCTCGGCCTGCATGGCGGCCGGATCGACATCGACTTCCATATGCAGCGCCGTGGTGATGCCGCAGCGGCGCGCTTCGGCTGCATAGGTCTCGTAGAGGAAATCCTGGTCGAGCGCAGGTACGCCGGAGAGCCAGGGATAGGGCAGCGCCGACCGATCGATGACATGCAGATGGGTGTCGATGAGCACGGGTTCCTCCAAAGCTGGCTTGCGGCAAGCTATCCCTGGTGAATGGATTGTTCAAATAGAAATTCGACAGCTCAGGCTGGGATGCTGACGTCGGCGCCGGCAAGCTGCGAGAGCTCGGCGGCGGTCTTTTGCACCAGCATGATCGTCTGCGTAATGTCGGGTGCCGACGGCGCATTGACGAGCGCGATGAACGGGCAGGTGAGGGCGGCAATACAGCGCCGATCCGGCCCGAGAACCGGCGCCGACAGATTGTAGACGCCGGAGGTCTGGGCGCTCGCCATCATCTCGTAGCCGCGCTCGCGGATCTGATCGAGGCGATCGTAGAATTCGGCGCCGAGTTCGATATCAGCGCGGTTGCGCACATGTTCCGATATCATCATCTCCCGCTCCTCATCACTGCGGAAGGCGAGCAGCACATGCCCCGAACCGGTGTCGAACAGGCTGATATGGGCGCCGATGCGGATCGAGAATCCCCAATAATCCGGCGCTTCCTGCTGGGCGATGACAACGGCGGCGCCGCGATCGAAGACGGCCAGGTGATTGGCCTGACGCGCGCGCTGGGCGAGATCGCGCATCAGCGGCGTGGCGTAGGAGGCAAGCCGGCGCACCGGCGCATGCAGCTGTGCAAGCCCGAAAAGCTTCAGCGTCAGCGAATAGCGATCGCCGTCCAGCCGGGTGACGTAGCCTCGACGCACCAAGCGGTCGAGCATGCGATAGAATTCGTTGGGGCTGCGGTCGAGCCGCTTGGCGATTTCCGCCTGCGTAAGGCCGCTGTCGACGCCGGCAAGTAGTTCCAGGATGTCGAGGCCCTTGTCGAGGGCCGGAGCGCGATAGCGGTCTGACTCGTCGGGCTCCATTCCATCCTCCTGTGAATATTATTCTGCATATACGCAGAACCGCGGCCGGAAAAGCAAAACTTCGTGCTTGACCCTCGGCCAATCGTCTGTTTGTCTATAAACAGACAAATTATTGCTGAAGACAACTGATCGACGGAAACGACGAGAAGCCGGCATCGTGCCTTGCCTCAGGCGGGCCGCAACGCGCAAAGAGGGAAAATGGCAGGCGCTGGCGGACAACCTATTCCATCTCAGCCCGGCCTTCGCCAAGATATGACTATACGCACCGCTCGCGCAGACAATTCCAGAAAAGGCCCGTGACATGACAAACAGACTTTCCGGCAAGACCGTTCTCATCACCGCCGCCGGCCAGGGCATCGGCCGGGCGACGGCGGCAGCCTTTGCCGCGACCGGCGCCAAGGTCCACGCCACCGACATCAACACCGACGCGCTGGCGACGCTCGCCGCCGAAACCGGCGTTTCCATCCATAAGCTGAACGTGCTCGACGAAGACGCGGTCCAAGCTCTGGTCGCCGAGATCGGCGCGGTCGACGTGCTGTTCAACTGCGCCGGCTTCGTCCATGCCGGATCGATCCTGGAGATGAAGGATGCCGATTTCGAATTCGCCCTCGACCTCAACGTCAAGGCGATGATCCGCACCATCCGCGCCGTACTGCCCGGCATGCTCGAGCGCAAGGACGGGGCGATCATCAACATGGCCTCCGTCGCCTCCAGCATCAAGGGCGTGCCGAACCGCTTCGCCTATGGCGTCACCAAGGCCGCCGTCATCGGCCTGACCAAATCCGTCGCCGCCGATTATGTCGCCGAAGGCATTCGCTGCAATGCCATTTGCCCGGGCACAGTGGAAAGCCCGTCGCTGCAGGACCGCATGCGCGCCGGCGGCGATTACGATGCGGCCCGCGCCGCCTTCATCGCCCGCCAGCCGATGGGCCGGCTCGGTTCGCCGGAAGAGATCGCCGATCTTGCCGTCTATCTCGCCGGCGCCACCTACACCTCGGGCCAGGCGATCGCCATCGACGGCGGCTGGACGATCTGACCCAGCGCAACGCGCTTTCGCCGATGAGGAGGCCGGCAGGCTGCCGGCCGATCCGGCCATTGCAATCGGGAGGAACAACATGACCCGCATCACCGACCTTCGCGTCTTCGATCTCCGCTTTCCCACCTCACAAAGCCTGGACGGGTCCGATGCGATGAACCCCGATCCGGATTATTCGGCCGCCTATGTCATTCTCGATACGGACGCGCCTGATCTTGCCGGCCACGGCCTGACCTTCACCATCGGCCGCGGCAACGACATTTGCTGCATGGCGATCGAGGCGATGCGCCATCTCATCGTCGGCGCCGAGCTTACCGACGTGCTCGCCCATCCCGGCAAGTTCTGGCGGCATCTGACCAGCGACAGCCAGTTGCGCTGGATCGGCCCGGAAAAGGGCGCCATCCATCTGGCGACCGGCGCCGTCGTCAATGCCGTCTGGGATCTGCTCGCCAAACAGGCCGGCAAACCGGTCTGGCGGCTCGTCGCCGAGATGTCGCCGGAAGAGATCGCCGATATCGTCGATTACCGCTATCTGACCGATGTGCTGACGCGCGCCGAAGCCGTCGAAATCCTGAAGCGCGCCGAGGCGGGCAAGGCCGAGCGCATCGCTCTGCTCGAAAAGGAGGGCTATGCCTGCTACACGACCTCGGCTGGCTGGCTCGGTTATGAGGACGAGAAATTGCGCCGCCTCTGCCAGGAGGCGATCGACGCCGGCTTCAACCACATCAAGATGAAGGTCGGCCGCGATCTGGAAGACGATATCCGCCGTCTGCGGATCGCCCGCGAGGTGATCGGCCCCGACCGTTACCTGATGATCGACGCCAACCAGGTCTGGGACGTCGGCCAGGCGATCGACTGGGTCAAGGCGCTCGCCTTTGCCAAGCCCTTTTTCATCGAGGAGCCCACCAGCCCCGATGACGTCGCCGGCCACCGCAAGATCCGCCAGGCGATCGCGCCGGTGAAGGTCGCGACCGGCGAGATGTGCCAGAACCGCATCATGTTCAAGCAGTTCATCGCCGAGGGCGCGATCGACATCGTCCAGATCGATTCCTGCCGCATGGGCGGGCTGAACGAGGTCCTGTCGGTGCTGCTGATCGCCGCCAAGTTCGGCCTGCCGGTCTGGCCGCATGCCGGCGGCGTCGGCCTCTGCGAATATGTGCAGCACCTGTCGATGATCGATTACGTCGCGGTGTCAGGCACCAAGGACGGCCGCGTCATCGAATATGTCGATCACCTGCACGAACATTTCCTCGACCCCTGCCGGATCGAGAACGCCGCCTACATGCCGCCTGTTCTGCCGGGCTTCTCCATCGAGATGAAACCGGCTTCGATCAGCAGCTATACATTTCGCGGCTAATGCGGCCTTGGGCGCCGCTATCCTTGTCGGCGCCCGCCGCCATATGCCTGAGCGCATTTGAGGGAAGGCAAGCCTGGTTGCCTTCCCTCGTCTTTACCGGCGCTTTTTACGCCAGGGCGCATTCTGCTGCCAGTCGCCGGCCATGATGCTCCCGTAGGGGATCACCTCGTCGACTACGTCGGCGAGACCGTAGTGTTCGATCTGCGCCCGCACGTTCGCAGCGCTCTTGTAGGCACTCGGCAGTTCCGACACATCGGCGAAACCAGAGAAGAACCGCGCGTCGAGACCGCTTGTTTCCTTCTCCAGAATAGCCGCGATGTTGTTCGGGCTCAGGCCTCGCGAATCCGCCCCATACTCCGCGGACAACTGCCTCATATGCGCGCTGCGCGAAAAGTTGCGGCCGGCGCCATGCGGCGAGAAGCCGAGGCCATGGGCAGCGTTCGAGCCGCGGACGATCAGGATCGGTTCCGCCATATTGAGCGGAATGATGGTCAGATCGGTCGCGTCATGCGCCCAGTTGTCGAAGGCAGGGGTGGCACCCTTTCCGTGGTAGAACAGCCCGTCCGACTTCCGGAAGACGAAATTATGCTCGTTCCAGAAGCGGTCCGCGACCTTGGCCGAGAGTTTTTCCGCCGCCATGTCGTGAAGGACATAGTGGTTTTCTTTCGTCCACTGGCGGATCGTCTGCAGCGCCGACCAGTAAAAGTCACCTTCCTCGGTATCTGCCGGAATCCAGGCATTTTCCCGATGCGTCTCGGGCGAAATGCGCTCCCGAAACCGGTTGGCGACCTTCATGCCCCTGTCGTAGAGCCGCGCCCCCGGTGCCCGCGATCCGTGGTGGGTCACAAGCGCGGTTTCGCCGGTCGATTTCATCGTTCCGACATAGGCGAAATGATTGCCGTCGCCCTGGGTGGCGAAATGCTCGATGCCAGCGCTCAGCGCCCCGTCGCGCAGATAGGGATTCTGCTCGAAGGCCGAAAGCGTCGCCTCGGAAGGCTTCAGCTGCGCACCGCGGGGCCGACCGCCGGGACCGAAATGCGTCACGGCGTGCACGGCATCCAGAAGCGACTTCGGATCCACGCCAGGAAAGATCGAGATCGCCATGGAGCAGCAGATATCGGCCGAGTGCATGCCGGGATGGATCGCTTCGGATGCCACCACGCCACCGACCGGGATCGTTCCGACCGGACCCGCCGGGCAGGCGTCCGGCATGATCGCCGCGGAACGGACAACCGGTGTCCGCACCAGCGCCCGCATCGTCGCGTTGACCTTCTCGACATTATCTTGCTCGAAGGCATTCTCGGCGCGGATGTTGGAATAGATCTCGATATCGTTATCGGCTTTCAAGGCAAGCGTCGGCCCGGGCTGGAAGGCCCTTGCCGCCTCCAGCGCATCGGTTGCCGAGCCACCCTGGCTCAAAACCGCGTTGGCCGCGTCGAGAGCCGGGCGAAACCACTTCCCCTGGCTCATGCCGGCATCGATCAAATCCTGTCCGCTCATTACCGCTATCATTGTCTTTTCTGCGTCTGCAGTCCTTCTTGTTCAGTTGCTTCTCTTCACACCGCCTGAGCGACGAGCATTGCCGGAGATCTATCTCACCGCACGCATTCCATGATCATGGCGCGATGCGGCCCCTGTAATCACCGGCGGCATTCGCCCAGGGCCTTACCATCGTCCCGGCGACGAGATTTGGCAGGACGGTTTACTGAGCTACGTGCTCCCTTCGGAAACACGGGATGATTTGAACATCCGACCTGCCCGCCGAAAATCCGACGGGCCGCTCTACCTGTAGTCCTGCCGGCATTCGCCGAGTTATTCCGTCCCCGTGAAACGGGTTAGTGCAGGCCATGCAGCCGCGACGAGGATGGACGAAACCGGATGGCCCCGCTCGTGCCAAAGAGCGTATGCCCAGGAGGAGTCGAACCTGCCAGACCATCCAACTTTGGCGGCTGTAGTTCCGTCCGGCATTCGCCGCTGCATTTGGCTATGGCGACAAGTGTTTAAGAAACTTCCCGCTACCAAAGGGGACGTTTAATCCCTCGCAGGGTTCGAACCTGCCGCGGCTATGTAGTTCCTTTTGCATTCGCCATGTCATTCCATTCGTCCGTGACGACGAGGTGTGGTGAAACGTCCTGCTCTATCCGCTGAGCTACGGGTCCATGAACTGGAGGACCCGACGGGATTCGAACCCGCGACCTGGAGATTAACGATCTGTAGTTTCATCCGGCATTCGTCACGGCTCCCCGCGCCGGTCACGGCGGCGCGGGGGTATTGCTTCCTATGAGCCCGTCAGAGCTCGATTGCTTCGATGGCTTTCACCCAGCCATCCGCTCCTTTGCTATTGGCCGCGAAAGCCATGATCACTCCATAGACGGCATCCGAGAAGCCACCGATGTTGAGCACGTCTTCCCGCGTCGGCGCCTGCGTCGTGGCGTGGGGCTGGATGTCGAGGCAGACCAGCTTTGCAGCCGGGTTGACCCGTTTGATCCTGGCCCATTCCGTCATCACTGCCGTCGGCTTTCCGCTGCCGCGCGCATCCACCCAGGACTCATTGTCCGAGATGAACACCACGAGATCGACCTTGGCCCTCTCTTTTGCCAGCATCTTCAGCGGTGCGGAGCAGTTGGTTCCGCCGCCACCGATTTTCGCCAGCTTACCGGCATTGGTCATCACCGAATCCCGCTTGTTGAGGCTGACGCGCACCACGTCATTCTCGAACGGCAGCACCCGCGCCTTCGGGTTGCGCTGCAGGAACGCCGCAGTCATCAGACCGGCGACGTCGATGCAACGAACCGAGGACGTCGCGCCCTTCCGGTAACCGGTCACGGGCGAGCCCATGGAACCCGACACGTCGGGGCAGAGCACGACATTGCCCATCGGGGACGGCACATTGGCGATGGCGATATCCATCGCGTCCTGAAGTGCATCCCGCACGACATCCGGAACTTGGCCGTCGACCATCTTCCACGCCATCATCAACTGATAGGGGAAGACCTTTGCCTTGCGGATTTCCTCCGGATCGGCAAGCCGCGCCGCCAGCGCCTCGGCAAAACCCTCGATCTCGAACACGCCGTTGCGTGCAAAGGTGTTGAGGTTCTGCCGCACCATCTGCCAGCCGCCCTTGCGGGCGATCTCGACCCAATGCTCCCGCGTCAGCGGCAGCGAGGTCAGCATCTGGAACGGCACATCAGGCACCGGCATCGTCTGGTCACGTCGGAACGCTTCCAATGCCTTGACGAGCTCCGGCAGGGCCGCGTAGTCGTGCGGCTTGCCGATCGCCCAGGCATAGAGCGCCTTGCGCTCCTCCGTTGCCGGCTTCGGATGCACCATGCGGATGACGTCGGCGAGCGAAGGATCGTTTCCGACCATCGCACGCAGGATCTGCTCGGTGCTCGCCCGTTCGAGCCACGCCTGCACCATCTTCTTCGGGCGTGTGCCGAGCGACTTTCGACCCGTGGCGCCAGAGCGCATGATCTGCACGAAGCCGCGCAGCATCTTGCCGCTCTTCACCACGCGCGGGAACGCACGGGCGAAGGCGTCGCACTGAAGGCCGGAGAGCATGGCGAGCAGCGTCACCGGCATGTCCTTCATGTGACCCTTTTCAGCGGCGTAAACAGCCAGCTTGGCGAGAAATTCCGGGTCGACCTGAAGGGCAAGCGCCTTTACCGCGTCAAGCTGCTCGGCTCCTTCAGCATAGAAGGTGCCGTTGAACGTGCCGGTCACAGCATATTGCGCCAGCGCCTCGCGCGGCGTCAGCCGGTAGGCAGGGGCCGCTTCATGATTTTTTGTGTCCGTTCCCGGAAGCAGTTTTCCGAGGTAGGTTTTGAAGATCGCCTTGTTGACCATGACAGCCCCTCTTGTGTGGTTCGTGCCAGATACCTTTCAAGACGCGTGCCAGTTTGGAGAAAAGAACACCTCCCGCCTGCATTTTTATTTTATCTGTTTGTTTTTAAATATTAAATTTTTTCTGAGCCTTCACGCACAATCATGAATTGCGAAAATCCACATCCCGATTATATTATCGAAAACTATATAGCTTTATAATTCTGGATAAGTCATGAAGCGCCGTGTTGCCATCAGCATATTGGGAACCACCCTGGACGCAGGGAAATGGGAAAATCGCTGGAGCCGCTGGCGCCCCAATGTCGCGCTCTGCCAGCAACCGGGCCTGTTCATCGACCAGCTGGAGCTGATCCTCGACAACCACTCGCAAGCTCTCTGTCACCGTATCGTTGCCGACATCGAAACCGTGGCGCCGGCAACGGAGGTGCGGAGCAACATCATCAACTTCCGGGACCCCTGGGATTTTTCGGAGGTCTATACGCACCTCAGGGACTTTGCCCGCAACTACAACTTCGACCCCGAAACGGAAGACTATCTCGTCAACATCACCACCGGCACCCATGTCGCACAGATCTGCTGGTTCCTGCTGACCGAAGCCCGCATCATTCCCGGCCAGCTGCTGCAGCTCTCGCCGCCGCGCGACCGCGAGCCGGAACAGGATTTCGCCGGCACGCATCGGATCATCGACCTCGACCTTTCCCGCTATGACGAGATCGCCAAGCGCTTCGCCTCCGAGCGCGAAGACGCCGCCTCCTTCCTGAAATCGGGGATTTCGACCCGCAGCGCCGCCTTCAACAGAATGATCGACGAGATCGAGAGGGTGGTGATCCGCTCGACCGCGCCCGTTCTCCTGACCGGGCCGACCGGTGCCGGCAAGTCGCAGCTCGCCCGCAGGATCTACGAGCTGAAGAAGAGCCAGCGCAAGGTCAGCGGTCCGTTCATCGAGGTCAACTGCGCGACCCTGCGCGGCGACCAGGCCATGTCCACCCTGTTCGGCCATGTGAAAGGCGCGTTTACGGGCGCCGCCGGCGAGCGTGCCGGCTTGCTCAAGTCCGCCGACAAAGGCGTGCTGTTCCTCGACGAGATTGGCGAACTCGGCCTTGATGAACAGGCCATGTGCCTGCGCGCGATCGAGGAGAAGAAGTTCCTGCCCGTGGGCGCTGATCGGGAGGCGTCCGCGGACTTCCAACTGCTTGCCGGCACCAATCGCGATCTTGGCGAGGACGTCCGCAAGGGCAGGTTCCGCGAAGATCTCTATGCCCGCCTGAACCTCTGGACATTCCAGCTGCCGGCCCTGCGCGAGCGCAAGGAGGACATAGAACCCAATCTCGACTTCGAGCTCCGGCGCTATCTGGAACGAGAGGGCGAAAATGTTACGTTCAACAAGGAAGCACGCGACCGCTACCTGAGTTTCGCAACCGGCTCACAAGCCGTCTGGAGCGCCAACTTTCGCGATCTCTCGGCGTCGGTGACCCGTATGGCGACCCTCGCGCCGCATGGGCGCATCACGACCGACGTCGTTGACGATGAAGTCCGACGGTTGAATGCGTTTTGGCGCAGCTCAAGTGACGACGGCAGGGTGGATCTGATCATTGAAGACGTGCTGGGTGCGGAAGCTGCTGCGCGCCTCGATCGCTTCGACGCAGCCCAGCTTGCCACTGTTCTCCACACCTGCCGTCAATATGCCACGGCAAGTGCTGCGGGCAGAGCCCTGTTTGCGATCACGCGACTGGAGAAAAAGAGCAGCAACGACGCCGATCGCCTGAGTAAATATCTCGCGCGCTTCAGCCTCAGATTCGAGGACATTAGGAAAGCCGGATAAAGGCTTGTGGTAACCGGTGTTCTACTCCCACGTTGCCCTGTCTGGGCTAATCTGAGATCGGCCATGGACGAGCAACGGGAGTTTCTCCATGGAGAGTACATTGGAGGTTTTCACGACCAGGAAGTCTGGGCGTGAGGTTCACCTATAGAACGTCTTCTGGAGCAAAGCACACGTTCCACTGATGCCGCTATTTAACGCATTATTGCTTCAATGTCACAGCCGAAGGAACCTCTCAGCCGAGGCCTTCTCCAATCCTGCATTCACGCCAGAGCTACTGTACGCTGCAAATCTACGATGTTGCCTCATCAATCACACGCCCCATGGCATATGACGGCTGGTAACCTGGCAACACGTTGCCAGTGGGTCTGATGGAACGCATCAACGCGTCTCGGAACCTGCCGACGATTGCACCTGCTTTTCGCAAGCCAAAAACGTAAGGACCCACGTCAGCAGGCAGTGAATTGAGCGACAATCCCAACTCTTTATCGGAAAGATGGGCGACAGATGCTGCCAGTTCAGCGACCTTCCTTTCCATCGCCGCGTATTCCTTCGTCAGGAGGAGTACGATGTTGTCAAAATCGCTCCAAAACTCTTCCGGCAAATCACGACGAATCGCGGCCATGTCGTCCCCGGCGGCCATTGCTTCCCAGATTGCCAATGGCGTGCAGCGTGAGATCAACGCATGGATACGACGGTACTCGGAGCCTTTGAGTTTGAGGCGCAAGCCATTTGTGAATCTAACGACAAATCCCTCGTTGTCGCGTGGGAGCGTTGCAGTATGGAGCATCATGTCCGCCATATTCCCGAACTCATGGCGTTCGGCCGCACGCCATCCCAACGCTTGGCTGGTCGTTCGAACCTCGTCGTAGGTTACTTCAAGACCTGAAGCGTGGTAGGCCGCCAACATCACCATGGCGGGCTCCGCATATCGCACGACAATTCTGTTTTCCGGATATACCGCCTCGAACAGATATGTCGTATCCGGCGACAGACCGGAGAGATCGTGGGCATCCAAGCGTGCTTGAGCCCATAGGGCCTGTTCGGAGTCGAACGCGCCTTTGGTGGCTGCGTGCCAACGGCCAGCATCATTGAACACGATTATCAGACTACCATCGAGCTTTTCGAACGCCTCAAACGGCAGATCGGGTACTTCGCCATGCCGCTCGTCGACATTGAAAAACTTCGGAAACGGCGTGGCAACGACCCGACCAGCGCCCTCGTCCACAATGAGACCGCGAGCGATCAGCGAAAACTGATCCCAACCATCCTCATATACGCATCGGGGGGTATAGATGTAGAGCTGCAAAGTACCGGTTGCGTTCTGACGGCGATGGACATGGCCGAGCCCTTGGGCTCGCTTCAAGCCAGCGATAAGGTCGGGAAACGGGATTTGGCGTGCAGGGTGTATCGGGTCGTTCATCTTTTCACAGCACCCTCTTTTATCGCCTTCAGAATTAATTTTGGCCGAATTTATCAATTGTTCAGCCGTTCCACGCCGTCAAACGCGATTTACTAATAGATTTGATTGTCCGCTCTGATGGATGCAACGCCATTGGGTTCGGACCCAACGCAGCCTTTGCCAATGATTTCGCTACTGGCGTTCGCGATCCCCGCGTCGAAGCGTGAATCCGATTCGAGATAACGGTTCGATCAATCATGCTCAAAGAATTTATCTCGCGGCATTATCTAGGCTGCCACAAGGTGTGATTGGGGCACCGCTTACCATCTGCTCCATCGTCAGTCCCTAAAAATTTCGCCGCCATCCTCTCCGCTGTAGCGAATTCTCGTGTTGGCTCGACGGTCAACGGCTGCGTGCCACCGCGCCGGAAAGTTGAACCTTCCAGCTATTTCGCTCAATCGTCGATGTTTGTGCCGGCACGGCCCTCACGCTCCTTCCTTTTCAGCGCTCGCCGCCATATGCCTGAGTTCGTCCCAGAGGCTTTCGGCGAAGCTGCGCAGAACGGTGAGTTCGAAGCTGTCATCGCCGGTGCGGACGATCTGTACGGAGATGTGACCCATCATGGTCATCGCCGAACTGCCTTCCGGGAAAACGGCGGGATCGAGATCGATGGCGGTGCCTTTTGAGAGAAGCAGCCGCGAGGAGCGGCCGGAAACGCCGATGCGCACGCGCCCGTGGCTCTGGTCCATGACGAAGGCTTTTCCCGCGAGCGCCGCCGCAAGAGCGTCGAGACCGGCGGGCGGAAGCGGTTCGTCGCCGGCGACGAACCATTGGCGGAAGCCGGCCTTGCGGATCGAACTGTTCGTCAGGCCGGCCTTGACCAGTTCGGCGGCAAGTGCCGCAGGCTCGATCGTGCCGAGTACGTGCAGCAGGTGACCCTCCGGCAAGGCTTCCAGCCGGATGCCGGCCTCTGAGATATCGGCATATGCTGCCCCGGCGAGAACCGGTCTGTGCTGCGGGAGATCAAGCATGGAGCTTCTCGTTTTCAGGATCGATGAAGACGGGATGGCAGAGCACCGCATCGGTGAATTCGTTGTGCAGGCCGTTCCAGACCGTCACCTTCTCACCGATGCGCTCCGGCCCACGCCGGACCAGGGCCAGACCGATCTTATGGCCGAGCGTCGGCGAAAAGGCGCTTGAGGTGACGTAGCCCTGGTCGTTTTCGAGCGTCGCCGCAGCGCCTTCGGCAAGGATATGCGAGCCGGTGCGGAAGCCGCTTGCCGGGTTGAGCGGCTTGACGCCGACGAGGCGCGGGCGATCTGGATCCTGCAGGCCTTCGCGGGCGAGCATCGCCTTGCCGATAAAATCCGGCTTGGTCGATGACACCATGCGGCCAAAACCGAGATCGCCCGGGGTGACCGTGCCGTTGATCTCGGCGTGGGTGACATGGCCCTTTTCGATGCGCAGGACGCCGAGCGCTTCGGCGCCGTAAGCGCAGATGCCGTGTTTTTCCCCGGCCGCCATGATCGCATCGGCAACGCTCTCGCCGTAGCCGGCCGGCACGGCCAATTCGTAGGCGAGTTCGCCGGAGAAGGAGATGCGGAAGAGCCGGCTTTCGAGACGGCCGCCGAACAGGGACACCTTGCGGGCGCTCATGAACGGGAAGGCAGCATCGGAGATATCCTCGTCGACGATCTCGGAAAGGATGGCGCGGGATTTCGGCCCGGCAATGGCCATCTGCGCCCATTGATCGGTCGAGGAGGCGAAGCAGACGTCGAGCTCCGGCCACAGCGTCTGGGCGCAGAATTCGAGATGGGTGAGCACGCCGGCGGCAAGCGCCGTCGTCGTCGTCATGAAGAAATGCTCGTCGCTGAAGCGGCTGGTAGTGCCGTCGTCATAGATGAAGCCGTCCTCGCGCAGCATGATGCCGTAACGCGCCTTGCCGACGGCAAGCTTGGCGAAGCCGTTGCAATAGACCCGGTCGAGGAAGGTGGCGGCATCGCGACCGAAGATTTCGATCTTGCCGAGGGTGGAGACGTCGCAGAGGCCGGCATTTTTGCGGATATTCAGCACTTCGCGATCGACGCTATCGCGCCATGTCGCCTCACCTGTGCGCGGAAACCAGGAGGAACGGTACCAGAGGCCGGTTTCGACGAAGACGGCGCCGTTCTTTTTCGCCCAGCCGTGCAGCGGCGATTTGCGCGCCGGCTGGAAATCCTTACCGCGCGATGCCCCGGTCAGAGCGCCGAAGGAGACCGGCGTATAGAAGGGCCGGAAGGTCGTCGTTCCCACCTCGGCGGGCGACACGCCGCGCGCCTCGGCGAGGATGCCGATGGCGTTGATGTTGGAAAGCTTGCCCTGGTCGGTCGCCATGCCGCTGGTGGTATAACGCTTGGCAAGCTCGACATGGCCGTAGCCTTCGCGCACCGCGAGGCCGAGATCCTTGAGATGCACGTCGTTCTGATAATCGACGAAAGCCTTGCCCTTCGAGCCCTTGACGGACCAGAGCGGCTTTGAGCCTCGAACCGCTTCCGGCGCAGCAGCAAAGGCCGGTTCCGCGGCTGCGAAACCGATCGCCTTCAGGGCGGCGGCCGCCTTTGCGGCTCCATCACCCAGACAGGCCGTGATTTCCTGGAGGCCTGCGGCCGAGCCGGCAACGGCAAGACCGTCTTGCGCGGCCGGCGCCAGAAACGCCGCCGCCTCGTCCGACCATTGCGGCTTTGCGCCGCGATGGCAGGCAAGGTGGATGACCGGGCTCCAGCCGCCCGACATGGCAAGCGCATCGGCTTCGATACGGCGGGTGCCGCCAGCGGTTTCGACGCTGACGCCGCGCAGGTGTTGGCCGCCATGGGCATCGACCACCCGGGCGCCCTTCAATACCTCGGCACGCCCCTGCCAGCCCTTGCCCGCATCCGCGCGGCTGTCGACGATCGCCGCAACGGAGAGGCCGGCGGCTTCAAGATCGGCGGCAGTGCGGTAACCGGCATCGTTGGTGGTAAAGATCACCGTGCGCTTGCCGGGTGCGACTGCCTGCCGGTTGAAATAGCTGCGCATGGCGCCTGCCATCATCACGCCGGGAATGTCGTTGCCGCCGAAGACCAGAGGCCGCTCCTCAGCTCCAGTCGCCAGGATCGCCTGGCGGGCGACGATGCGCCACAAGCGTTCGACCGGGCGGTCCGGATCGGGCAGCGCCGCATGTTTCTGCACACGTTCGACGGCGCCGAAGACATTGTCGTCGTACCAGCCGAAGACGGTCAGGCGCGGCAGGCGGCGGACATTTGCCAGCACCTCGAGTTCGCTCAGCAGCTCGGCGATAAAAGCGTCCGCCGGCTTGCCCTCGATCGGGCCGCTTTCGGACAGCAGACTGCCGCCGAGCTCGGGGCCTTCATCGGCAAGGATGACGCGGGCCCCGGCGCGGCCGGCGGTGAGTGCTGCGGCAAGACCGGCCGGGCCGGCGCCGATCACCAGCAGATCGCAATGCGCCCAGCATTTCTCATAGGCATCGGGATCGGCCTCGTAGGAGGCTCTGCCGAGGCCCGCCGCCTTGCGGATCACCGGCTCGTAGAGCTTTTCCCAGAGGGCCGCCGGCCACATGAAGGTCTTGTAGTAGAAACCGGCGCTGAGGAAAGGCGAGAGCAGGCTGTTGACGGCGCCGACATCGAAACCGAGCGAAGGCCAGCGGTTCTGGCTCTTCGCCGTCAGCCCATGGTAAAGCTCGATCATCGTCGCGCGCGTATTCGGTTCGGTGCGCCCGCCGCTGCCTGTGGTCACCAGCGCGTTCGGTTCGGCGGCTCCCGCCGTCAGGATGCCGCGCGGGCGGTGATATTTAAAGCTGCGGCCGACGAGCTGGATGCCGTTGGCCAGCAGCGCCGAGGCGAGCGTATCACCCGGATGGCCTTCCAGCGCCTTGCCGTCGAAACTGAAGCCGAGTGTCATGGCGCGGTCGATGCGACCGCCGGAGGAAAGACGGAAGCTCGTCATGCCGGTTCTCCGCCGAGCTTTGAAAGGGCGGCATCCCTGACGCCATGGACCTTATGAGTAACGGTATCGCGTTCGACGATCAGCCAGCGGCGGCATCCGGAGGAATGATGCCAAAATTCACTATGCCGGCCGCGCGGATTGTCGCGCAGATAGACATAGTCGAACCAGGCATCCGCGCTGGCGTCCGGCGCCGGCCGGGCAAGGCTCGCATCGCCGCGAATCGAGAATTCCTCCTTTGGCCGGGCGCCGCAATGGGGACAGGAAATCAGGCTCGCCATGTTGAGTGTCCTCAGTGCAGATTGGGCTGGGCGCCAACGCCCTTTTCGTCGATCGGATAGCCGCGGGCGAAACGGTCGAGCCGGAAGGCGCGGGCCGTCTGATGCGGCGTGTTGCGGGCGATCAGATGGGCGTAGCAGAAGCCGGAGGCGGGTGTGGCCTTGAAGCCGCCGTAACACCAGCCGGCGTTGAGATAGAGATTGTCGATATGGGTGCGGTCGATGATTGGCGAGCCATCCATGCTCATGTCCATGACCCCGCCCCAGGAGCGCAGGAAGCGCACCCGCGACAGCGACGGGATCATCGCCACGCCGGCTTCGGCGACATGCTCGACGGTCGCCAGATTGCCGCGTTGCGCGTAGGAATTATAGCCGTCGATATCGCCGCCGAAGACGAGGCCGCCCTTGTCGGACTGGGACACATAGAAATGCCCGGCGCCGAAGGTGACGACATTGTCGATGAACGGTTTCAGCCCTTCGGAGACGAAGGCCTGCAGCACATGGCTTTCGATCGGCAGGCGGAGGCCCGCCATATCGGCGACGGTGGTGGAATTGCCGGCCGCCGCCAGCGCCAGCTTGCCGCAGCCGATGAAGCCCCTGCTGGTCTCGACGCCGGTCACCTCACCGTTTTCTGTGCGGATGCCTGTCACTTCGCACTGGGTGATGATGTCGACGCCGCGGCTGTCGGCGCCGCGCGCATAACCCCAGGCGACCGCATCATGGCGCACCGTGCCGCCGCGCGGATGGAACAGGCCGCCCATGATGGGGAAACGGGCATTGTCGAAATCGAGGAAGGGTAGCTTTTTGCGCACCGCCCGCCGGTCGAGAAGCTCGGCGTCGACGCCGTGCAGCCGCATGGCGTTGCCGCGGCGCGTATAGGCGTCGCGCTGCGCATCGGAGTGGAAGAGGTTGAGCACGCCGCGCTGCGAGACCATGGCGTTGAAGTTGAAATCCTGCTCCAGCCCTTCCCAAAGCTTCATCGACAGCTCGTAGAAGGGATTGTTGCCGGCAAGCAGGTAGTTCGAGCGGATGATCGTCGTGTTCCGGCCGATATTGCCGGAGCCGAGATAACCCTTTTCGAGGACGGCGACGTTGGTGACGCCGAATTCCTTGGCGAGATAATAGGCGGTGGCAAGACCGTGACCGCCGCCGCCGACGATGACGACGTCGTAATGCGGCTTCGGCGCGGGGTCGCGCCAGGCGGGCGCCCAGCTTTTATTGCCGCGAAGGCCGTTGAGGAAAATCGAAAGAGCGGAATAGCGCATGGGTCAATCCGAATGGAACGTCCGCATGATGCCAGAAAGGCGACGCGCGACTTGCGCAATAGGGACATCAATGGTTAGAAAAGAGACATGTCCTCACCCGATAGCAGAAATGTCCAGGAGATCGGCTTCATCCTGATCCCGGGATTTGCGCTGATGTCCTATGCCTCGGCGACCGAGCCGCTCAGGGCGGCCAATCTTCTGGCTGGGCGAGAAATCTATCGCCTGTCGATCTTCTCGCCGGATGGCGCGCCGGTGCTCTCCTCCTCGGGCGTGCCCGTGCCGGCCGAACCTCTTCCGGCCAGGGGCTCCGATCTCGGCACGGCCTTCGTCTGCGCCGGCGGCTCGCCGCGGGACTGGCGTTATCCCGGCGTCCTTGCCTGCCTGCGGCAGCTGGCGCGCGAAGGTGTGAGGATCGGCGGCATTTCAGGCGGTCCCTTTCTGATGGCGGCGGCTGGGTTGCTTGCCGGCCGCGACTTCACCATCCATTGGGAACATGCGGCCGCGCTTCTCGAAGCCTTCCCGGATCTTTCGCCGCGCCAGGCGCGCTTCATGATCGACGGCAACCGCATCACGTGTGGCGGCGGTATTGCGCCGCTCGACATGATGCATGTGCTGATTGCCGAGCGCATGGGGCCGGATTTCGCCCGCCGCGTCAGCGACTGGTATCTTCATACCGAGGTCAACGAGCCCGCCGCACCGCAGCGCGCCTCGCTCGCCGAGCGCTACGGCGTCCACCATCCCGGCCTGCTCAGCGTTCTCGAACGCATGGAGGAGACGATCGAAATGCCGCTCGGCCGCGCCGCCATGGCGCGCATCGCCGGTGTTTCCGCCCGCCATCTCGACCGGCTGTTCGCAGCCCATCTCGGAACCACCTTCCTCGATCAATATCACAGGATCCGGCTGCAGCACGCCCAGCGCCTGCTGAAACAGAGCCCGCTTTCCGTCTCGGAGATCGCTGTGGCCACCGGCTTTTCCAGTCTCAGCCATTTTTCCCGGATGTTCCGCGCCCTCTATGGCGTCGCGCCGCGGCAGGCGCGGCGGGATTAAGTTTCTTCATGGTTGAGGAACTTTCACCAGGGCGATAGGTTGGCAACGGGACAAAAAGCAGGCGGCGGGACATTCATGACAACCAAGCGTGAAACGGCAGAACAACCGGACCATGGCACACGTGCGCCCCTTTCCCAGGATCCGCACGCTGTTCGGGAGCCGAAGGAAAACAACCTGGAAATGGCGATCGGCCATGAGGTGCGGGCCTATCGCAAGAAACTCGGCATCACCGTCACCGATCTCGCCGCCGCGACCGGCATTTCGCTCGGCATGCTGTCGAAGATCGAGAACGGCAACATCTCGCCGTCGCTGACGACGCTGCAATCGCTGTCGCGGGCGCTTGGCGTGCCGATGACCGCTTTCTTCCGCCGTTTTGAGGAACCGCGCAATGCCGTCTTCGTCAAGGCGGGGCAGGGCATCGAGCTCGAACGCCGCGGCACACGCGCCGGCCACCAGTATAATCTGCTCGGCCATATCGACAACAATTCGAGCGGAGTCATCGTCGAGCCTTACCTCATCACGCTGACGGCCGATTCCGACATCTTCCCGACCTTCCAGCACGAGGGCATGGAGTTTCTCTACATGCTCGAAGGCGAGGTGGTCTATCGCCACGGCGACCAGCTTTTCCAGATGCAGCCGGGCGACAGCCTGTTCTTCGACGCCGATGCGCCGCATGGGCCGGAGCAGCTGGTGAAACTGCCGAGCCGGTATCTCTCGATCATCAGCTATCCCCAACAAGTCACCAGAGGCTGATGTTGCCTTAAAAGAAAAATTTATTCCTCCCAGTTGAAGACCGCAAACAGAGCTGTTACTCCTTTCGCAACATGAACGGAGGCACGCGCTATGTGCGGCATTGTTGGACTGTTCCTCAAGGACAAGAGCCTTGAACCCCAGCTGGGAAATCTGCTCTCGGATATGCTGATCACCATGACGGATCGCGGCCCGGATTCCGCCGGCATCGCGATCTATGGCGGAACGGCTGAGGGCAAAGCGAAAATCACCATTCAGTCCGCCAATCCGGGCGCGGACTTCGAAGGCCTTGCCGGCGACCTCGATAAGGCCGGCATTAGAGCCGAGGTCTCGGTCAAGAGCACGCATGCGGTCATCGAGCTCGCAGCCTCGAAGCTCGGCGCCGTGCGCAAGGCGCTTGAAGAAATCCGCCCGGCGGTCCGTCTGATGGGATCGGGCGAGAGCGTCGAAATCTACAAGGAAATCGGTCTTCCCAAAGACGTCGTGGCGCGCTTCGGCGTGCGTGCGATGAGCGGCACCCACGGCATCGGCCATACCCGCATGGCCACGGAATCCGCCGTCACCACGCTCGGCGCCCATCCGTTCTCGACCGGCGCCGACCAATGCCTGGTGCACAACGGCTCGCTCTCCAACCACAACAATCTGCGCCGCGAACTCATCCGCGAAGGCATGAGCTTCGAGACGCAGAACGATTCCGAAGTCGCCGCCGCCTATCTGACGGCCGAGATGGCCAAGGGCAAGGATCTCGGCCAGGCGCTGACCGGTGCGCTCGACGATCTCGACGGCTTCTTCACCTTCGTCGTCGGCACCAAGTCCGGCTTCGGCGTGGTGCGCGATCCGATCGCCTGCAAGCCCGCCGTCATGGCCGAGACCGAGCAATATGTCGCCTTCGGCTCGGAATACCGCGCGCTGGTCAACCTTCCCGGCATCGAGAATGCCCGCGTCTGGGAGCCGGAGCCGGCAACCGTTTACTTCTGGGATCACGACAAGGCCGCCTGAGGGGCGCCTGAAAGCAGGAGCCGGCCGAGACCGTCTCCCCCGACCAATGAGGACCCAATGCCCACATTCGATCTTTCCAACACCCCTCTTCGCGAGCTGAACAGCGCGCTGCACGCCCTTTCCAAGGGCGCCAACGACACCGAATTCGAAGTCCTCAACCCGCGCGGCAGCCATGCCGTCGCCGTCGGCATCGACAGCCCCGTCACGGTCGCCGTCAGAGGCTCGGTCGGTTATTATTGCGCCGGCATGAATGACGGCGGCAGGGTGACGGTTCACGGGTCCGCCGGCCCGGGCGTTGCCGAAAACATGATGTCCGGCACCGTCGTCATCGAAGGCGACGCCAGCCAGTATGCCGGCGCCACCGGCCAAGGCGGCCTGCTCGTCATCAAGGGCAATGCGGCCTCGCGCTGCGGCATTTCGATGAAGGGCATCGACATCGTCGTGCATGGCAGCATCGGCCACATGTCGGCCTTCATGGGCCAGTCCGGCCATCTCGTCGTGCTCGGCGACGCCGGCGATGCGCTGGGGGATTCGCTCTACGAAGCCAAGCTTTTCGTCCGCGGCGAGGTCAAGAGCCTGGGCGCCGACTGCATCGAGAAAGAGATGCGGCCCGAGCATCTGGAGAAGCTTGCCGAACTGCTGGACAAGGCCGGGGTCACGGACGTCAGGCCCGAAGAGTTCAAGCGCTACGGCTCCGCCCGCAAACTCTACAATTTCAACATCGACAACGCCGACGCGTACTGAGGCGAGGGACCCCCATGAGCTACCACAACCCCTATACCCCGCCACGCAAGTCCGCGACCTTCGACGACTATACGCTCGCCGAAATCCGCCGCGCGGCTGCCACCGGCATCTATGACATCCGCGGCGCCGGCACCAAGCGCAAGGTTCCGCATTTCGACGACCTCTTGTTTCTCGGCGCCTCGATCTCGCGCTATCCGCTCGAAGGTTATCGCGAGAAGTGCGACACCACGGTGGTGCTCGGCTCGCGCTTCGCCAAGAAGCCGATCACGCTCAAGACGCCGATCACCATTGCCGGCATGAGCTTCGGCGCGCTGTCCGGCAATGCCAAGGAAGCGCTCGGCCGCGGCGCGACGATCGCAGGCACCTCGACCACAACGGGCGACGGCGGCATGACCGACGAGGAGCGCGGCCACTCGCAGACGCTGGTCTATCAGTACCTGCCGTCGCGCTACGGCATGAATCCTAAGGATTTGCGCCGCGCCGATGCCATCGAAGTCGTGGTCGGCCAGGGTGCCAAGCCCGGCGGCGGCGGCATGCTGCTCGGCCAGAAGATCTCCGACCGCGTCGCCAATATGCGCAACCTGCCGAAGGGCATCGACCAGCGCTCGGCCTGCCGCCATCCGGATTGGACCGGCCCCGACGATCTCGAAATCAAGATCATGGAGCTGCGCGAGATCACCGATTGGGAAAAGCCGATCTACGTCAAGGTCGGCGGCGCGCGTCCCTATTACGACACCGCGCTTGCCGTGAAGGCCGGCGCCGATGTCGTCGTGCTCGACGGCATGCAGGGCGGCACGGCGGCGACCCAGGACGTCTTCATCGAGAATGTCGGCATGCCGACGCTCGCCTGCATTCGTCCGGCCGTCCAGGCGCTGCAGGAGCTCGGCATGCATCGCAAGGTGCAGCTTATCGTTTCGGGCGGCATCCGCTCCGGCGCCGACGTTGCCAAGGCGCTGGCGCTCGGCGCCGACGCGGTGGCGATCGGCACGGCGGCACTCGTCGCCATCGGCGATAACGATCCGCACTGGGAAGAGGAATATCAGAAGCTCGGCACGACGGCCGGTGCCTATGACGATTGGCATGAAGGCAAGGATCCGGCCGGCATCACCACCCAGGACCCGGAACTCGCCAAGCGGCTCGACCCGGTCGCGGCCGGCCGCCGCCTTGCCAACTATTTGAAGGTGATGACGCTCGAGGCGCAGACCATCGCGCGTGCCTGCGGCAAGAACCACCTGCACAATCTCGAGCCGGAAGACCTCGTCGCACTGACGATCGAGGCCTCGGCCATGGCGCAAGTGCCGCTTGCCGGCACCAACTGGATCCCCGGCAAGACCGGCTTCTAAGAACACCCGGCCGGCCGCGTTTGGGAGGATGCGGCCGGCTTCATCATCAAGTGTCTAAGATCAACATAAGGGGACAAACGTGACACTCGACCTCTCGCAATACGCCGCCGAAAAAGGCATCAAATATTTCATGATCAGCTATACGGACCTATTCGGCGGCCAACGCGCCAAGCTGGTCCCGGCCGAAGCCATCGCCGATATGCAGAAGGATGGCGCAGGCTTTGCCGGCTTCGCAACCTGGCTCGATCTGACGCCCGCCCATCCCGATCTCTTCGCCGTTCCCGACGCCTCCTCCGTCATCCAGCTGCCCTGGAAGAAAGACGTCGCATGGGTTGCGGCCGACTGCGTCATGGACGATCGGCCTGTCGAACAAGCGCCGCGCGTGCTGCTGAAAAGACTGGTCGCTGAGGCTGGGAAAGAAGGGCTCAGGGTAAAAACCGGCGTCGAGCCCGAGTTCTTCCTCATCTCTGCCGATGGTTCTGTCATCTCGGATCAGTTCGATACCGCCGAAAAGCCCTGCTACGATCAGCAGGCGGTGATGCGGCGCTACGACGTCATCGCCGAAATCTGCGACTACATGCTCGAACTCGGCTGGAAGCCCTATCAGAACGACCACGAGGATGCCAATGGCCAGTTCGAGATGAACTGGGAATATGACGACGTTCTGAGGACGGCGGACAAGCACTCCTTCTTCAAGTTCATGGTCAAATCGGTCGCCGAGAAGCACGGGCTTCGCGCCACCTTCATGCCGAAGCCCTTCAAAGGCCTGACCGGAAACGGCTGCCATGCCCATATTTCGGTCTGGGACCTCGACGGCAAGGTCAACGCCTTCGCCGACAAGGAAATGGCGTTCGGCCTCTCTGCTCAGGGCAAGACCTTCCTCGGCGGCATCATGAAACATGCCTCGGCGCTTGCCGCGATCACCAATCCGACGGTCAATTCCTACAAGCGCATCAACGCGCCGCGCACGACTTCGGGCGCCACCTGGTCGCCGAACACCGTCACCTGGACCGGCAACAACCGCACCCATATGGTGCGCGTGCCGGGGCCGGGGCGCTTCGAGCTGCGCCTGCCGGACGGGGCGGTCAACCCGTATCTCCTGCAGGCGATCATCATCGCCGCCGGCCTCGACGGCATCCGCAGCCAGGCCGACCCCGGCCCGCACCACGATATTGACATGTATGCCGAGGGGCATCTGGTGAAGGACGCGCCGCGGCTGCCGCTCAACCTGCTCGATGCGCTTCGCGCCTACGATGCCGACGAGGGCTTGAAGGCGGCGATCGGATCGGAATTTTCCGCCGCCTACCTCAAGCTCAAACATCGGGAATGGAATGCCTATTGCTCGCATTTTACCGAGTGGGAGCGGATGAGCACGCTCGACATCTGAAGGACCGACAGACTCCTCAATGACCACCGACACGCCGGGGCTGACAAGCTTCGGCGTGTCGCATCCCCGGGCACCTGATCTGGCCAAGGAAGAGACAGCATGAAAAACGTCGTACTCACCGTATCCTGCAAATCGACGCGCGGCATCGTTGCGGCGA